>NZ_JBWKDT010000055.1:18794-34355 GCF_056435785.1 Streptomyces sp. NPDC043870
TTTCCCCTCCCTCTCTCTTCTTTTCCTCTCCCCCCCCCCCCCCCCCCCCCCCCCCCCCCCCCCCCCCCCCCCCCCCCCCCCCGGTCCCCGGTCCACCGACACCACCACGACGAGGAGCGCCCGTGGCCACCACGGCAGAATCCGCCCCACCGGCCCCGCGCGCGGAGGCCACCCGGGCCACCGCGCCCGCCACGCCCTCCACGCCCGCCTGGCGCATGCTGCTCGGATACGTACGGCCGCACCGCTGGACGCTGCTCGCCGGGGCCGTGCTGGCGCTGGTCACCGGGGCCACCGGGCTGGCGCTGCCGCTGGTGGCCAAGTCCCTGATCGACGCCCTCTCCCACGAGCGCTCGATCACCGGCGCTCTGCTGTTGATGTCGGCTCTGGTCATCGCCAACGCAGGGATCGGCGCGCTCGGTTCCTACGTCCTCAGGCGCACCGCGGAGTCGGTCGTACTCGGCGCGCGGCGCACCCTGTCGTCGTACCTGCTGCGACTGCGCATCGCCGCCGTGGACCGCAGTGAACCCGGCGATCTGATGGCCCGCGTCACCTCCGACACCACGCTGCTGCGCGAGGTCACCACCGACTCCCTGGTGGGCCTCGGCACCGGCGGGCTCACGCTCGTCGCCACGCTGGTGATGATGGGCCTGGTCGACCCGGTCCTGCTGGCAGTCACTCTCGGCGTGGTGCTGGGCGCGGGCGCGGTGATCGGCGTGATCGTGCCCCGTATCAACAAGGCCAGCAGGCAGGCACAGGACGCGGTCGGCGCGATGGGCGCGTCCCTGGAACGCATCCTCGGCGCGCTGCGCACCGTCAAGGCGTCCGGTGCCGAACACCGCGAGGAGCAGACCGTGCACGCGGCCGCCGAGGAGTCCTGGCGGCAGAGCGTACGGGCGGCCAAGTGGTCGGCGCTGGCCGGGAACACGGCCGGTCTGTCGATGCAGATCGCTTTCATCACCGTGCTCGCGGTCGGCGGCGCCCGGGTCGCGACCGACGCGATCGACGTCGGCACTCTGGTCGCCTTCCTGCTGTACGTCTTCTACCTGATGTCCCCGATCCAGTCGGTCGTCGGCGCCGTCACCCAGTACCAGGCCGGAGCTGCCGCCCTCGCCCGTATCCAGGAGGCGCTGCGGCTGCCGGCCGAGCCGCCGGCCCGTCCCGCACCCCTGCCCGCGGCCGGCGCCGAACCCGCCGCGCTGACCTTCGAGGACGTCCTGTTCCGTTACGCGGACGAACTGCCGTACGTCCACCACGGCGTGAGCTTCGCTGTGCCGCCGCGCGGCATGACTGCCTTCGTGGGCCCTTCGGGGGCGGGAAAGACCACCGTCTTCTCACTCATCGAGCGGTTCTACGACCCCGGTGCGGGGCGGATCACGCTCGACGGCCGCGACCTCGCCCAGTGGGACATACCCGAGCTCCGTTCCGCCATCGGCTATGTCGAGCAGGACGCCCCCGTGCTCTCCGGCACGCTGCGGGACAACCTGCTGCTCGGCAATCCCGACGCCGGCGACAGCGACCTGCTCCACGTACTGAGGACCACCCGGCTCGACGGTCTCGTCGATCGTCTCCCGAAGGGCCTGGACACCCTCGTCGGCCATCGCGGCACCAAGCTGTCCGGCGGCGAGCGCCAGCGCGTCGCGATCGCCCGGGCGCTGCTGCGCCGCCCCCGGCTGCTCCTGCTCGACGAGGCCACGAGCCAGCTCGATGCCGTCAACGAAGCCGCGCTGCGTGACACCGTCGCCGACGTCGCACGCACCACCACCGTGATGGTGGTCGCCCACCGGCTGTCCACCGTCACCATGGCCGACCGCATCGTCGTCATGGACGCGGGCCGGGTGCGCGCCGTGGGTACCCACCGCGAGCTGGTCGCCGCCGACCCGCTCTACGCCGAGCTCGCCGCCACCCAGTTCCTCGCCACCGCCGACCAGTGACCTGAGGCGAAAAAGCGGATCCCCCGCCATGGCGGGGGATCCGTCGTCACGTCCGGCTCGTCAGAGCTTTCCGCCGACCTCGCACGCCTGGCACGGCGGCCGGCCGCAGGTGCACTGCATGATGGCGTCGAGGACGTCGCGATCGTGGTAGAGGCATTCGTCCTTGCAGGTGTGGCGCGGGATGAAGCCGGCCTGGATCTCACCGGGCCACGCCTCGTGACCGTCCCGGCAGCGGATGAACCGCTCGGGGTCGGTGGCGTGCAGGTCGTGCATGTTCGACCGCGCCTCGTCCTCCAGCTCCCGTACCCGCGCCACCAGGGCCTTGAGCTCGGCGGCGATGCTCGAGTACCGGTCGGCGCCGGTCCGTACGTGCGCGGCCCGCAGTGCCATTGCTGCGTTGCCAAGGAACCTGCCGGCATCCTGAAGATCGGTCACGTGATGCATCTGAATGCCGTTCACGCCCCGGACCCACACGGCGTCCATGCTCACTGATCCACCTCTCCGGCCTCACCCTGGTATTCCTGCGAAGCGCTAATCTCCTCGGATATGCGCGGCACCGATGCCACTGCATTCAAAAAGAAATGTAATTAACGACGCTAAAGCTCTTCGCCGCCCCCGTCCAGCAAAAATGCAGTGAACCGGCTCACAGCAGTCAAGGGGCCCCGAGAGGTGACATTGCCCGCCCCGCGGCCACCCACGTGGTTGATCTTCCACTCATCTTTTCCGGCGAGCTGGGCCGAGCTGATCTGAGCCGATCTGAGCTGACCTGAGCTGACCTGAGCTGATGCGATTCTCCGCTATCCGGCGACGGTGTAGGAGCGCGCTCCCGCCCCTGCCAGTCCGCCACCGTCGACGATCAGGTATTCCGGGCGGATGGGGCGTCCGTCGAACCAGCACTCCAGGATCTCCCGGGTGCCGGCCGCGTACCGCGCCTGCGCCGAGAGGGTCGACCCGGACACATGCGGCGTCATCGCCTCGTGCGGCATGGTGCGCCAGGGGTGGTCGGGCGGCGGCGGCTGCGGATACCAGACGTCACCGGCGTAGCCGGCCAGTTGGCCGCTCTCCAGGGCACGCACCACGGCGTCCCGGTTGACGATGAGGGCGCGTGCGGTGTTGACGATGTACGAACCGCGCTTCATGGCCCCGATCAGGTCCTCGTCGAAGAGGTTCTGCGTCTGCGGATGCAGGGGCGTGTGGATCGACAGCACATCGATCGCGGGGGCCAGGGAACGGACGTCGGGATGCCAGTTCAGCGCGAGCTCCTCCTCGACCTCCCGAGGCAGTCGGTGCACGTCGCAGTAGTGCAGGGTGACGTCGAACGGCACGAGGCGGCGCAGTACCGCCTGGCCGATCCGGCCCGAGCCGAGCACGCCGACGTGCATGCCTTCCAGGTCGTAGGCGCGCGACACACTGTCGGCGATGTTCCAGCCCTTCTTGGTGGTCACCCACTCATGAGCCGGCATGTAGTTGTGCACCAGGGTGAGGATCTGCATCACGGCGTGCTCCGACACACTGATGCTGTTGCTGAAAGTCACCTCGGCCACGGTCATGCCATGGGAGATGGCGCTCGGCAGATCGACGTGGTCCGACCCGATCCCCGCGGTGATCGCGAGTCTCAGCTGGGGAGCCGCGGCGATCCGCTCGGGGGTCAGATAGGCGGGCCAGAACGGCTGCGAGATGACCACGTCGGTGTCGGGCAGCTCGCGGTCCAGGGTGGAGTCCGCCCCTTCCTTGTCGCTCGTGACGACAAAGGTGTGACCCCGGTCCTCCAGGAACCGGCGCAGTCCCAGTTCTCCGGAAACGCAGCCGAGGAGGTGCCCCGGGGTGAAATCGATGGCCTGCGGGGTCGGCGCGGTCTGACCGCCCGGATAGCCGGTGATGGTGGGAATCTCGTCGCGGGCGTAGTCGGGAGGATAACCGCCCACGGGGTCCGGATAGAGCACCGCAAGGATTTTTGCCATGGCCGTCCTCCATCGGTGGGGCCACTGCTCCGGTGAACGGGTAGGGCACCGGTAAACCGTCGAACACCGATGATCTTGAATTTTAGTCGAGCGTGCGTCGGCGCTGCAATCCCCAGGGATAATGGAGAGGCGTTCCGGCGGATAGGGATGCGGCTATTTCGATGAGACCTGTGACGGGAGTTCGGGAGCCGTTCCGCGCACGTCTGCGCGCGGGCGTCCTCGCGGCGGTCGCACTCGGCGGCCTGCTGGGCGGGACGGCCCGTTACGCACTGGGGCTGGCCTTCCCCACGCCCGGGGCGACGTTCCCGTGGACGACGTTCGCCGTCAATGTGTCCGGGTCGTTCGTGCTGGCGCTACTGCTCGTGTATGTATTCGAGATCTGGCCGCCGACCCGGTACGTGCAGCCGTTCGCCGCCGTCGGCTTCCTCGGCGCCTTCACCACCTTCTCGACCTGGATGGTCGACACCGATCGCCTGCTGGGCCACGGCCACTACGCAGCCGCGGCGTTGAACATCTTCGGGAGCCTCTTCGCCGGCCTGGCCGCCACCGTTCTGGGCCTGGCCATCGGCAGGCTGACGGTGGCCCGGCGCGTACGGCTCGACGAGCGGCGCCGGCGCGCCCGCCGATACGGCTGGTGGGCGCGGTGATCATCCTGCTCGCCGTCAGTGCGGCGGCAGCCGTCGGGGCAGTCGCGCGTTACGTACTCGGCCAGTACGTGCAGTACCGGAGCCCGGGCGCGTTCCCACGCGGCACCTGGCTGATCAACATAACCGGCTCGTTCGCGCTGGGGCTTCTGGTGGGCCTCGGCGCACGGCACGCACTGCCGGAGCAGGTCGTGACCATTGCCGGCGTCGGTTTCTGCGGCGCCTATACGACGTTCTCCACATTCAGTTACGAGTTGGTCCACCTCTGCGAGAAAGGGCAGGTCGGCAAATCCCTGCTGTACGCCGCTTCGAGTCTCGCGGTGGGTCTTGCGGCAGCAGCTGCGGCGCTGGCCGTCGGATCGTTCTGAGAAGGTCCAGGCCCGTCCGTCCGGTACTTGACACGTGGATTCACGAGACGTCTCCTTGAAAGCAGGAAATGCGCTGTGGCGTGCGCCAATCGGGGCGCACCGCACGCACTCGGGTTGGCCAGCGTCCACCGGCATCCGGAGGCTGCTGATGGCAACCTATGAATATCTATGCAGCCGATGTGGGCCTTTCGACGTGAAGTTGGCGATCGGAACGGCGCCCACGACTTATGGCTGCCCTGTTTGCACAGGCGCTGCGAGACGTGTGTACACCTCGCCCGGCCTCACGCTGACCTCGCACGCGGTCGCCGCCCTTCATGACCAGGAGGAGCAGGCCCGTGAGGCCCCGGCAGTAGTCTCCGAAGTGCCGCCACGCAGAAGGGTGCCACGGCACCCGCACCCCGCGCTCTCGCGGCTGCCGCGTCCCTGAGGGCGTCCACGCGGACTTAGGAGGTGCGTCCCCGTGGGAAACGTGGGACTGCTCTTTGTCGGTGCGGTGCTCTTCATCAACGGAATGCTGTTGCTCGGGAAGGTCGACGCCAAGGCGGCAGCGGTGTTCAACCTGTTCGTTGGCGCACTGCAGGTTTTGACGCCGACTTATCTCATCGTCGTCGCCTTCGGCGACCCCAGATTGATCCTGGCGGCATCCGGCATCTATCTGTTCGGCTTCACCTACCTGTATGTAGGTGTGGGCCTCCTCGCCGGTATCGACAGTACCGGCGTCGGCTACTACTCGCTGTTCGTCGCGGTTGCGGCCCTGGGGTACTCGTTCGTCACTTTCCGGATTTTCCGGGACTACCCGTTCGGGGTCATCTGGCTCTACTGGGCATTCCTGTGGTTCCTGTTCTTCCTGTTGCTCGGTCTCAAGATGGACAGCCTCAGAACCTATACGGGCTGGGTCACGGCAATCCAGGGCTGGGTCACCGGCGTGATTCCCGCGGCACTGCTGCTCTCCGGTTACTGGGTGAGCCCCACCGAAACTGCCATCGCGCTGGCGGTGTTCGGCGTGGTGGTGTTCGCGGCGCTGTGGCCACTCACCCGGAGTTCGCGGCAGCCGGCCCCGGCCACCACGGCGGCCGGAAGCGCGAGCGCACCAACGTGACCGCACCAATTTAGGAGTTGTTATGCCCGAAATTATCTTCCATGTGGACCACAGCAAGTCGATGCGTGACCAGGACGTCCCCGGACACAACAGGTGGCACCCGGATGTCCCGACCGTCGCCATGGTCAAGCCGGGAGCGGAGTTCCGCCTGGAGTGCCGCGACTGGACCGACTGCCAGGTCGGCAACAACGACTCCGCCGACGACGTACGCGACGTCGACCTGACCATCCCTCATATGCTCAGCGGCCCGATAGGCGTGGAGGGCGCCGAACCCGGCGACCTGCTCGTCGTCGACATACTCGACCTCGGCCCCGTGCCGCAGCAGACCGGCGACTTCGCGGGCCAGGGCTGGGGCTACACCGGCATCTTCGCCAAGGCCAACGGCGGTGGCTTCCTGACCGACTACTTCCCCGACGCCTACAAGGCGATATGGGACTTCCACGGACAGCAGGCGGTCTCCCGCCACCTTCCCGGTATCCGATTCACCGGAATCACCCACCCAGGGCTGTTCGGCACAGCGCCGTCCGCCGAGATGCTCGCCCGCTGGAACGCCCGCGAGAAGGCGCTGATCGAGACCGACCCGGACCGGGTCCCGCCACTCGCCGTACCGCCGAACGCCGACAACGCACTCGCCGGCACGGCCACCGGTGACCTCGCCACGCGCATCGCGGAGGAAGGCGCACGCACGGTGCCTGCCCGCGAGAACGGAGGCAACCACGACATCAAGAACTTCACACGCGGCTCGCGGGTCTTCTACCCCGTACACGTCAAGGACGCGAAGCTCTCCGGAGGCGACCTGCACTTCAGTCAGGGCGACGGAGAGATCACCTTCTGCGGCGCCATCGAGATGGGCGGCTTCATCGACTTCCACGTCGACCTGATCAAGGGCGGCATGGAGACGTACGGCATCTCCACCAACCCCGTGTTCATTCCGGGCAACGTCGAGCCGAGGTACACGGAGTTCATGACCTTCATCGGTATCTCCGTCGACCACGACACGGACACGAACTACTACCTCGACGCCACGCTGGCCTACCGCCGGGCCTGCCTCAACGCCGTCGAGTACTTCAAGAAGTTCGGCTACAGCGGAGAGCAGGCCTACCTGCTGCTCGGCTCCTCCCCCATCGAGGGACGTATCAGCGGCATCGTCGACATCCCCAACGCCTGCTGCTCGCTGTACGTACCCACCGCCATGTTCGACTTCGACGTCCGGCCCACCGCGGCAGGCCCGGCGAAGGCCGACCGGGGCCAGTGCGCCATGACCTCCGGCACCCTGGTCTGACCGGACAACGACGGCCCGCCGTCCCGACCGCGTCCTGCGGCCGGGACGGATCCGTACCGGGGTACTCAACCGATCCACACTGCCTTCGCCGAGGCACGCGGCCTTTCACCTCACGGCTGTCCGCCGGTCGCTTCGCGAGCACGTGCACCTGCGCGTGTACGGCCGGCCGACGGCGCGCGCTCAGGATGACGCCGCAGGTATTCGTTCTCCAGCGCGGCCATCCGTTGGGTGTGGGTGGCCAACGCGTCCGCGGAACCGTGCAGCAGGGTCTCGTGGCGTGTGCGATGAACGGCTTCCAGCTCCTTGAGCAGCAGCGCGTCCTCCAGCTGCTCAGGCGCCACCCCGCGGTCCTGCTCGTTCATGACTCGGACCTCCTGATCGGTGCATCGCGCAATCGCCTCTCCGCTGCCGGTACGAGGATCGAGGTGATCCACATGCTCATGGCATGGGCTGCGGGCTCATGGATTGCCACGCTCCCAGCTTGCCTGTCCGGTGCCGGTCGGGCCAGCCGATCGGGCCGCCGCGACCGTGCGGCGCCGGACGGCGACCGGTGACCGGTCACCCGTGACCGACCGTAGCCCGTCGGCGGTCCCGGTGCGATCATCTGCACGGCACGGTGCGGGAGCGGCGAGGACGGGAGCGAGCGGATGGACGGTGACATCGGCCGGGGACGCGCGGGCCAGGGACGCGTGCTCGTCGTGGACGACGATCCGGCGATCCGGCGGTCGCTGGAGCGAGGACTGCGGCTGGCCGGTTTCACCGTGTCCCTGGCCGAGGGCGGACGGCCCGCACTGGCGCAGGTACGGCAGTGGGCAGCCGATGTCCTCGTGCTGGACATCTCCATGCCGGACGTCGACGGAATCGAGGTGTGCCGGACTCTGCGCGACGACGGCAACGACGTACCCGTCCTGATGCTGTCGGCGCTGGACGAGACAGCGGACCGGATCGCGGGACTGCAGGCAGGTGGCGACGACTATCTGGTCAAGCCGTTCGCGCTGCAGGAACTGGTGCTGCGGCTGGAGGCGCTGCTGCGCCGGCGGCCGCCCAGCGACACGGACGTAGTGCGCGTCGGCCCGCTCGTGCTCGATCCGGCGGCCCGCGAGGCACGTCTGGACGGGGAGCCACTGTCGCTGACCCGGCGCGAGTTCGAACTGCTGGAGGTCCTCGCGCGCAACGCGGGCATCGTGCTGACCAGGGATCAGCTGCTGGACCGCGTCTGGGGTTACGACTTCGACGTCCGCACCGATGCCGTCGACACCTTCGTCAGCTACCTGCGGCGCAAGCTGGAGAGCGGCGGCCGTGCGCGGCTCATCCATACGGTACGGGGAGTCGGCTTCGTCCTGCGCCGCGACGACAAGGCGGCGGACGCATGAGGGCTCACGACACATGGGCGCAGAGCACATGAAGGACCCCCGGAACTCGAAGGGGCAGGGCACATGAGGCTGTCCACGCGTATCGCGCTCGCCGTCGCCGTCACGGTGCCGGTGCTGGTGCTGGCGGCCGGCTGGCTGCTGCTCCAGCTCGTCGCGCGCGATCTGCACGCGGAGCAGGACGCTCATCTGCGGGAGCGGGCGACGCAGGTCGTCGGGGACGCGCGCCGGCTGCTGCGGGTCACCGCGGCCGACCGGCCCGCCGCGGTCGAGCAGGCGCGTGAGCGGCAGTTGTACGCCTCGGCCCTGGATGTCGGCATCCGGCTCGCCGGGCCCCACGGAACCGTCTCGGGCGGTCCTCAGCCCAGCGCTTCCGTAGCCCTTCCGGGCAGCGCGGCCAGGCCGGTGACCGTCGAGGACGGGGACGACAGCTGGCGGGTCCTGTCGGTCCGCGTACAAGGATCGCGGCCGGGTGTCGACGGCACGCTGTGGCTGTTCTCGCCCGACACCGCGAGCCGGGACCAACTGGCGCTCGTCCGCAGGCGCGTGGTGACCGTGGCCCTGCTGGCCGCACCGGTGGCAGGTCTGCTGGGCCTGGCGGTCGCCTCCCGGGCCGGCCGTCCGCTGCGCCGGCTGCAGCAACGGACGAGCGGACTCGATCCGAGGGCTGACGCGGCGTGGCTCGAGCACGTCCCGACCGGTGTCACCGAGGTCGACGACCTCGCCCGGACCTTGCAGACGGTGCTCGCCCGCTATGACGAACAGGCCGCCAGAACCACCGGCGCCCTGGCCACCGCACGGTCGTTCGCGGCCGCCGCCGCGCATGAACTGCGTACGCCGCTGATGAGCATGCAGACGAATCTGGACATCCTCACCGAGCACCCCGGACTCGGGCCGGCGGACCGGACGGAGGTGCTGAAGGATCTGCACAGTGAGCACACGCGGCTGCTGGGCCTGCTGGTGATGCTGCGGGAGCTGGGCCGGGGCGACCTGGTAGAGGCCGACGCGTTCGGCCCGGTGGACCTCGCGGAGGTGATCGACGCCTCGGTCGCCGACGCCCGGCGCAGACACCCCACGGCGGAGATCAGTGTGCCGGTGGTGCCGCGTCCGATCGTGTACGGATGGGAGCCGGGGCTGCGTACGCTCGTCGACAACCTCCTGGCCAACGCCCTGGTCCATGGGCGCAGCGGCGACGGCCGGGCCCGTATCGAGGTGGGGCTGCGAGCGGGCGGGCACGGCTCGGCACCGGTCGCGGTGCTGACGGTGGACGACGAGGGACCCGGGATCCCGCCCTCGCAGCGCGACGAGGTGTTCCAGCGCTTCCGGCGCGGACCGGACAGCCCGGGCTCAGGACTCGGCCTCACCCTCGTCGCTCAGCAGACGGCCCTGCACCGGGGCCACGTCCGGGTCCTCGACCGGCCGTCGGGCGACGGCGCCCGGTTCGAGGTCCGCCTCCCCGTGCGAGGAGAGACCGTGCCGACGTTGCCGTCGGACCGGGACTGGCTGACCGCAACGGCCCGGCACCCACAAGCTTTCCACAAAGTCGGCTCCTAACTTCCGGCCGGGCGCAGGCACATGGGCCTCGCCCGGCTCCAGGAGGGACACCGTCATGAGGACCGCCAAGACCGCCGCCCTGGCACTCACCGTCGTCACGGCCCTGTTCACCGCGACAGCCACAGCCTCGGCCGGCACCGGGGAACCCTCGCCGGAAGGCACGCCGACCGGAGACGGTGCGCAGGCACTGTGCAAGCGGGTGCCGAAGATCGAGAAGCGGCTGGAGCGGGCTCTGGACCGCCTCGGCGGCGACGCGACACAACGCGGGTCGATCAGCCGCCTGGAGAAGCGCGTCGAGAACGCCAGGAAGGCCGGTCACACCGAGATCGAGACGTATCTCAACGACAAGCTGACCTTTCGCCGTTCCCTCGTTCCGGCGCTGGAGAAGCGGCAGAAGGACCTGGCCTCGGTGAAGTCCTGGTGCAAGGCGAACAACGACGGGGCCGAGAAGTGATGGCCCCGCGACGTGCCGCCATCGCGGCCGCTGCTGCTGTCATATGCCTCACGGGCATGACCGGCTGTGGGCAGGGCGGCAACGGGCAGCGCAGCGACGGGACGAGCAGCGGGGCGTCCGACGGGTCGGCGACCACGGGCCCGTCGGACGTGACGGAGATGCGCAAACTGGTGGATGCCGCGGAATCGGCTGCCGCCGCGGCGGAATCCGCCGCTGAGGAGGACTGAACCCACCGCATTCGCCGTCGGCTCGGGCCCTGCGGGCCCGGTCTGCTCGCAGACCGTCCCCAGGGCGGTAACACTGGGAGGAAACAGGGGGTGTCGACGCAGGACGAGGCTGGTGTCCATGGGTGCATCCCACGCCGCGTACGGCGGCGGCGAACGCGAAGAACTCCCGGTGCGGGACTGGGCCCGCGTGGTGGTCGACGCGCAAGGCACGGTCACCGGGTGGAGCACGGCGGCGGAGCGGCTGCTCGGCTACCCGGCGGACGAGGTGGTCGGAGCGTCCGTGGCCGCTCTGCTGGCCACGGCACGGGACGCGGGGGCCGCCGCGGACCTGGAAGACACCGAGCACCCCGGGGCCGGCCCGGCGAGCGGGCGGATCCTGCTGCGGCATCGCGACGGCCCGCCGGTGAGCTGCCTCCTCGCCGTCCGCCCCGAGGCGGACGACGGCACCGCGGCGCGCTGGGCCGTGCTCCTCGCCCCCGGGGACCGGACGGCCCCGGAGGCCGACCGGGCACTCCTGGAAGCGCTGTTCACCCAGTCCCCCGTGGGGTTGGTCGTACTCGACCCGAAGCTCCGGGTGCTGCGGTTCAACCCTGCCGCGGAAGGGATGCAGGGCGCTCCGGCCGCGGAGGCGGTGGGCCGTCGCCCCACCGAGGTGTGGCCCGATTTCGCGGCGGAGCAGGCGGAGCGGGTGATGGGCAAGGTGCTGGAGTCGGGCGAGCCGCTGATCAGCTTCGAGAAGCGTGGCCGCCCACCGGGCGATCCCGGGCATGAGCATGTCTATTCGGCCTCGGTGTTCCGCCTCGAGGACGCCGACGGCCGGATCCTGGGAGTCGCTGACGTGGCCGTGGACGTCACCGACCGCTACCGCGCGCAGGAGCGGCTCTCACTGCTGGCGGAGGGCGGCGCACGCATCGGAACCACACTCGACGTGGTCCGCACCGCTCAGGAACTGGCCGATGTCGTCGTGCCGGGTCTCACCGACGGCGTCGCGGTCGAATTGCTGGAGCCGGTACTGCTGGGCGGAGAGATCGCGCCCGGCCCGGTCGGTCCCGGCGCGGTGCTGCGCCGGGCCGCTTCACGGTCCCACGGGACAGACCTTCCTCCCGGCACCTACGCGGCCGGCGAGGTCGGCACCTTCCCGTTCGCGGCACCGTCTTCCCAGGCCCTGAGCGATCTGCGGCCGCGTCTGGTCAGCCGGGTGCGCGACGACAGCGACTGGGTTCTCCGTGATCCCGTCAGGGGGCGGCGCATTCTCGAGGAGAGGATTCACTCACTCATGCTCGTGCCGCTGGTCGTCCACGACCTCGTCCTGGGGGCGGTCACCTTCTACCGCTGGGGGCCACGGGGCCCCTTCCAGCAGGACGATCTGACCCTGGCCACGGAACTCGTCCGCCGCGCGGCCGTATGCCTGGACAACGCCCGCCGCTACGTCCACGAGCACGATTCCCTGCTGGCCCTGCGGCGCGGTCTGCTCCCTCATGAACTCCCCGAGCACAAGGGAGTCGAGGTGGCCCACGAGTACGTCCACGCCGGATCCGGCGGGGACTGGGTCGACGTCATCCCGCTGTCCGGCGCCCGGGTGGCTCTGGTCGCCGGCAGCTCCTCGGGTCACGGTGTCGGGGCAGCGGCAACGATGGGGCGGTTGCACGCGGCCGTACACACGCTCTCCGACCTCGACCTGGAGCCTGACGAACTACTCGCCCGGCTCGACGACCTGGTGTTCCGTCTGGCCGGCGACGACAGCCGTGCGGGAAGCGCCTCCCCCGGCGGTTCCGAGCGGGCGGACAACGGCTCCCCCGAGGTGGACAACGGACCCCATCGGGTGGACGCGACCGGTTCGACCTGCCTGTATCTGATCTACGATCCCGTCTCCCGGCACTGCACCATGGCCGGAGCCGGCCATCCCGGCCCGGTCGTCGGCTGTCCGGACGGGACGGTGGCGGCCTTCGAACCCCCGGCCTCCGAGCCGCTGGGCCGTCCCGGGCAGCAGTTCGGGAAGGCCGAGCTGGACCTGCCCGAGGAAGCGCTGCTCACGCTGTACACCCCCGGACTCCTCCAGTCCCACGAAGGCGGCGCGGGACGGGCCGTGCTCGAAAGCCTCGTGAGCCGTCTGCCCGGCTCCGTGCGGGAGATCTGCCGCGTGCTCATCGAACGGCTGCTGCCCGGGACACCCCGCCACGACGCGGCCGTGCTCGTCGCCCGGACCCATGCGTTGAGCGACGACGACGTCGCCTCGTGGGACCTGCCGGCCGACCCGGCCGTCGTCGCCACGGCCCGTTCCCTGGCCGCCCGGCAGCTCACCTCCTGGAGCCTGGAGGAGGAGGCGTTCACCACGGAACTCATCGTGAGCGAACTCGTCACCAACGCCATCCGGTACGCCAGCGCCCCCATCCGACTGCGTTTGATCCGTGACCGCGCGCTGACCTGCGAGGTCTCCGACGGCAGCAGCTCGGCACCCCGTCTGCGGCATGCCCGCACCACCGACGAAGGGGGCCGCGGGCTGCTTCTCGTCGCGCAGCTCGCCGAGCGCTGGGGAACGCGCTTCGGCGGCGAGGGGAAGACGATCTGGACCGAGCAGCGCCTCGGCGGAGCGCCTGCGTAGCGGAAGTCGGGAGGCCGTCCCCCGCTACCGGCGGCACCGGTCACCGGGCCGCGCGACGCACATCCGGCAGCACCGTCATGCGCCGGCGCCCCCGGACGCGATGCGCTGGAGCCATTCACGGAGCAGCGTGGCCTCGGCGGGCGTGAGCGTCTCGGACAGGTCCGGCAGGACTGCGGTGAGGGCGATGGCACGGGAGGCCGGGGTGTCCGCGGCGTCGTCCGGCGGAGGATCGGTGGTGAGGGCGGCGAGAACGGTGTCGCGCGTACGGGCGGAGAGTCCTGTGCTCCGGGCGCCCGGCGGGGTGGCGATCAGGGTGAGGGCGACGCCGACGCTCGCGGCCTGGACCATCTGGGCGGCGGCACCGACCGGGAGGCGCAGACGGCCCGCCCGGGCCACCCGCTCCAGCATGCCGACCAGGATCGCGTGGGCCTCCTCCGCGGCGGCGACGGGCTCGCCCGGGCGTACGGCGCCGTACATCAGGACGTAGAACGACGGGTGTGTCAGGCCGAAGTCGATGTGCAGGTCCCAGCCGCGCCGGAGGTCCTCGACCGGATCGTCGGTCGCCGCGAGCGTCTGCTTTCCGGCCAGGTAGCGCTCGAACCCGTACGAGGTGACGGCGTCCAGCAGTCCCTGCTTGTCGCCGAAGAGCCGGTAGAGCGTCGGCGCCTGGACACCCGCCGCCTGGACCACGGCCCGCGTGGAGACGGCGTCACTGCCGCCCTCCGCCAGCAGATCGGCGGCGGCGACGAGGATCCGCTCGCGGGTGTCGGCACTTCTCCCGGAAGGCTTTTCGGCGGTCATGGAATCAACGCTACCCGAACGCTGTTAGCATCGATGACATCACTGCTAACGTTCTGGCGTTAACGTCGCTAATAACGGATTGGATCGCCCTGTGAACACCCGCACTCTCGGCACCGGCGGCCCGGCAGTCTCCTCCCTGGGACTGGGCCTGATGGGCATGTCGGACCTGTACGGACCGGCAGACGACGCCGAGTCCATCGCCACCGTCCACGCAGCACTCGACGCCGGCATCACCCTGCTCGACACCGGCGACTTCTACGGCATGGGTCACAACGAGCTGCTGCTGCGCGACGCACTGCGCGGCCGCAACCGCGACAACGCCGTGATCAGCGTCAAGTTCGGCGCGCTGCGCGACGCCCTGGGCGGCTGGAACGGCTACGACTCCCGCCCCGAGGCCGTGAAGAACTTCCTGGCCTACTCCCTGCGCCGGCTCGGCACCGACCACATCGACATCTACCGCCCGGCCCGGCTCGACCCGAACGTGCCGATCGAGGAGACCGTCGGAGCCATCGCCGAGACGGTCCAGGCCGGACTCGTCCGTCACATCGGGCTGTCCGAGGTGGGCGCCGACACCCTGCGCCGGGCCCAGGCCGTGCACCCCATCGCCGACCTGCAGATCGAGTACTCGCTGCTGTCCCGCGGCATCGAGGAGACGATCCTGCCCACCGCCCGCGAACTGGGCATCGGCATCACCGCCTACGGCGTGCTCTCCCGCGGTCTGCTCTCCGGCCACTGGAGCAAGGACCGCGAACTGGGAGCCCAGGACTTCCGCGGCATCAGCCCGCGCTTCCAGGGCGACAACCTCGAACGCAACCTCGACCTGGTAGAGGCGCTGCGCAAGATCGCCGAGACCAAGGGCGCCACGGTCGCCCAGGTCGCCATCGCCTGGGTGGCCGCGCAGGGTCAGGACATCGTGCCGCTCGTCGGCGCCCGCCGCCGTGAGCGCCTGTCCGAGGCCCTCGGCGCCGAAGCCGTGACGCTCACCGCGTCCGATCTCGACGCCATCGAGCAGGCCGTTCCGGCCGGCTCCGCGGCCGGCACCCGCTATGCCGCACCCCAGATGAACCACCTCGACAGCGAGCACTGACCCCCGCAGCGTTCGCATGGCGGCACCGGCTCCTTCCCCCTCCCCCGGGGGGCCGGTGCCGTCCGCGCCGGGGGGCCCCCCCCCCCCGGGGGGCACCGGGGGCCCCGGGCGCAGCCCACCCCCCCAACGCCACACCCCCCCCCCCCCCCTCCCCCCTAGACTAAGTCCGAACCTCCGCTCT
>NZ_JBWKDT010000056.1:0-32127 GCF_056435785.1 Streptomyces sp. NPDC043870
TTCGGTGTTTCCAACCTTACCAGATTCTTTTTCCGTTCCGTTTCCGGTTCGGATTTCGTTTCCGGTGGCCGTTGGAGGGCCTTTTGCCTTTCGGCGATATCGACTTTATCAGAGTCTTTTCGGCCGAGCTAATCGGCCTTGCGATCCGGGTAAGGAATCGATTGGCTCCGCGGAAATTCGTTTTCCGGCGAGAGCAAGATAGATGTTAGCCGTGACTCTCGAACATGTCCAGTCCGAGGCAACCGTTAGAATCTACCTCCCCACTCCGACCGTGTCAACGGTCTTTGCGGGCGAAGAGGAGACTAGCAGGTCACAGGGGGTGCTCGCACATCAGGAGGCCGTGGGGAGCTCGGCGCTCCGGTCGGCGGCGTCGATGTCGCCCAGCTCCCCGGCGCGGGCCGCTCGGCCGCCGAGGACGTACACGTACAAGAGGAAGGCCAGCTCAGCAACGATTCCGATGGTGATGCGCGCCCAGGTCGGGAGGCCGGAGGGGGTTACGAAGCCCTCGATCATGCCCGACACGAAAAGGACCAGGGCGAGGCCGATCGCCATGCCGATGGCGGCGCGTCCTTGTTGGGCGAGGGCCGTGCGGCGGGACTGGGGGCCCGGGTCGATGAGCGTCCAGCCGAGTCGGAGGCCTGTTCCGGCGGCGACGAAGACCGCGGTGAGTTCGAGGAGGCCGTGAGGGAGGACGAGGCCCAGGAAGACGTCGAGGCGGTCGGCCGAGGACATCAGGCCGATGCCGACACCCAGGTTCGCCATGTTGAGGAAGAGGATCCAGAGCACGGGGACGCAGAGGAACGCGCCGAGCACCAGGCACATGGCAGCCGCCTGGGCATTGTTCGTCCAGACCTGGGCGGCGAACGAGGCTGCCGGGTGGCTCGAGTAGTACGTCTCGTACTCACCTCCCGGACGGGTGAGCCGGCGCAGCTCGTCCGGGGCGGCGATGGCCGACTGGACCTCGGGGTGTGTACCGATCCACCAGCCGATGACCGCGGCAAGGAGCGTGGAGAGCACTGCGGTGGGAATCCACCAGTGCCGGGAGCGGTAGACCGCGGCCGGGAAACCGGCCGTCAGGAAGCGGACAGCGTCACGCCAGGAGGCGCGACGAGTGCCGGTGACCGTGGAACGGGCGCGGGCGACGAGCTGAGTGAGCCGGGCGGTGATCATCGGGTCCGGGGCGCTGGACTGGATGAGGGAGAGGTGGGTGGCGGTGCGTTGGTAGAGCGCCACGAGCTCATCGGCCTCGGCGCCTGTGAGCCGGCGCCCACGGTGCAGGAGGTGGTCCAGGCGGTCCCACTCTGCTCGGTGGGTCATCACGAAGACGTCGAGGTCCATGGTCGGCTGCTGCTCCAGGCACTGGTTCGGGTCCGTTCCCGGTCCGGTCCGGGTTCGCTCTGGATCCGTACGGACGGTACGTACTACGACTCGTACTACTGCACGTATCTACTGCGGCGCACTGCGGGTCAGCTTGGCAGACTGGCGTTCTGAGGGGTCGAGAAGGTCGAAGTACGTCAGGAGAGTGGGGTGGGTGCGGTGAGTGGGGTGGTGACGGGGGACGCCGTCGTACTGGGTCTTCGTCCGGCGAGGCTGCCCAGCAGGGCGCTGGCGCTCGCGATCGATCTCGCCGTGGTGTGGGCGGTGTATCTGCTGATATCCGTGGGCCTCGCGGTCGCGACGGCCTCCCTGGACGAGGCCGCGGTCATGGCGGTGACGATCGCGACGTTCCTGCTCGTGCTCGTGGGGGCGCCGATCGCGGTGGAGACGCTCAGTCAGGGGCGTTCGCTGGGGAAGCTGGCATGCGGGCTGAGGGTGGTGCGGGACGACGGCGGTCCGATCCGGTTCCGGCACGCGCTGGTGCGTGGCGCGATCGGGGTGGTGGAGATTCTGATGTCGTTCGGGGTCATCGCGTGCATCGCCTCGCTGGTGTCGGCGCGGGGGCGGCGGATCGGCGATGTCTTCGCGGGGACTCTGGTGATACGGGAACGGGTTCCGGCAGCCCGGGCGGTGCCGGTGCCTCCTCCGCCGCCGTGGCTGGTGGGGCGGTTCGCGGAGCTCGATCTGTCCGGGGTGCCGGACGATCTGTGGCTGGCGATACGTCAGTACCTGACCCGGATGCATCAGCTCGACGCGCAGGTGAGCTGGTCCCTGGCGGAACGGCTGGCCGCTGATCTGGTGGCTTGTACGGGGACGCCTGCGCCGCAGGGGGTACCGGCGGGAGCGTTCCTGGCGGCCGTGGTGAACGAGCGGCAGGCGCGGGACGCACGGCGGGCCGTCGCCGTGGCCTCGGCGTCCACGACCTCTCCGTCGCCTTCTCCCGCGGCTCCTCCCGCCTCTCCTGCTTCTGCCGCTTCTGCCGCTTCTCCCGCTTCTGCCGCGGATCCTCTCGCTTCTCCCGTGCCTTCTTCCCCTTCGCCCGTTTCGGCGTCGTCTTCGTCCGCGTCTGTGCCCTGGTCTGTGCCTTCGCCTGCGCAGTCGCCTGCGCCTGCGGCCCTGACCAACCCGGTTTCCGTGGCCTCGCGCACGCCTGCCGATGCGGCGGGGTCCGCAGTTGCGGGGGCCCCGCGGCCCGCCACGGGGTTCGTGCCACCCGCGTAGGGCGGCCGCGGGTCAGGGGAAGACCGAGGGTGGGGTTTCGAGGTCTTCGAGCTCGATGCCAGGGGCCGACAGGACCACGTCACCCGCGATGTGGACCGGGTGCTGTTCGCCGGTGTCCAGGGCGCTGACCTGGTATTCGTCCACGGTCAGGACGCCGTTGTCAGTGGTGTGCGCTTCACTTTTCACCAGGGCCCAGGACTGGTCGACGGTGCGGGGGGCGAGGACCGGGTCCGTGAAGGCGACGAGGCGGACGCGGGTCGCGGGGGCGCCGGGTGTGAGGCGGAGCAGCCGGGCTGTCGCGACGAGGAATGCGGGGGAGGTGCCGGTGAAGGCGTGGGCGCGGACATTGCCTTCGGTGGCGTGTGTGCCGGTGGGATCGGTGCGGACCCAGGTGACCCCGTCGAGGGCGGCGCCGCGGACCTGCCAGCTCGAGGCGTGGAGTTCGAGGCGGATCGGGCGGCCGAGTTCGTCGAGAGCAAGGTCGACGGACCCTGCGTGGTCTCCGGAGGGGGTGGTCAGCTGGGAGACGTAGCGCCAGCCGGAGGGGCCGGGTGCGCAGTGGAAGTGCTCTTCACCGAGGGGGGTGTGATCGTGCGGATCATGGAGCGAATAGCGGCCGCGGGGCATGGGGCGAGGTCCTTGCGATGCGTTGGGGCCCGGTAGCGACGCGAGGGAAGTGTCCCTCCGGAAGGCCGGAAGTCCGGAGGTCTGTCTGTCCGGATGGCTGCCTGTCCAGATGTCCGCCTCCTGGGCGGATGGCCCCTGGCCGGATGGCCGCCTGGGCGGATGGCCGGGGCCCTGTACCCCGACGGCGGGGGCCGACGAGGACGGCCCGGGTGCAGGCCCCCGTGCCCGGGGGTCCGGGGGCCTGCGGTGGGTACGTCAGTACCGGTTGGAGTGCCGGTAGGCGCCGGCACCTCGGGCACCTGGTGGTGCCCGGGTACCTACGGGCACCTACGGGTACCCGCAGCGTCAGTACCGGTAGTGGTCCGGCTTGTACGGGCCCTCGACCTCGACACCGATGTAGGCGGCCTGCTCGGGGCGGAGCGTCGTGAGCTTCACGCCGAGCGAGTCGAGGTGGAGGCGGGCGACCTTCTCGTCGAGGTGCTTGGGCAGCACGTAGACGTCGGTCGGGTACTCCTCCGGCTTGGTGAACAGCTCGATCTGGGCCAGCGTCTGGTCCGCGAACGAGTTGGACATCACGAAGGACGGGTGGCCGGTCGCGTTGCCCAGGTTGAGCAGACGGCCCTCGGACAGCAGGATGATCACCTTGCCGTCGGGGAACGTCCAGGTGTGGACCTGCGGCTTGACCTCGTCCTTGACGATGCCCGGGACCTTGGCGAGGCCGGCCATGTCGATCTCGTTGTCGAAGTGACCGATGTTGCCGACGATCGCCTGGTGCTTCATCTTGGCCATGTCCGAGGCCATGATGATGTCCTTGTTGCCCGTCGTCGTGATGAACAGGTCGGCCTTGTCGATGACCTCGTCGAGGGTCGTGACCTGGTAGCCGTCCATCGCCGCCTGCAGCGCGCAGATCGGGTCGATCTCGGTGATGATCACGCGGGCGCCCTGGCCGCGCAGGGACTCCGCGCAGCCCTTGCCGACGTCGCCGTAGCCGCACACGACCGCGACCTTGCCGCCGATCAGGACGTCGGTGGCGCGGTTGATGCCGTCGACCAGGGAGTGACGGCAGCCGTACTTGTTGTCGAACTTGGACTTGGTGACGGCGTCGTTGACGTTGATCGCCGGGAAGAGGAGGGTGCCGTCGCGCTGCATCTCGTACAGACGGTGGACACCGGTCGTGGTCTCCTCGGTGACGCCGCGGATCTCGGACGACAGACGGGTCCACTTCTGCGGGTTCTCGGAGAGGGTGCGGTTCAGCAGGGTGAGGATGTGGCCGTACTCCTCGCTGTCCGCGGTGGACGGGTCCGGGGCCTCGCCGGCCTTCTCGAACTCGACGCCCTTGTGGACGAGGAGGGTGGCGTCACCGCCGTCGTCCAGGATCATGTTCGGACCACCGGTGGGCGAGTTCGGCCAGGTCAGGGCCTGCTCCGTGCACCACCAGTACTCCTCCAGGGTCTCGCCCTTCCAGGCGAAGACCGGGATGCCCTGGGGGTTGTCCGCGGTGCCCTTGGGGCCGACGGCGATGGCGGCGGCGGCGTGGTCCTGGGTGGAGAAGATGTTGCAGGACGCCCAGCGGACCTCGGCGCCGAGGGCGACCAGGGTCTCGATGAGGACGGCGGTCTGCACGGTCATGTGCAGCGAGCCGGTGATGCGGGCTCCGGCGAGCGGCTGCGAAGCCGCGTACTCCTTGCGGATCGACATCAGGCCGGGCATCTCGTGCTCGGCGAGGGTGATCTCCTTGCGGCCGAAGTCGGCGAGGGAGAGGTCGGCGACCTTGAAGTCCTGGCCGGCGGCGACAGTCGTCATTGCGAGCTGCTCCTCATGTGGTCGAGGGATGGGTAGGGCTGGATGGCTCTGCGGCCACTGCGGCGATACGGGCACAGCGATGCCCGGACGCCCGCAGACGCCCGCAGCGCAGTCCGTCGGAGGCCCTCTCTCCCTCGGCCGGTCCACAGTCGCGGACCGCCCGACCGCCATCAGCAGCGACGTCTGGCACTGGTCACGAATCTACACCGATCGCCGCGGCCGCCCACAGCCCGCCCATGGCCGCGTTCCAGCCAGATCCAGGGCCCACGGGCCCGTGGGAAGGGGGCACCCTTGCCGCCGGCAGCAAGGATGCCGGCATCCGCGAGATGGCGGCGATGCTCGGAACGACCGGCAAGGTCGCGGATCCCGAGGAACTCGTACGGGCCGCTTTGGCCCGTCTGGAACTGGGCACGACCGGCCTCGGCGAGGAGATCGCCATCCCGCACGCCAAGACCGACGCCGTCAGGGCACCGATCGTCGGCTTCGCACGCTCTCCGGAGGGCGTGGAGTGGGGTCGCTCGACGGCACGAAGGCCAAGTTGAAAACAGTTGAAAACAGAGGAAGAGGCCCCCGGGCCGATGAGCTCGGTTCGGGGGCCTCCGTGTCTGGGTCTCCGCGCGTACGTCAGTGGCCGAGGTCCGGGCCGGGGCCGCCCGGGGACTTCGCCGGGTTCACACCGGCCGCCGCGGCCTCCTCGCTGTAGATGTCCGGCTCCAGGTAGATGACCCGGGCGATCGGCAAGGCGGAACGGGTCCGGTCCTCGGCGGCGTTGATGGCGGCGGCGACCTCGGCGGCCGTGTTGTCGTGCCGCACGGCGATCTTGGCAGCCACCAGCAGCTCCTCCGGACCGAGGTGGAGCGTACGCATGTGGATGATGCGGGTGACGGTGGTGCCGTCGACGATCGCCGCCTTGATCTTCTCGACGTCCTCCGTGCCGGCCGCCTCGCCGAGGAGCAGGGACTTGGTCTCGGCCGCGAGCACCAGCGCGATCAGGATCAGCAGAGTGCCGATGCAAAGCGTGCCGATGCCGTCCCAGATGCCGTTGCCGGTGAGCAGAGCGAGCCCGACACCGCCGAGCGCGAGGATCAGACCCACGAGCGCGCCGAGGTCCTCGAGGAGTACGACCGGCAGCTCAGGGGCCTTGGCGTGGCGGACGAACTCCTTCCAGGAGCGCTGACCGCGCAGGGGGTTGGACTCCTTGATGGCCGTACGGAACGAGAACGACTCGGCGATGATCGCGAAGACGAGAACGCCGATGGGCCAGTACCAGTCCGTGATCTCGTGCGGGTGCTTGATCTTCTCGTAGCCCTCGTAGATCGCGAACATGCCGCCGACCGAGAAGAGGACGATCGAGACGAGGAAGGCGTAGATGTAGCGCTCGCGCCCGTAACCGAAGGGGTGCTCCGGTGTCGCCTCGCGCTTGGCCTTCTTGCCGCCGAGGAGCAGCAGGCCCTGGTTGCCGGAGTCGGCGACCGAATGGACGCTCTCCGCGAGCATCGACGAGGAGCCGCTGAAGAGGAACGCCACGAACTTGGCTGCCGCGATCGCGAGGTTCGCGGCGAGCGCCGCCACGATCGCTTTGGTTCCGCCTGACGCGCTCATGGGTGCAGGGTGTCCTTCCTCGAAGCTCCTGATGTTCTTGCTCGTGCCGAGGCAGGGCCCGGCACGGCGGGACATTGTTGCAGCAGCTGATGTGGACGGTGCGTCAGGCCACCACTGTGGCACGGAAGACCGTGCCCGTACCGGACAGTTCGACCGATTCGCCCGCCGGTACGAAGACCGACTCCCCCGGGGCGAGGGTGATCCCGCCCGCCGTGGGCCGGCCCGCCGTGGCGAGCAGGATCTGCGGGGTCGCGGCAGTCACGTCCCGGGGAGCGGCGTGCGGCGACAGGACGTAGCGGGAGAGCCGGAACTCGTCGATCGGGGTGTCGTAGACCTCCTCGCCGGACGGGGAGGCCTCGGGGCGCAGCACGCCCGGGTCGCCCGCATCGAAGCGGACGACCCGGAGGAGTTCGGGGACGTCCACGTGCTTGGGGGTCAGCCCGCAGCGCAGGACGTTGTCGGAGTTGGCCATGATCTCGACGCCGAGGCCGCTGATGTACGCGTGCGGGACGCCGGCGCCGAGGAAGAGGGCCTCGCCGGGCTGCAGCAGTACGTGGTTGAGCAGCATGGCGGCGATGACGCCCGGATCACCGGGGAAGTGGTGCGCGAGGGTGGCGTACGGGGCGTACGGGCCGCCGAGGCGTTCCGCGGCGGCAGCGGCCTCGGTGACGGTGTGGGCCATCTCCTCCGGGTCGGCGGCGAGGACGGCGGTGAGAACCTCGCGGAGGGCGGCCTCCTCGGGGTGGGCGTGGAGGAGGTCGACGTACGGCTTGAGGGAGTCGACGTCCAGGCCCGCGAGGAAGTCGGCCGCCTCGACGGGCGGGCGGAAGCCGCACAGTCCGTCGAAGGGGGTGAGTGCGCAGATCAGTTCGGGCTTGTGGTTGTCGTCCTTGTAGTTGCGGTGGGGCGCGTCGATCGGGACGCCCGCGCTCTCCTCGGCGGCGTAGCCCTCCCTCGCCTGGGCGAGGTCCGGGTGGACCTGGAGCGAGAGGGGTGCGCCGGCCGCGAGCACCTTGAGGAGGAAGGGGAGGCGGGGGCCGAACGCGTCGACGGCCGCCTGGCCGAGTTCGCGTACGGGGTCGGCGGCGATGACGTCGTCCAGAGAGCCGCGGTCGGTCTGCGAAGGCGCACCTGGGTGGGCGCCCATCCACATCTCGGCCTGCGGCTCGCCGGTGGGGGCGATGCCGAGGAGCTCCGGGATGAGGGTCGTGGAGCCCCAGGCATAGGGGCGCACGGTGTTGGAGAGGCGGTCCATGGGGTCCCTTCGCGCTGTGTCAGAGCGATGTGTCAGTACGGCGTGTCGGTACAGCGTGTCGATGCGGCGCGTCGGTGCGGTGCATTGGTGCGGGTTGCTGCGGTGCGTCGGGGCACGGTGCAGTGTGTCGGGACACGTTCTGGTTGTGAGTGGCTTGCCGCGGGTCCCGGGGTGACTCGCTAGGCGTGGCCGCTCGTCGCCAGCGCCAGGTAGCCGGCCGCGAAGTCGGTCACGGCCAGCAGCTCCGCCAGTGTCTCCAGGGCGCTGCCCTCCTCCGGCTCGAGTTCGCTGATGGCGGTGTCATGGCTGAGCGCGAGTTCACGTGCGGCGGGGGCGGCGGTGAGGCCGTTGTCCGTACGGTCGCGCAGCAGCAGGACGCGCGCCCGCAGCGCCTGCGGCTCCTCGACGCGGTCCCTGAAGAAGTCCTCCGGGTCGGCGCCGGCCGCGAAGTCGCCGGCGAGGAGGACGCCATGGGCCGGCAGCGCCTCGGGGAGCTCGGCGGCGAGGGCGGGAAGGCCGGCCAGCTCGCCCAGTACGGCGGCGAACCGGCGGCCGACCGGGCCTGCCGTGCCTTCCGTCCAGATGATCGGGAGGGTGTCCGCCAGCTCGGCGGCGAGCGTCTTGGCGGGGTTGCTGTACGTGGCGATGGCCGGGCCGCAGCGTTCGGCGATGCGGTCGAGGCGGTCGGCGACGCTCTGGAGGACCTCCGGGGGCGCGGACATGAGACCGACACGGTCGAGGAGCGCGAGGAGCGGCGTGAACAGGGCCCAGAACGCGCCGGGGCTCGCCGCCGCCTGCGTCTCCTCGTACAGCTCGTACGGGGCGGTTGCCATGGGCACCACGATGCCGTGGACGTTGTCGACGGCCTCGGTGAGCGGGGAGTGCTGCGGGGCGACCGCGACGACGGTGCAGCCGCGGCGGTAGGCCTGCTCGGCGAGGAGCGCGAGGCCGGGCTCGGAACCGTCGGTGGTGGCGACGAGGAGGAGGTCCACGGAGCCCGCCCAGCCGGGGAGCGCCCAGCGCAGGGCGCCCGCGGCGGGGGCGACACCGGTGGGGTGCAGACGGGTGACCGGGGCGGTGGGGCCGGTGAGCTCGGCGAGCAGGTCCGCCACTCCGATGGCGGCAGTGCCGGGGCCCGCGATGAGGACGGCTCGGGGGCGGCCCTCGGGCTTCAGCTCGGCGATCCCGGCCTCGGCGGCGTGCCGGGCGGCGGTGCGTACGCGCGCCCCGGCCTCCGCGGCGCCGCGGAGCAGACCGCGGCGGTCGGCGCGGGCCAGGGCTTCCGGAGCGTCGAGGAGTGACTCGTCGAGCATGGGGTGGGCCTCCGATCGTCGACGTACACGTGCGTCTGCGCGTGCGGGTGCGTCTGCGCGTGCGCGGGGCGGGGCGCGGGGTACGCGGACGGGTTACGCGGGGCGGCGGGCCTCGTCGACGAGGAGGACGGGGATGTCGTCCCGGACGGGGTACGCCAGGCCGCAGTCCTTGCCGGTGCAGATCAGCTCGGGAGTGTCGGTCGCCGTCTGGTCGCTCAGTCGGGCGTGGCAGGCCGGGCAGGCGAGGATCTCCAGGAGACCGGCTTCGAGCGGCATGGGGGTGTCCCTTCGAACATGCGGTTTTGGGCCACGTCAGCCTACCGCTGGGGGGCGGCCTGCGCGGCTCGGCGTGGCGGCCGTGCCTCCGGCAGCGGCGGCTGTGGGTCGCCCGCCCGGACGAGAGGGTTCATGTGCCACGGTCACGTCCCCACGGTCGCGTCCCCACGGTCGCGCGGTCACATGGCGGGAGCCCCACGATCACATGGCGGGAGCCCCACGGGCATATGGCGCGACCGGCTGCCTGGGGCAGTCGGCCCAGGACAGTCGGCCCGGGACAGTCGGTCGCGCCCCGGGCCGCCACGGCTCGTCAGGCCCCCCGCACCAGCTGCAGGACCTCGTCCCGGATGGCCGTCATCGTCGCTTCGTCGCGAGCCTCCACGTTCAGGCGGAGGAGAGGCTCCGTGTTGGACGGACGGAGGTTGAACCACCAGGTGTCGGTGGCGACCGTGAGGCCGTCGAGTTCGTCGGTCGTGACGCCGTCCCGGGAGGCGAAGGCCTCGCGGACCGCGACGGTCCGTGCGGTCTGGTCGGCGACCGTGGAGTTGATCTCGCCGGAGCCGTGGTAGCGGTCATAGCGGGCGACCAGCTCGGAGAGGGGACCGTCCTGGTTGCCGAGGGCGGCCAGGACGTGGAGGGCCGCGAGCATGCCCGTATCGGCGTTCCAGAAGTCGCGGAAGTAGTAGTGGGCCGAGTGCTCGCCACCGAAGATGGCGCCGGTGCGGGCCATCTCCTCCTTGATGAAGGAGTGGCCGACACGGGTGCGGACCGGCTTGCCGCCCTGCTCGCGTACGACCTCGGGGACGGACCACGAGGTGATCAGGTTGTGGATGACCGTGCCGCCCGGGTGCTTGGCCAGCTCGCGGGCGGCGACCAGTGCGGTGATCGCCGACGGGGAGACACCCTCCCCACGCTCGTCGACGACGAAGCAGCGGTCGGCGTCGCCGTCGAAGGCGAGGCCGACGTCCGCACCCTCGGCGCGGACCCGGGCCTGGAGGTCCACGAGGTTCTTCGGGTCCAGCGGGTTGGCCTCGTGGTTCGGGAACGTGCCGTCCAGCTCGAAGTACATCGGCACGAGCTCGACCGGCAGCGAGGCGAAGACAGTGGGGACCGTGTGGCCGCCCATGCCGTTGCCCGCGTCCACGACGACCTTCAGCGGCCGGATAGACGCCACGTCGACGAGGGACAGCAGGTGGGCCGCATAGTCGGTGAGGGTGTCGCGGTTGCTGACCGAACCAGGTGCCGGTACGGGGGCCGGGGCGCCCTCGGCGAGCCAGCTCTCGGCCAGCGCGCGGATCTCACCGAGGCCCGAGTCCTGGCCGACCGGTGCGGCGCCGGCCCGGCACAGCTTGATGCCGTTGTACTGGGCGGGATTGTGCGACGCCGTGAACATCGCGCCGGGCAGCCCGAATTGCCCCGATGCGAAGTACAGCTGGTCCGTGGAGCACAGTCCGATCAGGGTGACGTCCGCGCCGCGGTCCGCGGCGCCGCGGGCGAAGGCTTCGGAGAGCCCCGGCGACGACGGCCGCATGTCATGGCCGACGACGATCGCGTCCGCGCCCGTCACCTGGACGAAGGCGGCGCCGAAGAGTTCGGCGAGCGACTCGTCCCACTGATCGGGCACCACCCCGCGGACGTCGTACGCCTTCACGATCTGCGACAGATCAGCAGCAGCAGAAGCAGCCACGGCCCAACCCTCCTGAATTCTCTGCGGTCGCCTCAAACTACCCGCAGAAGCCGAGGCAGCCGCCAACGCCTCCGCACCGAGGGCCGTACGGATGCGAACGCGTCGGAACCTTCAGGAGTCGGGGGAACGCAGCACGCGGAGATGGCCGCGGCGTCCGACCTCCATCGGCTCCGACCGGCGGACACCGGGGCCACCGCCCGCCTCGGCCGCCCGCTCGTGGGGGCGGGCCGCCTCCCTGACCGCGTTCGCCAGCGCTTCGAGATCGTCGCCACTGGGCCGGCTCGGGCCGGAGGCGTCCGAGAGCCGTACGACCTCCCAGCCGCGCGGCGCGGTGAGGCGCTCACTGTGCTCGGCGCACAGGTCGTAGCAGTGGGGCTCGGCATAGGTGGCGAGGGGGCCGAGGACCGCGGTCGAATCGGCATAGACGTACGTCAGTGTCGCGACGGCAGGGCGGCCGCACGCGGTGCGCGAACAGCGACGTACAGGGCTCACGACGTTGGACGGTACCGCACTCTTGAGCGGGCCGCGACGACTCTCCACCACGTCACTCCACCGTGTCGTGCTGTGAGGTCCGGCACAGGCGCCTTTCGGGCAACTGCCCTGACCTGCACGGGAGGAGAAGCGCACGGCCGACGACGGTACGTCATCCGGTCAGCGCTCGACACAAATCGCGTCAATCGCGGCGAGAGCGGTGATCGAGAGGAGGCATGGAATCGAGCCCAAGCTTGGCTGGAATGTTCAATAAGCGACATGCCGTCGCGCGGGGCGGAGACACTCCGCGCGATCGGGCGGCGACACACCGCACGCAGGAGGTCAACATGCCGCACGCCCGGGTAGCGGCAGACCACCGGACGGGGTGACGACATGTCGTGGGGCGGGCACACGGCCGCGATGCGTGCGGGGTCCGGAGAGCTACGCTGCGTCAGTGATGGACAGTCCCGTACCGCCCCGCCCGACCGAGCCCAGGCCGCGCCGCCGCGACCGCCATGGCCGAGGAATGCGCGGGCCCGTCGCACCGCCTCAGGTACCGCTCTCCACCAGCCGCGCGGAGTCCTTCCGCGATCTCGTACAGGATTCGGTGGAGCGGCTGGAGCGGCGCTGGCCCCAGCTGGCCGAGGTGGAGTTCCTGGTGCTGGAGGTACCGGGATCGCCGGACGAGACCGTGCCGCTGGGCAGCTCGGCCCCGGCCGACAAGGGGCGCCCGGCGAGGATCGTCGTCTACCGGCGGCCGGTTGAGATCCGCACCAAGAACCGCGACGAGCGGGCGCTGCTCGTCCACGAGGTGGTCGTGGAGCAGGTCGCTGACCTGCTCGGCCTCTCCCCCGAGTCGGTCGACCCGCGGTACGGCCAGGACTAGCCGCTCTCGAGCGACCGGCCACCGAGCTCCGGGGCCAGGACTTGGCTCTGTCCGGTCTGCGCGGAGCGCCAGGACGCCGTACCGCCGGACAGGACAGGACAGGACCTAGTCGTCCAGGACCGACAGGTCCTGCTCCGCCTCCGGGACCTCGACCAGACCCCGGTCGTCGGGAAGCGTCTGGACCGTGAACATCTCGATGCCGTCCTGCGGGAGCAGCAGCGTCCGGGCCGCGTGGACCGGGCCGCCGCCCGGCTGGGGTTCGACGGTCAGCGCGTACGAGCCCTTGAGGCCGGCCGGGACGGGCGGGGCGGTGACCGCGAGAGTCGTGCCGCCCTTGACCGTGTACGTCTTGGAGACGGGGGTGCCCGCCCCGGTGCCCGCCGAGGCGGTGACCTTGACCTGGGCGGTCTCGCCGGGCGCGGTCAGGGAGAGCACCGAGCCCTTGGCCCGGTTGTCGGCCGCGGTGGCGCGCTCCTGCACGGGTGCGGTCGCGGGGATGAAGGCGATCTCCTGCTTGTCGCCCTTGCCCCGGGTGACCTGGAGGGCCGCGACCACAGGGGTCGCCCGACCGCTCTGGGAGGGGACGAGGAGGAGTGAGCCCGCCTCGCCCCTGGTGACGTCCTGGAGTTCGACGGACGCGGTCATCCCCGACTTGACGCGCAACGTGTCGTGGCCGGCCGGGCTGATCGTGCCGGAGGGGCCCGCCAGCCGCACCTTCAGATCGGCGTCGTCGTCGCCCGGCGCGAACGCCACCAGCCGGACGGACGTCGCGTCCGCCGGGATGCCGGGCAGCACGAGCGTGCCGGACGGGTCGGTGGAGGCGGGAAGCCAGTCACTGCCGGTCTTCTCGCCGGCGCCCCGCACCACGGCGCCGACCCTGCCCGTACGCGTGGTGACATGTACCGTCACGTCCTCGGCGGGGTCGGACGTCAGGGTGGAGAGCAGCACGGGGACGCTCGCCCCGGCCGGGACCGGGATGCCCTCGGTCAGCTGGGTCTTGAGGGCGCCCTCCTTGCCGTAGAGCTCGACGTCGACGACGGCGCCCGTGTCGTCCGGGTTGGTGAGGTGGACGTAGTCCACGCGGTCCTTGGCGATGCTGGCGCCCGGGAACCAGAAGTCGGTGTCCGGTGCGGTGCAGCTGACCCCGAGCACGCCGCGTCCGCTGCCCGCGGTGACCGTGGTGGTCTGCTGGGTGGTCCAGCCGGGGGCGAGTCTGCCGCCGGCGGAGCCGATGAGCGCGGGAGCGTTGCCGCCGCTCGCCTCGGCGCCGACGGGCTTGCCGGGCTCCTTGAGGGTGGCGACGGCCTTGTCCGCCGCGGGCTTCTTCGCCGAGCCCGCCTTGGCCTTGTCCCCGGCCTTGGCCTTGTCCCCGGCCTTCTCGTCCTTGTCGTCCTTCTCGTCCCCGTCGTCCGCGTCCGTCAAAGTGGTGACGGACGGCTTCAGTTCCGCCGTGCCCTCCGCGTCATCGCTCGATCCGGCCGATCCGGCCGATCCGGCCGCCTGCGCAGCGGGCGTGAAGGACGTGTACGTCGTCTCCGCGATGTCGGACGTCGCAGGCGCCGGGCACAGCAGGCTGGAGCGCTCGACCGGCAGCCGGGCCGGCGCCTTCGCCTCGGCGGCCGCCCCGCCGTCCGGCGCGCTGAGCGCGGCGAATCCGGTCACGGCGGCGAGCGCGGTCGCGGCCGCGAGGAGCGAGAGGGTCGTGCGGTTCACTGGTTGCTGCTCCCGTCGGGACGCTGCTCGGTCTCGTAGCCGTAGGGGTCGTACTGGCCCGTCCGGTACGGGTCGTCCGGGTACTGCCCGTACTGCTGCTGGTCGTACTGCTGCTGGTCGTACTGCTGCTGCGGCTGCTGCTGGTCGTACTGCTGCGGCTCTCCGTACGCGTACTGCTGCTGGGCGTCCTGGTAGGGCTGCGCGGCGTACGGGTCGGCGTACGGGTCGTTCGCGTACGACGCGTACTCGCCGGCGCCGGCACCGACGCCTGCGCCGACACCCTCGCCCGCACCCGCGCCGGATCCCGCACCCGCATCCGCGTACGTCCGGCCGTCCCACTCGGCGTCGCCGCCGTACTGCTGCTGGTGCGGCACCGCCGCGTACGGGTCCGGCTCGGAGTCAGGCTGTGGCGCGGGGTCCTGCCCCACAGCCGCGTCCGCCTCCGCCGCGGCCTGCGCCGCGCGGAGCCTGCGCGCCCGGCGGCCCTCGCCCTCGACGGGCTGGGCCGGGATCGCGGCCTCCTCCTCGGGCAGGTCGTCGTCGATCTCGCGGCGCCTGCCGGGCAGGGCCAGCACGAGCAGGACGAGGGCGAGCGCGCCCTGCGTCCAGATCCAGGCGGTGTGGGTCGTCGGGTCCTCGTAGGTGAGGTCGAGCCGGCCGCCCTCCGCGGGGAGTTCGAATCCCTGGGCCCAGCCGTCGACCGTGGTCTTCTTCAGCGCGCGGCCGTCCAGCGTGGCCTGCCAGCCGTCGTCCGCGCGGTCCGCGATGCGCAGTACCCGCCCGGACGCGCCGGCCGGGATCTCCGCGTGGGACTCGACGGGGCCGGCGGCCACGGGCAGCGGCTCCTCCTTGCCGTTGACGATGACCGCACGGGCGACCTGGCGGTCCACACGCCACAGTGCGCTGCCGTCGAGCTGGCTGAGCCGCGAAAGGCCGGGGGTGGCGTCGAGGACGCGGCTCATCTGCCGCGGTGCGCCGTCCCGTACGAGCACGTACCGGATCGCGAAGCCGCTGAGCTGGCTGGTCTGATCGGCGCCGGAGCCCGCGACGAGGTTGGCGACGACCTTGTCGAGGCGGGCGTCGCTGCCGCCGGCCTCGGTCAGCTCCGCGTCGCCGAGGCGGCCGCCGGAGCCGCGGACCAGGGCGTACGACACCTCGGCCGGGGACGAACCGCCGAGCACGAGCGTGCGCGGCTGGTCGCGGGTGTCGCTCTCCTCCGCGACGAACGCCGGGACCTGCACCGGGTCGCGGCGGTCCAGCGGACCCGTGGCTCCGCTGATCATCCAGCCGGCGGCGGAGAGCAGCGGGGCGGCTCCCGCGGCGAGGGCGATCAGCCCGGCGACGGGCTGGCGCCAGCCGAAGCTCTGGGCGGCGACCCGCTCCCGGGCGCCCTCCGCGCCGAGCACGGTGGCGGCGAGCAGGGCGATGCCGTAGACGAGGGTGGCGGGTCCTGCCCAGCCCGAACCGTTGGCGAGAGCCGCGAAGACGAGGGCGACGAGGGCGACGGCCCAGGCGGTACGGATCGCGAACTGCCGCTCGCCGCGCAGCAGGGCGGCGAGCGCCGCCAGGACGATCCCGATCAGCAGCAGTCCGCCGAGGGCCTTGGGGCCGCCGGGGCTGATGCCGAGGAGGTCGAGCGGGGAGGCGGCACCCGTGCCGAACTCGAGCCCGGCCTCACGCAGGAAGCCGGAGGGGCTCGTCAGCAGCGACAGCGACCAGGGAGCGAGGATCAGCAGCGGGGTGCCGACGGCGACGAGGAAGCGCAGTCCGTAGGCGGTGATGTCGTCACGCCGCAGCGCGAGTCCGGCGAGACCGAGGACGACGGCGACGGGCCACACGATCGGGGTGAAGGCCATCGCGAAGGTCAGCAGCAGGGCGTACGCCCAGGTGGCACGCCAGCTTCCGCGCGCTCCGCCGCTTTCGCGGGCCAGTCCGTACGCCGCGACCGCGGCGCGGGCGATCAGCGGCAGCACGATCGCGAGGACCGCGGTGCCGAGCCGCCCGGTGGCGAGCGCGCCGGTCGCGGCGGGCAGGAAGGCGTAGGCGACGCTCGCCCAGGCGCGCAGCAGCCGGGATTCGATCAGCGGCCGGGAGGCGAAGTACGCGGTGACGCCGGCGAGCGGCACCGAGCAGACGAGGAGCAGGGTGAGCGCGAAGCCGGTCGAGCCGAAGAAGAGACCGGACAGGACCGCGAGGACGGCGAGGTACGGGGGCGCCGTCTGCGTACCGCCCGTGCCGAGTGGGTGCCAGCCGTCGGCGTACCGGCCCCAGAGGCCGGAGACGTCGGCGGGTGCGGGCAGCAGCGCGCCGCCCGCGAGCGCCCCGCCGCCGAGGAGTCCGCGGCAGGCGACGAGGGAGACGATCAGCAGGACCGCGAAGAGCACGGGTCCCGGCTTGTGGGCGATCCGCTTGAGCCGGGCGAACTGCTCGATCTCCAGGAAGTCCGCGTCGTCGCCGCCCGGTCCGGACTCGACGGCGCCGTGCCGTGAGCCTCCGGAGTCGGAGTCACTGCCGGCGCCGAGACTGCTCGCGATCTGTTCGACGGTGGCGCGGACCGTGGCGCCGTGCGGCGGGAAGAGCGGCCGCAGTTCGCTCGCCTCCACGGCCGGCTTTCTCCGTCTGCGGCGGGCGGCGAGGATCCTCTCCGGCCGCAGGAGGGTCTTGAAGAGTCCCATGACCTCGTCGACGGCCTGCCCGGGGGCCTTGCCGACGAGGTAGGCGAGGGTGCGCAGCAGGGTGCCGAGGACGAGGCGGAGCAGAACGAAGGGGAGGGCGGCGCCGCGCGCGTTGGCGAGCAGGGTGTAGACGGCGCCGGCCTTGTCGACGCGGTGCGGGCTGGTGACCGAGCGTCCGGCGCAGTCGACGGTGCGGCGCTCGCGGGCGGCTGCCTCCGCGTGGCGCAGGACGGCGCCGGGAGCGACGAGGACGCGGTGACCGGCGGCGTGGGCACGCCAGCACAGGTCGACGTCGTCACGCATCAGGGGCAGCCGCCGGTCGAAGCCGCCCAGCTCCTCCCAGACGTCGCGGCGGACGAGCATGCCCGCGGAGGACACGGAGAGGACGGAGCGGACCTGGTCGTGCTGGCCCTGGTCCTGCTCGCGGCGGTCGAGTCCGGTCCAGCGGCGGCCGCTGTTGGCGATGGAGACGCCGGCTTCGAGGAGCTGCTTGCGGTCGTACCAGCCGCGCAGCTTGGGGCCGATGATCGCCGCGTATTCGTCGGAGTCGGCGACGCGCAGCAGTTCGGCGAGGGCGTCGGGGGCGGGAGCGCAGTCGTCGTGGAGCAGCCAGAGCCACTGGACCGGTTCGCCGTACGGCAGCTCCGGCATGTCGTACGCCTCGTCGCGCCAGGTCCTGCTCACCGGGTCCCAGCCGCTGGGCCGCTTCAGGTACGGCAGGTCCTCGGGGGTGAGTACGCCAGCGGTGCGGACGGCCTCGTCGACGGCGGCACCGAAACCGGTGCGGCGGGCGAGATGCAGCACCCGCTCTGCGCCGAGTGCCTCGGTGACCAGCCTGGCGGAGTCGTCGGCGCTGCCGGTGTCGGCCGCGACGGCGTTCTGCACGGGGCGCTCCTGGCCGAGCAGCCCGGCGAGCGCGTCCGGCAGCCAGCGGGCACCGTCGTGGGAGACGAGCACGGCGGTGACGACGTGCCGCGGGAACTCGGGCGGGGTGGCGGGAACAAACTCCGCAGTGGTGGCGGACATTGAGGTACGGGCCCTCCGGCCGGGGTCGCCCCGCGAGGGGCGCTGGAGCGTCTGGGACGGGGCCCCACACTAACGGCTGGCAGGGAGACGGTCCGCCGCCTGTGGACACTTCTCGGGGCTCCGCCCCGAACCCCGCGCCTCAATCGCCGGACGGACCGGATGTTCCAGCGCGTCCGGGGGTCCCCACGCCCACGGGGCATAGGGGGAGATTGAGGACTGGGGGCTGGGGGCGAAGCCCCGGATCGGCCGGACAGCGACCCTCGCCGGACGGCGGCCTTCCTCGGACGGCGCCTTCCTCGGACGGCGGTCCTCTTCGGACGGCGGCCTTCCTCGGACGGCGGCCTTCCTCAGACCGCGCCTTCCTCAGACCGCGCCTTCCTCAGACCGCGGCCTTCTTCAGACGGCGGCGCTCACGTTCGGACAGGCCGCCCCAGATACCGAATCGCTCGTCGTTGGCAAGGGCGTACTCGAGGCACTCGGAGCGGACCTCACAGGCGAGGCAGACCTTCTTGGCCTCGCGGGTCGAACCGCCCTTCTCGGGGAAGAAGGACTCGGGGTCGGTCTGGGCGCACAAGGCGCGCTCCTGCCAGCCGAGTTCCTCGTCCGCGTCCTCGACCAGCAGTTGCTGAAACAGCTCGGTCATGTGCGCCCCTCGTCCGTCTTTGCGTCCCCGTGATGTGGCCGTGAGCCGTACCGATTTCGGCCGAACGACACGAGTGAAATTACAAGTGTGTGGATCCGGGCCAGTCAAGCCGAGATCTGCTATTGAGCCCCGTATTCACTCTGCAGAACCAAACCTATGCGGAAAGTGTGCAAATCACCAAAAACCAAGACACTTACCACTGGCCTGTCCGCACCCCCTCCGACCCTCGGTCCGGCACCGGCACCAACCGGCCCTCACGAGGGAGGACGTCGCGCGGTTCGATCTTGTTGCGATCCAGCCACACAAGCGATCCGGATCACAGTCCGATCACGAGAACACAACGGCGTTTAAGAGCGCGGTTGCTGCGCCATGTCTCCGGTCCCATCAATGCACAAACCTTTCTCCGAGCGGAGTAACCGGATGAGGTGAAACATTGCCGCCAAACCGGGCATTGAGTTGACATCTGGGACCGCGTTGGTCACCTTTGGATGCATGCCAGCGACCACAGCGCCCTCCGCGGCCCACGAGACCCGTGGGTTCCGCAGCGCTGTCCGGACTCGCTGTTGCTGTTGCTGTTCCAGCTGTTGATGCCGTAGCGCTCCAGCTCTCCCCACTCCGCCCCGGGCGGAGACTCGCGACACCCCAGCACTGACCTTCCCGTTTCTGCCGAGGAACCACCGCACCCATGAACAGCGACAGCGACCTCCAGATCGCCGGCGACATCCTCGAGGTTCAGCACCTCCTCCAGCCCGCCCGTGAGCACCCGGCGACCGTGGCCGAGTTCGCCGGCCTCGCCCGCTCCATCGCCGCCGACCCCGCCCAGTGGGCCCACCTCGTCCAGTACGACGCCACCACCCGCTGGTACCACCGGCTGCGCACCGGCCCCGGCTACGAGGTCTGGCTGCTCTCCTGGGTCCCCGGCCAGGGCAGCGGACTCCACGACCACGGCCGCTCGTCCGGTGTACTGACCGTCCTCGAGGGCGAGTTGACGGAGCGGACGGCCACCGCCTCCCGGTCCCTGGCCGTCGGCGCCCAGCGCGTCTTCGCACCCGGATATGTGCACGAGGTGGTCAACGACTCGCTCGAACCGGCTGTCAGTCTGCACATCTACTTCCCGGGCCTGACCGAGATGCCGATGCACACGGCCCACTGCTCCCCGGCCCGACAGGATGCCGTCGCCGCCTGACGCCCCTTCCGTCGCCCCGCCCACCACCCCTCATGGGAACAGCCTTGGGCTGACAGACTGTCCCCATGCGCATTGTGGTTCTGGCCGGTGGTATCGGCGGTGCTCGTTTCCTGCGTGGCCTCAAGGCGGCCGCCCCCGAAGCCGACATCACGGTCATCGGCAACACCGGTGACGACATCCATCTGTTCGGGCTGAAGGTGTGTCCCGACCTCGACACGGTGATGTACACGCTCGGCGGCGGCATCAACGAGGAGCAGGGCTGGGGACGTACGGACGAGACCTTCCAGGTCAAGAGCGAGCTCGCCGCGTACGGCGTGGGCCCCGAGTGGTTCGGGCTGGGCGACCGTGACTTCGCCACGCACATCGTCCGTACGCAGATGCTGAGCGCGGGCTATCCGCTGAGCGCCGTCACCGAGGCGCTGTGCGCACGGTGGCAGCCCGGGGTGCGGCTGCTGCCGATGTCCGACGACCGCGTCGAGACGCATGTCGCCGTCGATGTCGAGGGCGAGCGCAAGGCCATCCACTTCCAGGAGTACTGGGTCAGGCTGCGGGCCTCCGTCGACGCCCAGGCCGTCGTGCCCGTGGGCGCCGAGCAGGCCAAGCCCGCGCCGGGCGTCCTGGAGGCGATCGGCGCGGCCGACGTCATCATCTTCCCGCCGTCCAACCCGGTGGTGAGCGTGGGGACGATCCTCGCGGTGCCTGGCATCCGGGAGGCGATCGCCGAGGCGGGCGTCCCCGTCGTCGGCCTCTCCCCCATCGTCGGGGACGCGCCGGTGCGCGGCATGGCCGACAAGGTGCTGGCGGCGGTCGGCGTCGAGTCGACGGCAGCTGCGGTGGCGAAGCACTACGGCTCGGGGCTGCTGGACGGCTGGCTCGTGGACACCGTGGACGCGGGGGCCGTGGCGGACGTCGAGGAGGCGGGGATCCGCTGCAAGGCCGTGCCGCTGATGATGACCGGCATCGAGGCCGCGGCGGCGATGGCGCGTGAGGCGCTGGCGCTCGCCGAGGAGGTGCGGGCATGACGCATCCGTCCTACCGCGTCTGGGCGTTGCCCGGGCTGCCCGAGGTCCGGCCGGGCGACGACATCGCGAAGCTGATCGCGGCCACCGAACCGGGCCTGGTGGACGGCGACGTCCTGCTCGTCACGTCGAAGATCGTCTCCAAGGCCGAGGGCCGGATCATCGCCGCGGACTCGCGGGAGGAGGCCATCGACGCCGAGACGGTGCGGGTGGTGGCCCGGCGCGGCACCCTCCGTATCGTCGAGAACCGGCAGGGCCTGATCATGGCCGCGGCCGGGGTCGACGCCTCCAACACCGCCGCAGGAACCGTGCTGTTGCTGCCCGAGGACCCCGACGCGTCGGCGGCCCGTATCCGTGAGGGGCTGCGGGACACCCTCGGTGTCGAGGTCGGCGTGGTGGTGACGGACACCTTCGGGCGGCCCTGGCGCACCGGGCTCACCGATGTCGCGATCGGAGCGGCGGGAGTCCAGGTCCTGGACGATCTGCGGGGTGGCGTCGACGCGCACGGGAATCCGCTGACCGCGACCGTCGTCGCCACGGCGGACGAGCTGGCAGCGGCGGGCGACCTGGTCAAGGGCAAGGCGGCCGGGCTGCCCGTGGCGGTGGTCCGTGGCCTCGCCCATGTCGTCGCCGGGACGGCGGACGGCGCGGCGGCGCTGGTGCGGGGCGCCGAGGACGACATGTTCCGCCTCGGCACGTCGGAGGCGGTACGGGAAGCGGTGACGCTGCGGCGGACGGTGCGGGAGTTCACGGACGATCCGGTGGACCCGGGCGCGGTCCGGCGTGCGGTCGCCGCGGCCGTGACGGCGCCCGCGCCGCACCACACGACGCCGTGGCGCTTCGTGCTGCTCGAATCGGAGGCTTCGCGGCTGCGGCTGCTGGACGCGATGCGGGAGGCCTGGATCGCGGATCTGCGGCGCGACGGCAAGTCGGAGGAGTCCATCGCCAAGCGGATCAAGCGCGGGGACGTACTGCGGACCGCGCCGTATCTGGTGGTGCCGTGCCTGGTGATGGACGGCTCGCACCTCTACGGCGACGAGCGCAGGGACGCCGCGGAGCGCGAGATGTTCGTCGTCGCGGCGGGCGCGGGTGTCCAGAACTTCCTGGTGGCGCTGGCGGGCGAGCGGCTCGGGTCGGCGTGGGTGTCTTCGACGATGTTCTGCCGCGAGGTCGTGCGCGAGGTTCTCGGGCTGCCGGAGTCGTGGGATCCGATGGGGGCGGTGGCCGTGGGACGGCCGGCGGCGGCGCCGAAGCCGCGACCGGAGCGGGAGGCGTCGGCGTTCATCGAGGTGCGCTGAACGGACGCGGCCCCTGGCCCGGCTCTGGGCCCCGGCTCGCGCCCTGAGCGCTTCCGTCCTGAGCGCTCGTGATCAGAGCGCTCATGATCAGAGCGCGGCGATGTCGTGCCGCGGCATCTTCGGCTTGCGACGCGCCGGCACCCGCCCGCTCAGCAGGATCAACCGCGCCGCGCGGTGGCGCTGGCCCGCGTAGGGCTGCAGGAGTTCGAGCATGGCAGCGTCGTCGGCGTCTCGGTCGCCCGCGAGGGCGTAGCCGACGATGCCGGGGAGGTGGAGGTCGCCGACCGTGACGGCGTCGGGGGCGCCGTTGCTGCGCTGGATCGTCTCGGCGGAGGTCCAGGGGCCGATGCCGGGGATCAGCTCCAGGCGCGCCATGGCCGCTTCGGGCTCCATCGCCGCGGCCTCCTCCATGCGGCGGGCGACGCGGACCGCGCGCAGGATCGTGGCGGCTCGTTTGTCGTCGACGCCCGCGCGGTGCCACTCCCAGGAGGGGATGAGGGACCAGGTGCGAGGGTCGGGCATGACGTGGAGACGGTCGCCCGGACCCGGTGCGGGCTCGCCGTATTTCCGTACGAGGAGGCGCCAGGCGCGGTAGGCCTCGTCGGTGGTGACCTTCTGCTCCAGGATCGACGGGATCAGGGACTCCATGACCAGTCCCGTGCGGGTCAGGCGCAGGCCGGGACGGCGACGGTGGGTGGCCGCGACGAGGCGGTGGCGCGGCTCGAAGGCGTCCGGGTCGTCGGACTCGCCGAGCATGGCGGGCAGTTGCTCCATCAGCCACTCGGCGCCGGGGCCCCAGGCTTCGGTGTGGACGGCCCCGTCCCGTGCCGCGACGCGGAGGGTGCCCGGTCCGTCGGGGGTGCGGGTGGCACGCCACACCGAGCCGTCCGGTGTCGTACGGAACGTCGGATCGGCCGGCCCGCGCCGCAGCGGCCCCAGCACGAGCCCCAGGTCCAGCGGGCCCGGCGGTACGTAGCGCCGCTCCCTGCCCCCGAGCGCGGAGGCCGAGGCCCTGGGCGCGGGTACGGGGACCTCGCCGCCGCGCACGGTGGTGCGGGTGACGGCGGGGCGTGGGTCGAAGCGTCCTGCCACGGGAGGGGTCCTCGGTGTCGGGGGTCCTCGGTGCTCGGGGTCCTCGGTGGAGCCCCCTGGAGGGTTCCGGGAGTCCCTTGGGGAGTGCAGTCCCTTCGCGAGCCCGTCGGGGAGTGCGGTCCCTTAGAGAGTAGGGCTCCGGATCCGGCCCGGGGGCGGATGCCCCCGGGCACACGGCCCTACTGGTCCGAGGAGAAGCGGATCGCCCCCGCCGGGAGCGTCGCGTCGCACCACACCCGGACGCCGTCCCTGAGCTCGTTGTCGGGGCCGACGACCGCGCCGTCGCCGATCACCGCACCCGTGAGGACCGTGCGGGCGCCCACGTGGGCGCCCGCTCCGACCAGGGAGTCGGTGACGACGGCTCCGGCCTCGACGGTCGCGCCGTCCAGGATCGTGCTGCCGGTGATGCGGGCACCCTCGCCGATGACCGCGCCGGCGCCGATCACCGTGCCGCCGGTGAGCTTGGCGTCCGGGGCGACCGTCGCGGTCGGCAGGATCAGGCGGTCGCCGCAGCGGCCGGGCACGGCCGGGGAGGGCGCGCGGCCCAGGACCAGGTCGGCGGAGCCTCGGACGAAGGCCTGCGGGGTGCCGAGGTCCAGCCAGTAGGTGGAGTCGACCATGCCCTGGAGGTGAGCCCCGGAGGCCAGCAGATCGGGAAAGGTCTCCCGTTCGACCGAGACCGGGCGGCCCGCCGGAATGCCGTCGATCACCGAGCGGCGGAAGACGTACGCCCCCGCGTTGATCTGGTCGGTGACGATCTCCTCCGGGGTCTGGGGCTTCTCCAGGAAGGCTGTCACCCGGCCCGTCCCGTCGGTGGGCACCAGGCCGAACGCCCGGGGGTCCGCCACCCGGGTCAGGTGCAGGGAGACGTCCGCCCCGGACGCCGTGTGCGTCTCGACCAGGCCACCGATGTCCAGGCCCGTCAGAATGTCACCGTTGAAGATCAGTACCGGATCCTCCGGCCCCGACCGCAGCCGTGACGCGACGTTCCGGATCGCCCCGCCCGTGCCGAGCGGCTCCTCCTCGGTGACGTACTCCAGGTGCAGGCCCATCGAGGAGCCGTCGCCGAAGTACGGCTCGAAGACCTCCGCGAGGTACGACGTCGCGAGCACGATGTGCTCGACGCCCGCGGCGCGCGCCCGCGCCAGCTGGTGCGTGAGGAACGGCACGCCTGCCGCGGGGACCATCGGCTTGGGCGTGTTCATGGTGAGCGGGCGCAACCGCGTGCCCTTACCGCCGACCAGGAGGATCGCTTCTGGGGCCTGAGTCAATGCCTTCTCTGCTTCCTGCTGGGGCCGGGCGATTCGTGCGTATGACCGGCCAGTGTATTCAGCCTGTTCGTACGTACGTATGCGGCACGGGCCTTCACCGGCCCGTCCGTGGCCCGTCAGCGGCCCTGGAGTCTGGCCGAGACGGTGCGGGCCGTGCCGAGCTGGTCGTAGAGGCGGCCTCCTGGGCAGTCGGTCGCGAATCCGTCCCGGTGCCCCGAGATGACGTTGAGTCTGGCCTGTGTGCCCTTCGCGAACTTGTTGCCGCCCCCGGATGTCAGATACGTCTTCGACTTCGGGTTCACCCCGTACAGACCCAGCTTCCAGGCGGTGAGCTTGGCGACCGCCTCCACCGCGGCCGGCGGCGGGGTGGTCGAACTGTACGTTCCGAGGACCGCGATGCCCATGCTGTTCGTGTTGAAACCGCGTGTGTGTGCGCCGAGCACTGCCTTTGCCACGCCTCCTGCCCGCCCTTCGTAGATGTTTCCGCACTTGTCGACGGCGAAGTTGTAGCCGATGTCCCGCCAGCCACTGCTCTCGACGTGGTAGCGGTAGATACTGCGCAGGACGGAGGGCGCCTGCGCGCAGGTGAACCCGTTGCCCGTCGCACTGTGGTGGACGAAGGCCGCCTTGACCGCGCTGGTGTACACGAACTGCTTCTCGCGCAGCGACTCGTCGGCGCCCCAGCCCTTGCGGGTGATGATGCCCGGCCGCGGGCCGATGTACGGCTTCGCAACGCCGTACAGCTTGGCCACCGCGGCCGTCTCCGCCTTGGACAGGGCGGGGATCACATCGGCCCCGAGCGGCGCGAGATCCGCGTTGACCGCCGAGGCGGCCGCGGACTCGGCCGTCAGGTCGGCGGCCTGCGCTTCAACCTGCGCTTCGGTCTCCGGGCCGCCCGCAGGCAGTTCGTCCTCCGCCGCTCCCTCGCCCTCGCCCTCGCCTCCTCCCGGCCAGGGGTTCGCCGACGCCGCGGGCCGCGGCTCGGGGTCTTCGGACAGTGGCGGCACCTCGGCTTCCGCGACCCGGCCCGGGTCGACGAGCTGGAGCCGCAGGCCGCGCGGGAGTGGCTCCGTGGGGCCGCGCCGCGTCCCGGCGCTCGTCCCGGCTGTCGTCCCGGCCGTCGTCCCGGCCGTGGTCGCGGACTGTACGCGGACCTCGACGCCGTCCGATTCGCCGACCCACAGGGGCGCGGTCGAGCCGCGTACATGTCCCGCGACACGCTCCGGTGAGCCGGGGTCAGGGGCGTGCTCCTCGTCGTGGGTCTCCACGTGCTGCCACGCGGACCACGTACTGGAGCCCGCGGCACGGGTACGGACCTGGACCGTGCCGTGGAGTTCGGTCTCCACGTCGTCCCAGACGACCCCGACGAGCGAGAACGGACGGACCTCGCGTCGCTCCAGCCCCTGGACGACGGCGCCGCCGGCCGCCCGCTGGTGGCCGGGGAGCGGCTCGAGCGGCAAGGACTGGGTGGAGCCCGGCAGGTCCGGCACGGGCGGCGCGGCGGTGGCCGGCAGCGCGAGTGCGGGAAGGGCGAGGGCGGCTGTGCACGTGACGCCGATCGTGGATACATGGAAGGCACGCATGCCAATGATCATTGGACGGGCGGACACATTCCGCCTTCCGGGAATCTGACGGCCCGTCGGCCCGACCGGGGGACGCCGTCACCGGTACGGCGGCGCCCGCGGCACCTCGGCGGCGTACTCTTGCGCGGGTGAACGCCAGCGACCGCACCCCCGCCGACCTGCTGCGATCCGCCCTCGCCGAGGATCCGGCCCGCCCCCTGGTCACCTTCTACGACGATGCCACCGGTGAGCGCGTCGAATTGTCCGTCGCGACCTTCGCCAATTGGGTGGCCAAGACGGCGAATCTGCTCCAGGACGGGCTGTCCGCGGAGCCGGGCGACCGGCTGGCGCTGCTGCTGCCGGCGCACTGGCAGACCGCGGTGTGGCTGCTCGCCTGCCATTCGGTCGGAGTGGTCGCCGAGATCGGCGGTGACCCCGCGGGCGCGGACCTCGTCGTCAGCGGCCCGGACACGCTGGAGGCGGCGCGGGCCTGTTCCGGGGAGCGGCTCGCCCTGGCGCTGCGGCCGCTGGGCGGCCGTTTCCCGCAGGTGCCCGAGGGCTTCGCCGACTACGCGGTCGAGGTGCCGAGCCAGGGTGACCGGTTCGCGCCTTATGTTCCGGTGGACCCGAGTGCGCCCGCCCTTGCGGTCGCGGGCATGGAGCTGACGGGCGAGGCCCTCGTCGAGCGCGCCCGCGCGGACGCGGCGTCGCTGGGCCTGGGGGACACCGGGTCGCGACTGCTGTCGGGGCGCCCGTACGACACCTGGGAGGGGCTGTCGGCCGGGCTGTACGCGCCGCTCGCCTCGGGCGGGTCGGTGGTGCTCTGCCGCAACCTCGGTCAACTCTCCCCGGAGGGACTGGAGAAGCGGACCGGGAGCGAGCGGGTCACGCACCGGGCGATGTGATCGCCCCGGGCGAGCAGCGCGGTACGACAACCGCTCCGACGTCCACTCTTCCGGCTCACCGGCTGCCGAGCCCCCGGGCCTGATCGTCAGCTCCGGGACATCATCGGCGTACGCGCGGGCAACGAGCCCGGCAAACCCGCCGCGCCCGACGAGCCGCGAGGATGGACGCAGACGTGACCGACAGCGCTGACACGCCCGCCGAACCGGACGACCCGGCGGAGGATGCCGCCGGGTCCCCGGACGCGGCGGGCGACGGCACCGTCGGCCGCAGGCGCCGCTGGCCGCGTTGGGCCGCGCTCGGCCTGTCGTTCCTCATCCTCGTCATCGCCGGTGTCAGCTGGTGGCTGTACCGGCTGCTCGACAGCAACATCGGGACGGACCTGACCGCCGCCGAGGAGCTGGAGCGGTACGAGAGGGAGCGCCCGCCGCACACGGTGAGCGGGGTGCGGAACATTCTGCTCATCGGCTCGGACACCCGTGCGGGCTCCGTGAACCGCACATACGGCCACACCGGGGGCCAGCGCTCCGACACGACGATCCTGGTGCATCTCGCCGCCGACCGGCGCAGTGCGACCGCGGTCTCCGTCCCGCGCGATCTGATGGTCGACATCCCCAGCTGCCGCACCGCCGGGGGCACCCGCAGCCGGCCGCAGTTCGCCCAGTTCAACTCCGCCTTCGCGATCGGTGGCGCGGCCTGCTCGATCCGTACCGTCGAGCGGCTCACCGGTATCCGCGTCGACCACCACATGGTGATCGACTTCCATGGCTTCAAGGACATGGTGGACGCGGTGGACGGGGTGGAGGTCTGCCTCGGCGAGCCGATCGACGACCCCGATGCCCATCTCAGGCTAAAAGCGGGCAAACAGACCCTCAATGGTGAACAGGCCCTCGGCTTCGTCCGCGCCCGCAAGTCCCTCGGCAACGGCAGCGACACCGAACGCATGGACCGGCAGCAGAGGTTCCTCGGCGCGCTCTTCAACAAGGTGCAGAGCAATGGCGTCCTGCTGAACCCGGCCAAGCTCTACCCCGTGCTGGACGCGGCGACCAAGGCGATCACCGCCGATCCCGGCATGGACTCGCTGAAGGACCTGTACTACCTCGCCCGCTCACTGCGGGACGTACCGTCGGAGCGCGTGCAGTTCCTCACGGTGCCACGCCGGGCGTACACGTACGACCCGAACCGCGACGAACTCGTCGAGCCGGCCGCGAGCAAGCTCTTCAAGCGGCTGCGCGAGGACGCTCCCGTGAGAGTGGTGCCGCAGGACACGACCTCGAGCGACGCTCCGGAGACGGAGAGCGACGGCGGTACGGGCTCCGAAAACCCCTCGGCGACGCCGACGTTCCCCGGCACGAACGCCGCTTCCGGCATGTGTGGGTAAAGCCATCGCCAAGGACTTGTCGGCAGTCCATGAAGATTGGGCGGATTGCCCAGTTGTAAGGGACGTGGAATTTGTCACGGACGTCGCTCGGCGCTGAACTGGGCGGATAGTGTGACGCGACCCGGTACATCGGCCGCCAGGTCGCACACAACCGGATCGACGAATCAAGCGTCTCCCGGGGGGAGGGACGCCTCGCGTGGCACCGACGGAGGACTCAAGCAACCGTGGATGCGCAGAGCCGTGGGCAGGCGGACGAAATCGACCCCGCCGACCAGTGGGTACTGAACCCGCAGACGGGCAATTACGAACTGCGACTGGACCGTTCCACACGGCAGTCGACGGCTTCCCGCTCCACCGGCGCCTCCCCCTCCAGAACGGCCGGCCGGCGCGGCACCACCGGCACCGCGGCGCAGAAGACGGACGTCCCTGGACAGCGCACGCGCCGCTCGACGCGCAGCGCGGGCGCGGCAGACGGAGCGGGCGGCGGCAACACGCCCCCCACCGGTCCCGGCCGTCGTAAGCGCAAGCCTCCGAAGGCGCGCAAGAAGAAGGCGTTGCTGTGGACCGGCGGCGCCATGGCTGTCGTCCTCATCGCCGTCGCCGGCGGCGCCTATTACGTGTACGAGCGGCTCAACGGCAACCTCAACACGGTGGACGTCGGCGACGCGGGCGCCAAGGGCATCACCAAGGACGGGCCGGTCAACATCCTGCTCCTGGGCACCGACAAGCGCACCGGAGCGGGCAACGAGGGCTACGGCGACCGGGACAACAGCTCCGGCCACGCCGACACGACGTTCCTCTTCCATGTCTCCGAAGACCGCACCAACGCGACCGCGCTGAGCATTCCCCGGGACCTGATCACCGACATCCCGGACTGCCCCACGAAGCAGCCGGACGGCTCGACCAAAATAATCAAGGGTTCCGAGGGCGTCCGCTTCAACCAGAGCTTCGGGGTGGCAGGACGCGACCCGGGCTGCACGATGCGCACGATCAAGCAGATGACCGGCGTTCCGGTCGACCACTTCATGATGGCCGACTTCAACGCGGTGAAGACGCTCTCCACCGCCGTCGGTGGCGTCGAGATCTGCCTGTCCAAGCCCATCAAGGACAAATCCTCCAAGCTGGATCTGCCGGCCGGACCGTCGAAGGTCCAGGGTGAGGACGCGCTCGCGTTCGTCCGAAACCGGCACGGCCTGGGCAACGAGAGCGACCTGGACCGGATCAAGCAGCAGCAGCAGTTCATCGCCTCGATGATCCGGCAGATGAAGGAAGACACCCTCGGCAATCCCAAGAAGATGTTCGCGCTCGCGGACGCGGCGACCAAGGCGCTCACGGTCGACAGCGCGATCGGGGACATCCCGAAGCTGACCGCACTCGCCGAGGAACTCGGCAAGATCGACATCAAGCACATCAGCTTCACGACCGTGCCGGTGGTCGACAACACGGACGGTGCGACCGTCATCCTGGACAAGGTCAAGGCTCCGCAGATCTTCAGCCTGCTGCAGAACGACGTGTCCTTCACCGAGGTGAAGAAGAAGGAGTCGGCCGCCAAGAGCAAGCAGGCCGCCCTGCTCAAGGGCCCGCGGGCCGCGGCATCCGACGTACGTGTGGACGTCTACAACGGCAGCGACACCAACGGGGCCGCGCAGACGACCCTCAACTGGCTGCAGAACGAAAAGGGCGTGTTCAAGTCGTCGAACAAGAGCAACGCCCCGGAGAAGATCGCCAAGACGACCTTGGCGTACGCACCGAACCAGGCCGACCAGGCGCGCAAGCTCGCGGACTTGATGGGCCTGCCCGCCGCGGCACTCAAGCCCGGCACGAAGAACGCCGTGGGCACGGAGGCGATGGTCCTGACCCTCGGTGCCGACTTCAAGGGCGCAGGGGTGCCCATCACCGCTCCGACGAAGGTGCCGGCGGACGTGGACAAGGTAGAAGCCGACAAGCAGGTGTGCGCCAAATGACCCCGGACCACCGGGTCATGAGGCGCGCCTGAAGCGACAGGGGGCCAGGTGGGAAACGGCAGCGTGCGTGGGGAGGGGACGCGGGAACGCGTCCGGCACGCCGGTGAACAGGGCTGGGACGACAGCCTCTACGAGGAGGAGCACGGCACGGCGGGTGCCGGGGGCGGCAAGCCGCCGGGCGGAGACACCGGACCCGCGCGCCGGGGTGGCGCCCCACACCGGCACGGCAAACGGGGCAAACGCCGGATACTACGCTGGGTCGCGTCCGTGCTTTCGCTGCTGATACTCGGTACGGCCGCCGCCGGATACCTCTACTACCAGCACCTCAACAACAACATCCGCAAGGGTGCGCGCAGCGCCAGTGACAGCAAGGCGCGCAGGACCGCGCCGAACGCCGCCGGACAGACACCGCTGAACGTCCTGCTGATCGGTTCCGACAGCCGTAACTCGGCGGCGAACGTGGCACTCGGCGGCTCCCGGGACAAGCAGGACGCCCCGCCCCTCGCCGACGTCCAGATGCTCCTGCATGTCTCGGCCGACCGCAAGAACGCCTCGGTCGTCTCGATCCCGCGCGACACCCGGGTCCAGATACCCGAGTGCGAGGACCCGAAGAGCAAGCAGAAGTACAAGGCGACCAGAACGCTGATCAACGAGAGCCTGGCGCGCGGCGGCCCCGGCTGCACCCTGGCCACCTGGGAGAACCTCACCGGGGTCTACATCGACCACTGGATGATGGTCGACTTCGCCGGTGTGGTCTCGATGGCCGACGCGGTCGGCGGGGCCGAAGTGTGCGTCGAGTACAACGTGCACGACAAGCCCACGGCCATGGTGAAGGGCGGCTCCGGGCTCAAGCTGAAGGCGGGCAGGCAGAAGATCCAGGGCGAGACGGCCCTGCAGTGGCTGCGCACCCGGCACGCCTTCTACGACGACTTCGGCCGGTCCAAGGCCCAGCACATGTACATGAACTCGGTGATCCGCAATCTGAAGGCGCAGAACGCGTTCACCGACACCGGGCAGCTGATGGACCTCGCCGAGACCGCGACCAAGTCGCTTCAGGTCTCGGAGGAGATCGGCACGGTCAAGAAGCTGTTCGATCTGGGCATGCAGCTCAAGGACGTGCCGACGGAGCGGATCACGATGCTCACCATGCCGCGCATTCCCGACCCGTACGACGAGAACCGGGTACTGCCGGCGCCCGGCAAGGCCGACGATCTGTGGAGCATGCTCCGCGACGACACCCCGCTGGACGGCAAGGGCCCCACCTCCAAGCCGAAGCCCGCCGCGACCAGCAAGGACCCGGTGGCGCCCGCCGGCGAGACCGGTGTCACCGTGCAGAACGGCACCTACACGCCGGAGCTGGGCTCGGTGAAGGGGCGCGCGTCCGAGGTCAAGGAGATCCTCTCGGGGAAGGGGTACACGCGGGCGTCGGCGGACCGCACGAGCAACCCGCAGGCGAAGACGGTCGTCCGCTTCCCCAGCGCCGAGCTGGAGGGGGAGGCCCAGGCGGTCGCCAAGGCCCTGGGCATTCCGGTGAGTTCCGTCAAGAAGTCCACCGATGTCTCGGGCGTGACCGTGATCGTGGGAGCCGACTGGCGGACCGGGGACACCTTCCCGAAGGCAGCCACGCCGACGGTGTCGAAGGATGACACCGAAGCGCTCAACGGGGCGGACAAGGGCGCCTGCATGGACGTCTACAAGCCCTACCGCTGGTAGCTGACGCAAAACGCCGGGGGGGGGGGGGGGGGGGGGGGGGGGGGGGGGGGGGGGGGGGGGGGGGGGGGGGGGGGGGGGGGGGGGGGGGGGGGGGGGGGGGGGGGAGGGTGGGGGGGGGGGGGGGGGGGGGGGGTTGTGGGGGGGGGGGGGGGGGGTGTCGCAA
>NZ_JBWKDT010000057.1:0-28761 GCF_056435785.1 Streptomyces sp. NPDC043870
GATGCAGTTACTCCTCGCGGTCTGGACCGGCGCCTGCCCCACCTGTCACCGCGACATACCCACGGCGATACCAACCTGACCAAGCCCTACTAGTCAAGTGTCTTCGGGATCCAGCTCGAAGGTGAAATAGATGCTCAGCCAGTAGGGCTGGTCCTCGTCGTGGAGGTAATCCCACGACACGTCCACCAGGAGGATTTTTTGTTCCCGCACCCACTCGTGGGCCTTCTTGAAGGCATCCGCGGCAGTTGTGGCGGGGAACAGCTTCCTGGCCATGGGATGCACCTCGGTCTCGGCGTCCGAGTCGTCGAACCCCTCCGGAACGTCCAGGCAGAAACTGGGATCGAGCACCATGGAGTGCACCCCTTTCCGGTCGGTTTACCCGTACGAATCGACAGAGGTTGCCCTCTGAGCGCGACGCTTGGTAGAACCGCCGCACACCCGGAAGGGTTGCTTCTGCCGACCGTGCGGCGAGGTGACGCAGCCGATGAAGCGGCCCCGCGATGATCCGAACGACACGGCCCGGCGGCCGCAAGCGCCCGCGCTCCTTCGCGGCCGCACGGCAGGCGAGTCCTCGACCCGTCAGGCGCCGAAGCGGTGGCGGGAGGCCTCGATGTGACCGAGGTACTGGTGGGTCCAGTCGCACAGTCCGTCGATCGTCACCCGCAGGGCCTGGCCCGGCTCGGTGAGGGTGTACTCGACCCGCGGCGGCACGACGGGGTGCACCGTCCGCTCGATCAGACCGTTGCGCTCCAGCATGCGCAGGTTCTGGGTGAGCATCTTGTGGCTGACGCCCTCGATCTCGTTCCGCAACTCGCTGAAGCGCAGGGTGCGCTCACCGAGGGACTCGATGATCAGGAGCGCCCACTTGTTGGCGACGTCCGAGAAGATCTCCCGCGCCAGGGAGTCCGCACGCCTCAGGTCCGCATCCTCGGGCGAGCCGCTGAACTGCTTGGTCACCATCAGGTTCCCCAGTCACCGAAAAGTGCGTTCTTCCATGTCAGCGGACACTCTCCTACGGTTTCTGAGTAACCGCAAGAGAGCGGCTCTCATAGCAATGGAGGCGGGCAACATGGCCATCACCCTGGTGAACCCCAACGGATTGCCGAAAATCGACGCCTACCGGCAGGTGTCGATCGCGACCGGGTCGAAGCTGGTCTTCATCGCCGGGCAGGTGGCCTGGGACGTCGACGGTGTCACGGTCGGCGAAGACGACCTCGCCGCTCAGGTCGAGCAGTGCTACCTCAACATCGGCACCGCCCTGGCCGAGGTCGGTGCCTCCTTCGACGACGTGGCGAAACTGACCGTCTACGTCGTCGACTGGACCCCCGACAAGATGCCCCTGCTCATGGAGGGCCTCGGTCGGGCGGCCGCGAAGCTGGGAGTCACCGCGACACCCCCTGCCTCGCTGCTGGGCGTTGCGGCACTGGACGTACCCGACCATCTGGTCGAGATCGAAGCCACCGCCGTCATCGACTGAACAGGCGCTCTTCGCCTCGGGGCGCGAGGTGGGGAGCGTGTCCAGCTCGAACCGGAAGTCTGACCGACAACGGTCGGTGTGGCCGGCCTTCTTGGAGTGGTCGACCGGGATCTGAGGTCGGCGGCCGGGCTGTTGACACCGGCTGGGACACTCCCACCATGGACACCACACCCGAGCAAATAGGCTCCCGGACAGCGGCTGCGTGGACCGTCGCGCTCGCGGTCCTCGGGGGAATCACCGGCTTCGTCTGGGACGGGCCGTTCCTCGCCGTCGCCTGCGCCCTTTCCCTGGGAGGCGGCGGCGCCCTGGGCACGGTCCTGTCCCGCCGTCGAATGATCGCAGCCATTCGGGAGGGGCAGGGGAAGGCCGCCGCGCTCGGGTACGCCGACGGAATCGCCGACATGGTGGTGCTGGAGATATCCGCGTACAGGACCTCCATCTTTCCGCTGTCCGGCCCCGACGCAGTGGACCCCGCCGAGCGCGCGGCGCGCCGTAAGGCCGCCTACCACCTCACGGCCGCCGACGGGCTTCCCCACCACATTCGTGAGGCCGCGGCCGCCGCTCTCGAAGCGATCGACGACGCGCGTGCCCGCGACACCCAGTCCGCCATCGAGGACCTCATGAAGGCCGTCCAGGAGCAGCGCCGCGGCACGTGACCGCAGTCACCGCCGACCCTTTTCCTGGCCTGCATCGAAGCGATCTCGGCATGTGCCATGGTCACCGGGAGCGCCCGCGTAGGCTGCCCCTCACGACGACTGGCCCGTCGAACCTGGTCGGTGGCGATCAGCTGGGGTCGCTGCCTCGCCTCATGCCACGGACCCGTTCCGGAAGGCGAGTTCACGCGGTCTGTACCGTCCTCGGCATGAGCGATGTGCGGGCGGGGGGTACGGGAGCGCGTCCCGGGCGCTGGAGCAGCCGGTGACCGCCGGGGAGCCGGCCGGGTCGGCCGCGCCGAGCCCGCGCCGCGGCGCGCCGCGATCTTCGCTCGGATCAGCTGTCGCGGCTGGGTTCTGTTTCGCTTCGCGGTACTGCGACTTTGAAGTCCAGCCAGACGCTCTTCCCGACGACGTGGTCTGTGACGCCGAAGTCGTCGGCCAGTTCCGCGACCAGGCGGAGCCCCCGCCCGCTTCCCGCGTCCACCTCGGGCGCCTGCACCACGGGCAGCCCGTCCCCGCTGTCGCGTACGTCGATACGCAGTACGGGCCCGTCGACCGCGAGCGCGACACAGAATTCGCGCCCGCGAGGCACCCCGTGCAGTAAGGCATTCGTGGCGAGTTCCGAGACGCAGAGCCGGACCTCGTCGTGCCGGTCGGTGATCTCCCACTGAGTGAGGACTCGATGACAAAGGAGCGGGCCGCGCCGACTGAACGGGGAGACCTGGGGAATCGACGTTGCTGTGACAGGGGCACAGTGAACCACCGCCTTGAGTGAGCAGGGTTGTACGATCGCGCCGACCGTACTGCTATTCACGAAAGGCAGCAAGGTTGGGCCAAGGGTGGGGACTTAGAGTGAGTCGCCTACGGTACGAAGCAGCGCACAGGCGGAAGTTCATCGGCCGTTTTGGAGGACGCCATGAGCAGTAGCGACTGGGTCAGCACCTCGCTGTCCTACCTCACGCCGCGCGAGCGGGGACGTGCCGACGCTTGGAGCGACGAAGCTGCGGCTCAGGGGCGTCGGGGGACCCAGCGCATCGTCCACGCCGGGGAAGTGCCCGCCCCAGCTGTGGTGGCGGAGCTCTTCGAAATCACCGAGGGTGATTCCGTTGTTGTGCGCCGAAGGGTTATCGAACTCGACGGTGAGCCGTGTGAGTTGGCCGATTCGTACTACCCGGCTCACATCGCCGGCGGTACTCGGCTGGCGGCCACGGCCAAGATCCGGGGCGGGGCGGTCACGCTGCTTGCCGAGCTCGGGTACGTCGGCGCACGCGTACGCGAGGACGTGACGGCTCGAATGCCCAGCGCCGAGGAGTGCGAAACGCTCTGCATCCGCCCGGACGAGCCGGTACTGCGGCTGACCCGGCTCACCCAGGACGTCCGGAACCGACCTGTCCAGGCCGATCTGATGACCATGCCCGCCCACCGTCAGCGCCTGCGCTACGAGATCAGGATCGGATGACTGTGCCCCGCACCGAGACCGACGCGTTCGACCGTCGCCCCCTGCACGAGCGGATCGCCGCCGATCTGCGGGACGAGATCATGAGCGGTGACCTGGCGCCGGGTGTCAGCCTTCCCTCGACCGCGCGGCTCAAGGCACGCTTCGACGCGTCCAGCGCCACGGTTCAGAAGGCGCTCCAGCTTCTCAAGGACGAGCGGCTGGTCGTTGGGCGCGCCGGGGCGGCGGTCACCGTACGCGAGCACCGGCAACGGACCCTGCGCCCGGCTGCGTACATGGCTCCGGCCGGCACTGGGGAGCCGTACCGATGGCTTGCCGAGGCCGAGCGAAACAGTGCGCGGGCGCGGAGCACACTGCTGGAAGTGGCGGAGGTCGTACCGCCCGCGGACGTCTCGGCAGCGCTCGGCCTCGACGAGGGAGCCGAAGCCGTGCTGCGCCGCCAACTCCTCACCATCGACGACGAACCCGCCGAGCTGGTCGCCTCGTACTACCCGAACGACATCGTGAACGGCACGCCGATCACGCAGCGCCGCAAGATCCAGGGCGGAACACCCGTACTCCTGGCCGAGCTCGGCTTCCCGCCGCGCCTCAGCGTGGACCACGTCTCGGCGCGGGTCCCTACGCAGGAACAGTGCGCCGCCCTCCTGCTCCCCGGAAACCTGCCCGTGCTCCGTACGCTGCGCGTCGTGTACAGCGACCATGAATGTCCCATCGAGGCGACGGTGATGGTCAAGGCGGGCCATCTCTACGAGCTGCGGTACGAGTTCGCACCCGACTGACACGTCGGGCCCGGCCGGAGGAGCTTGGAAGCCGACTCGACCGCGGTGACGTACCGGCTGAACGCCTCCCGGCTGTCCGGAGTGAACGGGTGGTGGTCCATGAATCGGCTCACCTCGGACTCCGCCAGCCAGCCGTGCCACGCGACCTCATCGAGGTCAGGCCTCACGTCGGTGGGAACGACCGCCTCGTGGATGGCGAGCCAGTGAGGGCTGAGTCCGCTCCGGTTCAGGAATTTGACCACGAACCGTACCGGCACCTGGACGCCCAACTCCTCGGCCAGTTCCCGGCGGGCCGCCTCCTCATAGGACTCGCCCGCGCTGACGGCTCCACCGACCACGACCTCGTACCGTCCCGGAAACCGTGCCGCGCGCTCCGACCGGCGGTGGACGAGGAGCCGCCCCTCCCGATCGCGGCACACGGTGACGGCGATCCGGTGCAGCCAGCCGTGGCGGACGGCCTCGTTACGGCTGACCACCGCAGAGGTCCGATCCTGCTCGTCGACTCGTTCCACCAGCTCAACCACGTCAGACCCGTCAGACATGCGGCCCACCATCGCAGAGCCCTCTGACAACGCCGCGATGAGCGACGCAGGGCTCCGAGCAACGCCGGGAGTCCCGGGCAGGGCTCAGGACGGCGCATCGGGGCCCGGTGTCTGCGTCACCAAGTGTGGCCATGCCAGCCGGTACGCCACGTGCACGTCCGGTGCGTCGAGGAAGCCCTGCGTCTGGAGGCAGCGTCTGGCCCTGGCGAGGCAGGGGTCTACGGGTTGTCCGTCCGCGGACGGGGCGTGGTGAAGAACCCAGACGTCCATGAGCATCGCGCCGAAGACGGCGAGGGGCCCTTCCACGGGGCCCTCGCGGCGTGCCCAGCGCCGCGCGATGAGGCCACCGACCTGCGGAACGTTCTCGATGCCGCGCCACAGGGCGTCGGGGGCGGCGTACACGACCGTGCCGACGTGGGCGTGGATGAGGGCGCTGCTGCACAGCAGGCATGGTTCGAGGGTGGTGTAGAGCCGGTGATCCTCGTACCGGCGCTGTGAGGGCAGTTGAGCGAGAACATTGATCTCGGCGTGCGCGATGGCGGTGCCCCCGAGCTGTCCGGGCGGGGCAGTTGCCTCTTGGCTGCGGTTGCGCGCCCTTGCGACGACGTGGCCTGCGGCATCGACCAGAACAGCTCCCACAGGACGGCTGCCCGCACGGAACGCTTCCCAGGCCAGCTCGAACGGCAGTCTCCAGATCTCGGGCACGGTCGCTGCGGATCCGTCAGTTCCGATGGAGTGCATGCAGCGATTGTTCCGTCAGTCCACAACCCCCGGTATGTGGCGTGTGTGGTGGCCGTCCGGCCTTCCCGCCCTTCGGCCGGGCTGTGTGAATGCCGGTGCCACACCGAATCCCTACCCGCTCATGACTTCGGCATATTCGACCAGTTCTCGCCACGGGCGTGTCGCCATGGTCGTACGTATCGTTGAAGGGCGCGGCTGCAGGCGACCACGCGGCAGCCGGGGAGGAGCGCCAGGATGACCGTCGTAGAGACCGACAGGATCGACATGGCCGAGAGCGACAACGAGCGCACCCTGGACGAAATGTTCGAGGCGCTCGAGCGGATGCCCGCCCCCGAGGGATACAAGGTCGAGATCGTCGAGGGGGCCGTCTACATGTCGCCGCAGCGGGACACACACTGGGAGATCATCCTGGACATCATCGAGCAGCTCCGGGCGAAGTATCCGCGGAAGCGGATCAAGTCCGATGTCCGGATCGACTACCCCGGTCACCTCAACGGCTTCGCCACCGACGTGACACTGCTCGCCGAGGGCGCCGAGAAGAACGTCAAGGGCCTCTGGCGCTACGAGGACGTCGTGTTCGTCGCGGAAGTCATCTCCAAGGGCACCGGGGCCAACGACTACGGCCCCAAGAAGACCGCCTACGCCACCGCCGAGGTTCCCGTCTACCTCATCGCCGACCCCTATGTCGGCAGGTGCCACGTCTACACCCAGCCCAAGGACGGCGACTACGTGGTCGAGATGACCGTTGCCTTCGGCGCGGACGTCGACCTCACCAACACCCCCGTCGGTCTCACCCTCTCCACCGACGAGTTCCCCCGCGACTAGCGAAAAACAGGGGGCGCACGACGGCGCCCCCCTGATCCCCTGGGCCGCAGGCTGTCAGGCAGCCCGGCGCGACGGCAGCAGCACCGATACGAGGCTTCCGAGCAGCGCAAGCACGCCGATGCCCGCCACGCCGAGAGCGCCGAGGTGGACGATGGTCAGCCAGGTCTCGGGGCGGCCGTAGGCCCGGTCGTCGAGGGCCTTCGCCTCACCGGCGAACGTCAGGGCGCCGTCCCCGGAGCGATCGATGTCGTCCCCGAGGGCATACAGCGTGCCGGTGCGGGCTTCGCCGTCGGCCGTCCACTTCGCCCCCTCGCACTTGCCGGTGCTCTTGCCGTCGCCGACGGTCTCGATGCGGCACGAGTTGGGCAGTTCGACGGTGACGGGCTTGCCGAGGGCGTACGCGGCGCCCCAACCGGTCGGCGCCTGCGAGGCGCTCCCGACGAAGAGGAAGACCCCGACCCCCACCGCGATGACGAACAGGCTGATGCCGCCTCTCTGCTTCAGCTTCTCCCAGCGCCCCTGCATGACAACCCCCCACATAGTTGTGTGCACGTCAATTCTCGGGATGTTCGGGCATGGGAGTGGCCGAATCTCATCCCTGTGTGTCGCGCGTTTGTACCGCAGACGCGGCGTGACCGACAAGCGGTTCCGGGGCGTCGTTCCAGGCAGTAAGGGTCGTACGTGCCAGCAGGGCTGACGGTCCGTCGGCGGCGGTGTGCAGGGAATGACTTCGGCCACTGGGCAGGCGCCGTGCATAGGCTGCTCACAACTGGTGATCTTCGACTGCGACGGCATGCCGCGGCCTTCGGCTACTGCGGCGGTCTGACCTCGGCGGACCGGCTGGAAGGCCCTGGCACGGTGGTGTTCGACGACATGCGCGCTGCCCTCGCTGCTGTGCCAGTGACGGCGAACAAGCCGCCCTCCTCGGTGCTCCGATGAACCCGAGGGCCGTGGATCCGCTCTCCTCGGGTGCAGGCGTCGCCTGTACCTCGCCGATGCGTTGGTGACATGGGGGGAACGATGAATCGGGTTACGCGCACGACGCTCGCCGTGGCCGTGGCGGCGTTGGTCGTCTCGCTCTCCGGGTGCGGCTCCCGGGATTCCGCGGGCTTCCCGGGCTCCGGGGGCTCCGCGCACGCCTCCGCTTCCCCGAGTCCGAGCGAGCCCGCCCACGTGGCCGCGTACCGGGCCGGACTCGGGGCGGGCAAGGCCGTGTACGACTCGTCGGGGAAGGGTGCCGCCATCCGTGAAACCGTCTGGGGCGGCTGCACGCGACGGGCCCTGGCCGCCGGACGCGCCGCCGAGGCCGACCGCGGCGCCTGGGTGCGGGGTTGCCTGGACGGAGTTGCCCATGCCCCCGAGAACCCTCCCACCGGCCCAGTGACCCGCCGCACCCAGGATGCCCGGCTGCTGGAGGAGTTCCGCACCTGGGCCGGCGGGAGCCCCGGGGACGAGTCGGCCCGTCATGCCAGGACTCTTGCGACGGTCCAGCTGACTGACCGTGACTACGACATCGAACTGTCCACCGACTACACGCTGGCGGAGCAGACGCGGAGTCCGGCTCAGGTTCAGGCGCTCGCGGATGTCTTCGTCGACTGGTGGGACGGTGACCCCGTCGGCGACGGCGGAGTCGCCAGGAACGTCCTGGTGCTCGGCGCGGGAGGCGAGAGGTTGCTCACCCGCCGCATGTGAGCAGTGAGCACGTGAGCAGTGAGCACGTGAGCACCTCAGTGCATGAGCGCCCGAGTGCGTGACCCTCCGAGCCTCTGGGGGGCGCGGCTTCGCCCGTCACCCCCGGGCGCTGAGCTCGCGCGCCAGCGCCGTCAGCGCCCCCAGCGCCGGATGCGGTGCCGTCGCGCGCCAGGCCAGGAGGACCGGGACCGGCGGGGCGTCGGTGAGCGGACGGTACGTGACTCCGGGGTGGGGGTACATCTCCGCCGTCGAGGCCGCCGAGGCGCCCGCGCCGCGACCCGCCGCGATCGCCGTGAGCCAGTCTTCGGTGTTCGCGACGGTGAAGGTGGTGGTGGGGCGGGACTCCGCCGGCCAGAGGTCGAGCGTCGTCAGGCCCGAGACGGTGTTGAGGACGACGGGGCCCGCGGCCAGGTCCGCGAGGGTCAGGCGGGGGCGGCCGGCCAGGGGGCCGTCGGACGTGACGGCGGCGACGCGGGGCTCCGTGAAGAGGAGCGCGGTCACCAGGCCGGAGGTGTCGACCGGGCCGCGCAGGACCGCCGCGTCGACCTCGCCGCGCGCCAGGCCCGCCGTGCGGTCGTCGATGCGGAGGAGTTCCAGCGGGGTGTCCGGGTGCTCCTGCTGCCAGCGGCGGAGCAGGGGCGTGGTGTACGGGCCGAACGCGGACCAGGCGTGACCGAGGCGCAGCGGCCGCTGGTGCAGGCGTTCCGGGTCGAGGGCGTCGTCGAAAGCGGCGACGGCCGCCGCGGCCTTGTCGCGGAACGCCCGGCCCTCTGGGGTGAGCTCCAGATGGTGGGTGGAGCGGTCGACGAGGCGGACCTGAAGGTGCCGTTCGAGCGCGGCGAGGGTCCGGGAGACGGCGGGCTGGGTGAGGTGCAGTGCGGCGGCCGCCCTGGTCAGGCTCCGCTCCTCCGCGATGGCGAGGAAGCAGCGGAGATGACGCAGCTCGATGCTCATGTGCGCGGAGCATAACCGCAGCCCACCAGGCATTTCACGGGCGGCGCGGGGTTCCGTAGCGTAAATGTGGACCATAAGCCTCCAGTGCAGTATTTTGAACCTATAGTTCACTTGAATGGATGAGAGAAGGAACTGGTGAGTACCCCCCGCAGTGCGGAGCAGGCGGCGACGGCCGCCGTTGCCGTGCCGGAAGCGGCCGGCGCCCTGGAGGCCGGTACGGGTCGCAGGTCCGGCGCGCTCGGACCCGTCGCGCTCGTCGTCGCGGGTGGGCTCTCCGTACAGTTCGGCGCCGCCGTGGCCGTGCTGCTGATGCCGCGGGCCGGGGCGCTCGGCGTGGTCACCCTGCGGCTCGTCCTCGCCGCGGTCGTGCTCCTGCTGGTCTGCCGGCCACGGCTGCGCGGGCACTCCCGCGCCGACTGGGGCACCGTCCTCGCCTTCGGCGCAGCCATGGCCGGGATGAACATGCTCTTCTACCAGTCCGCGGACCGCATTCCGCTGGGCGCCGCCGTCACGCTGGAGGTGCTCGGGCCGCTGGCGCTCTCCGTCATCGTGTCGCGACGGCTGATCAACCTGGTGTGGGCGGGTCTCGCGCTCGGCGGTGTCGTGCTGCTGAGTGGCGGAGGCTTCGACCGGCTCGACCCGGTCGGTGCGGCGTTCGCCCTCGGCGCGGGCGCGATGTGGGCCACGTACATCGTCTTCAGTGCCCGTACCGGACGCCGCTTCCCGCAGGCCGACGGGCTCGCCCTCGCCATGGCCGTCGGTGCGCTCCTCAGTCTGCCCTTCGGTGTGGTCGAGGCGGGCGACAAGCTGCTCGTGCCGTCCACGATCGGGCTCGGGCTCGCGGTCGCGCTGATGTCGTCCGTCCTGCCGTACACGCTGGAACTGCTCGCGCTGCGCCGGCTGCCCGCGTCGACCTTCGCCGTCCTGATGAGCCTGGAGCCCGCGATCGCCGCGACCGCCGGATTCCTCGTGCTGCACCAGGCCCTGTCCGCGGCCGATGCGCTGGCGATCGCGCTGGTCGTCGCGGCGAGCATGGGTGCGGTGCGGACTCAGGTGGGGCGCGCCCGGGCGAAGTGATCCGCCCGGGTGGGTGCCGCCTTGCGGGTCGGCTGGTCCCGGTCTCCGTCCGGCGCGTCCGCGCGGGCCTCCGTCCGGCGGGTCCTCCCCGGCATCCCGTCGCCCGAAGTCCTGGGCGTTGCCCCGTCGCCCCGCCTCCCCGTCGGCCCGCCTCTCCGTCGCCTCGCTGTCCCGGCCTCCGCCCCGTGAACCTGGCCGAAAAGTAAAGCAAGCACGCTTGCTTGTTTCTTCGCGCGCTGCCATGCTCCGGGACACACCGCCGTGTCCCGAGGGGAGCGCACCGTGTCCGACCCTGCCGCCGTGCTCGACGACTTGCGCGCGGAGAGCGAAGAACTCGACCGGCTCGTCGGCGAGTTGAGCGAGGAGCGGTGGGCCGCGGCGACACCCGCCGCCGGCTGGACCGTCGCCCATCAGATCGCCCACCTCGCCTGGACCGACGACGTCGCGCTGCTCGCCGTCACGGACGCCGACGAGTTCGGCAAGGAGGTCGAGAAGGCCCTCGCCGAGCCCGACACCTTCGTCGACCAGGCCGCGGAAGCGGGCGCCGCACAGCCGCCGAACGAGCTGCTGAGGCGCTGGCGCGCCGGCCGTGACCGGCTCCAGCAGGCCCTGCGCACCGCGCCCCCCGGCGCCCGCTTCCCCTGGTACGGGCCACCGATGAGCGCCATGTCGATGGCGACGGCGCGGCTCATGGAGACCTGGGCCCACGGCCAGGACGTCGCCGACGCCCTCGGCGCCGTACGCGAACCCACCGCCCGGCTGCGGCACGTCGCACACATCGGCGTACGGGCCCGCGACTACGCCTATGCCGTACGCGGTCTCGAACCGCCCGCCGCCGAGTTCCGGGTCGAGCTGGCCGCTCCGGACGGCGAGGCCTGGGCGTACGGGCCCGAGGACGCCGACCAGCGCGTCACCGGCCCGCTGCTGGACTTCTGCCTGCTGGTGACCCAGCGCGCCCATCGCGACGACCTCGCCGTACGGGCGGAGGGCACCGATGCCGACCGGTGGCTGGACATCGCCCAGGCCTTCGCCGGCCCGGCCGGTGCCGGGCGCGCGCCCAAGGGGGCCTGACATGGACCCCCTGAGCCCGTTGACGACCGACCCGGCGACCGACGCGACGACCGATCCGACGACCGACGCGACGACCGACGCGACGACCGACCCGTTGAGGACCGATCCGTTGAGGATCGGCAACGCCTCCGGCTTCTACGGCGACCGCTTCGACGCGATGCGCGACATGCTCACCGGCGGCACACTCGACGTCCTCACCGGTGACTACCTCGCCGAGCTCACGATGCTCATCCTCGGCCGCGACCGGGCGAAGGACCCGCGCCTCGGCTACGCCAAGACCTTCCTGCGACAGCTGGAGGACTGCCTCGGGCTCGCCCATGAACGCGGCGTGCGGATCGTCGCCAACGCCGGCGGGCTCAACCCGGCGGGACTCGCGGACGCCGTGCGCGAGCTGGCGGCTCGCGTCGGCGTGCCCGTGCGGGTCGCGCACGTCGAGGGCGACGATCTCGCCGCCCGCTTCCCGGACGCGCTCGCCGCGCACGCCTACCTCGGCGGCGCCGGGATCGCCGAATGCCTGCGGGCCGGCGCGGACGTCGTCGTCACCGGGCGCGTCACGGACGCGGCGCTCGTCACCGGGCCCGCGCAGTGGCACTTCGGCTGGGGCCCGGAGGACCACGACGCGCTCGCGGGGGCGGTCGTCGCCGGGCATGTGCTGGAGTGCGGAACGCAGGCGACCGGCGGCAACTACGCGTTCTTCAAGGGCCGTGACGTACGCCGGCCCGGCTTCCCGGTCGCCGAGCTGTACGCCGACGGCAGCTCCGTCATCACCAAGCAGGACGGCACCGGCGGCGTCGTGGACACGGGCACGGTCACCGCACAGCTGCTGTACGAGACGGGCGGTGCCCGCTACGCCGGTCCTGACGTCACCGCCCGCCTCGACTCCGTACGACTGACACAGGACGGGCCGGACCGCGTCCGGGTCACGGGGGTACGGGGCGAGGCCCCGCCACCCACGCTCAAGACCGGCCTCAGCCGGCTCGGCGGCTGGCGCAACGAGGTCGTGTTCGTCCTGACCGGCCTCGACATCGAGGCCAAGGCGGAGCTGGTGCGGGGGCAGGTCGAGGACGCCTTCGTACGGGCCAAGTCCCGGCCCGAGGAGGTCCGCTGGGAGCTGGCCCGCACCGACAGTCCCGACGCGGACACGGAGGAGACGGCGAGCGCGCTGCTGCGGCTGGTGGTCCGGGACCGGGACGCGCAGGCCGTGGGGCGGGTCGTCAGCGGCGCGGCGATCGAGCTCGCGCTCGGCAGCTACCCGGGGTTCCATGTGACGGCCCCGCCGGGGAAGGGCGCCCCGTACGGGGTGTTCGAGGCGGCGTACGTGGACGCGGCATCGGTCGAGCATGTCGCGGTGCTGCCGGACGGCCGGCGGGTGACGGTGCCCGCGGCTGGGCGTACCCGCGCCCTGGAGCCGGTCCCGGGCCCGCCCCTGCCGGAGCCGTTGCCCGCCGGCGGCCCCGTTCGCCGCGCGGCCCTCGGGCGCGTCGCGGGCGCCCGCAGCGGCGACAAGGGCGGGGACGCGAACGTGGGGGTGTGGGTGCGGACGGAGGAGGCGTGGCGGTGGCTCGCCCACGAGCTGACCGTGGACCGCTTCCGCGAACTCCTGCCGGAGACGGACGGCTTGACCGTCGTACGGCACGTCCTGCCGAACCTGCGGGCGCTGAACTTCGTCGTCACCGGGCTGCTGGGCGAGGGCGTCGCCGCCCAGGCCCGCTTCGATCCGCAGGGGAAGGGGCTGGGGGAGTGGCTGCGGGCGCGGCATGTCGACGTACCGGAGGTGCTGCTGTGACGGCGCCGGGTGAGTTTCCCCCCGGCCCGCGCAGCGGCTCCCGCCCCCGCCCCCGAACCCGCACCACCCCACCCCCAACCCCACCCCCACTCCCACACCGGAGGTGAACCCATGACCGTTCTCGCCAGCGCGCTCGACCCGGCCTCCCCCGACTTCGCCGCACATCGCGCCGCCATGCTCGCCAGGCTGGACGCGCTCGACGCCGAGCACGCCAAAGCGCTCGCCGGCGGCGGCGAGAAGTACGTCGAGCGCCATCGCAGGCGCGGGAAGCTGCTCGCTCGCGAGCGGATCGAGCTGCTGCTCGATCCGGACACCCCGTTCCTGGAGCTGTCGCCGCTCGCCGCGTGGGGGAGCGACTACCCCGTCGGTGCGTCGATGGTGACCGGCATCGGCACGGTCGAGGGCGTCGAGTGCCTGATCACTGCGAACGATCCGACCGTACGCGGCGGAGCCAGCAACCCCTGGACGCTGAAGAAGGCCCTGCGGGCGAACGAGATCGCGTTCGCCAACCGGCTGCCCGTCATCAGCCTCGTCGAGTCCGGCGGTGCCGATCTCCCCTCCCAGAAGGAGATCTTCATCCCCGGCGGGGCGCTGTTCCGCGACCTCACCCGGCTCTCCGCCGCCGGAATCCCCACCATCGCCGTCGTCTTCGGGAACTCGACGGCCGGCGGGGCCTACGTCCCCGGGATGTCCGACCACACCGTCATGATCAAGGAACGGTCCAAGGTCTTCCTCGGCGGCCCGCCGCTCGTGAAGATGGCCACCGGTGAGGAAAGCGACGACGAGTCTCTCGGCGGCGCCGAGATGCACGCCCGTACCTCCGGCCTCGCCGATCACTACGCGGTCGACGAGCACGACGCGCTGCGCCACGCCCGCCGTATCGTCGCCCGGCTCAACCACCGCAAGGCGCTCCCCGATCCGGCCGCCCCGGCCGAGCCGCCGAAGTACGACGTGGAGGAGCTGCTCGGCATCGTCCCCGAGGACCTCAAGACCCCGTTCGACCCGCGCGAGGTGATCGCCCGGATCGTGGACGGCTCGGACTTCGACGAGTTCAAGCCCCTGTACGGGACGAGCCTGGTCACCGGGTGGGCCCGGCTGCACGGCTACCCCGTCGGCATCCTCGCCAACGCGCAGGGCGTGCTGTTCAGCGCCGAGTCACAGAAGGCCGCCCAGTTCATCCAGCTCGCAAACCAGCGAGACATCCCGCTTCTCTTCCTCCACAACACCACCGGATACATGGTCGGCAAGGAGTACGAGCAGGGCGGCATCATCAAGCACGGCGCGATGATGATCAACGCGGTGTCGAACTCGAAGGTGCCGCATCTGTCCGTCCTGATGGGGGCCAGCTACGGCGCCGGGCACTACGGCATGTGCGGGCGGGCGTACGACCCGCGCTTCCTCTTCGCCTGGCCCAGTGCCAAGTCCGCCGTCATGGGACCGCAGCAGCTCGCCGGTGTCCTGTCCATCGTCGCGCGTGCCTCCGCCGCCGCGAAGGGACAGCCCTACGACGACGAGGCCGACGCCGCCCTGCGCGCGATGGTCGAGCAGCAGATCGAGACGGAGTCGCTGCCGATGTTCCTGTCCGGGCGGCTGTACGACGACGGGGTCATCGACCCGCGCGACACGCGCACGGTCCTCGGCCTCTGTCTGTCCGCCATCCACACGGTCCCGGTCGAAGGCGCGCGCGGCGGCTTCGGCGTCTTCAGGATGTGAGGTCCCCCAAGTGATCAGCTCAGTCCTTGTCGCCAACCGGGGCGAGATCGCCTGCCGGGTCTTCCGCACCTGCCGTGAGCTGGGCATCGCCACGGTCGCGGTGTACTCGGACCCGGACGCCCAGGCCCTGCACGTGAGGGAGGCCGACACCGCCGTACGTCTGCCGGGCGCCGCCCCGGCCGAGACCTATCTACGCGGGGACCTGATCGTGAAGGCCGCGCTCGCGGCGGGTGCGGACGCCGTGCATCCCGGGTACGGATTCCTCTCCGAGAACGCCGACTTCGCGCGGGAGGTCATCGACGCCGGCCTGGTCTGGATCGGCCCGCCCCCGTCCGCCATCGAGGCGATGGCGTCCAAGACGCGCGCGAAGGAACTCATGGGGGTCGCGCCCCTCAGCGACGTCGACATCACCGAGGACGATCTGCCGGTCCTGGTCAAGGCCGCGGCGGGCGGCGGCGGGCGCGGGATGCGGATCGTGCGGGAACTCGGCGACCTCACCGGCGAGCTGGCGGCCGCGCGGGCCGAGGCGCTGAGCGCGTTCGGCGACGGCGAGGTCTTCGTCGAGCCGTACGTGGAGGGCGGCCGGCATGTCGAGGTGCAGATCGTGGCCGACGCGCACGGCACGGTCTGGGCGCTGGGCACCCGCGACTGCTCCCTGCAGCGCCGCCACCAGAAGGTCATCGAGGAGGCCCCGGCCCCCGGACTGGGCCCGGAGCTCACCGCCACCCTGCACGAGATGGCGGTCCGCGCGGCCCGCGCGACGGACTACCGGGGCGCGGGCACGGTGGAGTTCCTGGTCGTCGGCGACCGGGCCCACTTCCTGGAGATGAACACCCGCCTCCAGGTCGAGCACCCGGTCACCGAGGCCGTGTTCGGCATCGATCTCGTCGCCCTGCAGATCCGGGTCGCGGAGGGCGCGTCCCTGCCCGCCGACCCGCCGGCCGCGCACGGCCACGCCGTCGAGGCCCGCCTCTACGCCGAGGACCCGGCGCGCGACTGGGCCCCGCAGACCGGCACCCTGCACCATCTCTCCGTACCGGGCGTACGGCTGGACACCGGGTACGCGGACGGCGACACGATCGGGGTGCACTACGACCCGATGCTGGCCAAGGCGGTCGCGTGGGCGCCCACCCGCGCGGAGGCGGTGCGCAAGCTCACGGGCGCGCTGGACCGGGCCCGCGTGCACGGCCCGGTCACCAACCGGGAGCTGCTCGTACGGTCCCTGCGGCACCCGGACTTCGCCGCCGCCCGGCTGGACACCGGCTTCTACGACCGTCATCTGGCGGAGCTGACGGGCGCGGCGCCGGAGCCGTACGCGCCACTGGCCGCCGCGCTCGCTGACGCCCACGGCCGCTCCCGGTTCGGCGGCTGGCGCAATCTGCACTCCCAGCCGCAGACCAAGCGCTACCGCACGGAGGCCGACGGCACCGAGCACGAGATCCACTACCGCCACACCAGGAGCGGCCTCGCGGCCGACGGTGTCGTCGTCGTACACGCGGACCCCGGACTGGTCGTGCTCGAAGTGGACGGAGTGCGGAGGAAGTTCGAGGTCGCCGTGCACGACGACCGGGTGTTCGTCGGCAACACGGTCCTGACCGCGCTGCCCCGCTTCCCCGACCCCACCGCCCAGCGCGAGCCGGGCTCCCTGCTCGCGCCCATGCCCGGCACGGTCGTGCGGGTCGCCGAGGGGCTGGCGCCCGGCGCGGACGTCGCCGCAGGGCAGCCGCTCATCTGGCTGGAGGCGATGAAGATGGAGCACCGGATCTGCGCTCCCGCCTCCGGCACGCTCACCGCGCTCCACGCCGCCCCCGGCCGTCAGGTCGAGGTCGGTGCCCTGCTCGCCGTCGTCAACGAAGTGATCGCGGAAACGAAGTAACGGCGTACGAAGCAACGGCCTACGAAGCAATGGCGTAGTCACACAGGAGGACGAGACCTCATGAACAGCGTCATCGAGAGCGAAGAGCACACCGCACTGCGCGCCGCCGTGTCCGCGCTCGGGCACCGGCACGGGCGCGGCCACGACCGCGAGGCACTGTGGTCCGAGGCCGCCAAGCTCGGGTACCTCGGGGTCAACCTGCCCGAGGAGCACGGCGGCGGAGGCGGCGGCATGGCCGAGCTGTCCATAGTCCTGGAGGAGCTGGGCGCGGCCGGATGTCCCCTGCTGATGATGGTCGTCTCGCCCGCCATCTGCGGCACCGTCATCGCCCGCTTCGGCACCGAGGGACAGAAGCGGGCCTGGCTGCCGGGGCTCGCCGACGGCACCCGCACCATGGCCTTCGGCATCACCGAGCCCGACGCCGGGTCGAACTCCCACCGGATCACGACCACGGCGCGGCGGACCGAGGACGGCGGCTGGCTCCTGACCGGCCGCAAGGTCTTCATCTCCGGCGTCGACATCGCCGACGCGACCCTCGTCGTCGGCCGCACCGAGGACGCTCGCACGGGCCGTCTCAAGCCCTGCCTGTTCATCGTTCCGCGCGACGCCCCCGGCTTCACCCGCTCGCAGATCGACATGGAACTGCACGCTCAGGAGAAGCAGTTCGAGCTGGTCCTCGACGATGTGGCACTGCCTGCGGACGCGCTCGTCGGCGACGAGGACGCGGGCCTGCTGCAGCTGTTCGCGGGGCTCAACCCCGAGCGGATCATGACCGCCGCCTTCGCGATCGGCATGGGCCGCTACGCCCTGGCCCGCGCCGTCGACTACGCGAAGGACCGCCAGGTCTGGAAGGACCCGATCGGTGCCCACCAGGCCATCGCCCACCCCCTCGCCCAGGCCCACATCGAGCTCGAACTCGCCCGTCTGATGATGCAGAAGGCCGCCGCGCTGTACGACGCGGGCGACGACATGGGCGCGGGCGAGGCGGCCAACATGGCCAAGTACGCCGCCGCCGAGGCCTGTGTGAAGGCCGTCGACCAGTCCGTGCACACCCTCGGCGGGAACGGCCTCACCCGCGAGTACGGTCTCGCCGCGCTGATCACCGCCGCCCGGGTCGCCCGGGTCGCCCCGGTCAGCCGGGAGATGATCCTCAACTACGTATCCCATCAGTCCCTGGGTCTCCCCAAGTCGTACTGACAGACGCGATTCTGGCGACCACGACTCAACCGTGAAGGGGCCGTCATGGTGATGCACAGCGAGTACGCAGATGTCCCGACCGTCTCCCTGCCCATCCACGAAGCCGTTCTGGGCAGGGCGGCCGACTACGGCGACACCCTCGCCCTGATCGACGGGGCGGGCGAAACGACGATCACGTACGCACAGCTCGACACGTTCCATCGCCGTGTCGCCGCCGCGCTCGCCGACGCCGGCGTACGCAAGGGCGACGTCCTCGCCCTGCACAGTCCCAACACGGTCGCCTACCCGACGGTCTTCTACGGCGCCACCCGCGCCGGCGCGTCCGTCACCACCGTCCATCCGCTCGCCACGGCGGAGGAGTTCGCCAAGCAGCTCCGTGACTCCTCCGCCCGCTGGATCGTCACCGTCTCCCCGCTCCTGGAAGTGGCCCGCCGCGCCGCGGAACTCGTCGGCGGCATCGAGGAAATATTCGTCTGCGACCAGGCCGACGGGCACCGCTCCCTCCTCACGATGCTCGGCTCCACCGCTCCCGAACCCGACCTCGCCATCGATCCGGCCGAGGACATCGCCGCGCTCCCGTACTCCTCCGGCACCACGGGCGTCCCCAAGGGCGTCATGCTCACGCACCGCTCCATCGCCACCAACCTGGCCCAGCTGGAGCCGGTGCTTCCGATGAGGCACGGCGACCGGATTCTGGCCGTTCTGCCCTTCTTTCACATATATGGCCTCACCGCGCTGATGAACGCCCCGCTGCGCAGGGGCGCCACCGTCGTCGTCCTGCCCCGTTTCGACCTCGACCAGTTCCTGGCGGCGATAGAGAAGCACCGCATCAACGGCCTGTACGTCGCCCCGCCGATCGTCCTCGCCCTCGCCAAGCACCCGGCGGTCGCCAAGTACGACCTGTCGTCGCTGGAGTACGTCGTCAGCGCCGCGGCCCCGCTCGACGCGCAGCTCGCCCAGGCCTGCTCGGCCCGGCTGAAGCTGCCGCCGGTACGGCAGGCGTACGGCATGACGGAGCTGTCACCCGGCACCCACGTCGTGCCGCTGGACGCCTCGAACCCGCCGCCGGGCGCCGTCGGGAAGCTCCTCCCGAGCACCGAGATGCGGATCCTGGCGCTCGACGACCTGGGCCGGGACGCCGCCCCCGGCGAGGAGGGCGAGATCGCGATCCGCGGCCCACAGGTCATGAAGGGGTACCTCGGCCGCCCCGAAGCCACCGCCGACATGATCGACGCCGACGGCTGGGTGCACACCGGCGACGTCGGGCGCGTCGACGAGGACGGCTGGCTGTTCGTCGTCGACCGGGTCAAGGAACTCATCAAGTACAAGGGCTTCCAGGTCGCCCCGGCCGAGCTGGAAGCCCTGCTCCTCACCCACGAGGGCATCGCCGACGCGGCGGTGATCGGCGTGTACGACGCCGACGGCAACGAGGTCCCGAAGGCGTACGTGGTACGGCAGCCGGCCGCGACCGGCCTGTCGGGGGACGACGTCCTCGCGTTCGTCGCCGAGCGCGTCGCCCCGTACAAGAAGATCCGCCGCGTCGAATTCATCGCCGGAGTACCGCGGGCCGCGTCGGGGAAGATCCTCCGCCGCGAACTGCGGAACCGGGAGAAGGAGAACACGTGACATTCATCAGCATCGCGTCCGAGCGGGGCGTCACGACGCTGACGCTCGACTCGCCCGCGAACCGCAACGCCCTGTCGGCGCGGCTCGTCGGCGAGCTGGCCGACGCGCTGACCGCCTGCGGGAAGGACCCGGCCGTACGGGCCGTCGTCCTCACCCACACCGGAGGTACCTTCAGCGCCGGCGCCGACCTGAAGGAGCCGCCGAACCCGTACACCTTCGTCGCGCTGCTCCGGCAGATCGTCGAGCTGCCGAAGCCGGTGGTGGCGCGGGTGGCGGGCCATGTACGGGCGGGCGGGCTCGGCCTCGTCGGGGCCTGCGACATCGCGGTGGCGTCGTCCGCGTCGGACTTCGCGTTCACGGAGGTACGGATCGGGGTGGCGCCCGCGGTGATCTCACTGCCGCTGCTGCCGCGCCTGGAGCCGCGCGCCGCGGCCCGCTACTACCTGACCGGTGAACGCTTCGACGCCGCCGAGGCGGCCCGCGCCGGACTGGTGACGGCTGTCGCCGACGATGTGGACGCCGCCCTGGCAGCTGTGCTCGACGGCTTCCGCAAGGCCTCGCCGCAGGCCCTGGACGCGACGAAACAGCTGCTCACGGCTAGGGTGCGGGAGACCTTCGACCGCGACGCGGAGGATCTCGTACAGCGCTCGGCGTCGCTCTTCGCCTCGGCGGAGGCGCGCGAGGGGATGACCGCCTTCCTCGAACGACGGGATCCCGCATGGGTGTTGTGACCTCTCCCGCAGGCTCCGCCAAGGAGCCCAAGCAGGACCGCAGCCGGGCCACCCGGCAGCGGCTCCTGGAGGCCGCGGTGGCCTGCCTCGCCGAACGCGGCTGGGCGGGCTCGACCGTCTCGGTGGTCGCCGAGCGGGCCGGGGTCTCGCGGGGTGCGGCACAGCACCACTTCCCGACGAGGGAGGACCTGTTCACGGCCGCGGTCGAGTACGTGGCGGAGGAGCGGTCCTCCGCGCTGCGGGCCCTCCCGGTGCAGAACCGGGCGGCCGTGGTGGAGGCCCTCGTCGACCTCTACACCGGCCCGCTCTTCCGGGCCGCCCTGCATCTGTGGGTCGCGGCCTCCAACGAGGAGCAGCTACGGGGCCGGGTCACCGAACTGGAGGCGCGGGTGGGCCGTGAGACCCACCGGATCGCCGTTGAGCTGCTGGGCGCGGACGAGTCGGTTCCGGGCGTGCGGGAGACGGTCCAGGGACTGCTGGACATGGCGCGGGGGCTGGGGCTCGCGAACCTGCTGACGGACGACGGGGCGCGGCGGGGGCGCGTGGTGGCGCAGTGGGGGCGATTGGTTGAGGAATCGCTGGGGTGAAACGTATCTGCATACCGAGGTATGCAGCTCTGCAGTACGCTCATCTCATGGCTGAGACGACGCGCATCACGGTGACCCTCCCCACCGAGGATGTGGAGGCGCTGAAGAAGCTGACGGACAACGTGTCGGCGTATGTGGCCGAGGCGGTGGCTCGACAGCTGAGGCACGAACTGCGTAGAGAGGAATTCGAGCGCTACCAGGAGGAGCACGGCGCCTTCACCGAGGAGGAGCTCGCCGCGGCGAGCGCCGAGATTGCCGCAGCGCTCGCCGACGCTCCGGCCGACCCGGCGGCGAGGGCGGCGTGAGCTTCTCCGCCCAGACCCTGGTCCTCGACGCCGAGGGGCTGTCGGCCTGGATTACGAAGGACCGCAAGGTCGAAGCGGTCCTCGACACGTTCGACAGGCGCGGCACGGAATTCGTCATCTGCGCCAACACCATCATCGAGGTCATGCACGCGGGCGTGAGCATGCCCCGCCTCAACCATCTGCTGTCGCGCGTCAAGGTGGCGCCCGTCACCGAGGCATCAGCCAAGGCCGCTGCCCGCCTGCTCAAGGACACAGGGCTGCGGGGCCACAAGTACGCCGTCGACGCGACCGTCGCCGAGATGGCCCTGCGCCAGCCGGGCCCGGTCGTGATGATGACGTCCGACCTCGATGACATGGCCCGGCTCTGCGGAGACCGAGTCCGGCTCATGGGTATCTGACGCGCTCTGCCCTGCGGGGGTGACCCGGTGTGAGCTGGGCCACCCCCATTTGTCGTACTCCCGGCGTACCCTTTCCGCATGCTTCCGCTCGTACGCCGCCGCCACGTGGACTTCCTCCGCGTCACGAGCATGGGCTGTCGGGCTTCCGTCTGACGCAAGCCCCCACTCCACCCCACCCGGTCCCTCCGGCCCGCCCCACCCAGGCGGACGGCGGTACGAGTACCCGGTCATCACCGGGACCCGCGACCGGGACCAGACACAGCGGACGCACCCATGTCTCACTCGCAGAATTCCTCGCAGTCGATCTCGAAGCAGTCGGCCTCGAAGCAGCCGATCTCGAAGCAGTCGGCCCCGGAGCCCTACGCGCAGCTTCCGGTCATCGATCTCTCCGCGGCGGACCGCGGCCCCGCCGCCCGCGCGGAGCTGCACGCCCGGCTCCACAGCGCCGCCCATGACGTCGGCTTCTTCCAGCTGACCGGGCACGGCGTCACCGAGGCCGAGACCGACGCACTGATGGGCGCGATGCGGGCCTTCTTCGCCCTCCCCGAGGCGGACCGGCTCTCCATCGACAACGTCAACTCACCGCACTTCCGCGGCTACACGCGCATCGGCGACGAGCGCACCGGCGGCAGCCGCGACTGGCGCGACCAGCTCGACATCGGCGCCGAGCGGCCCGCACACATACCCGGACCGGACGAGCCGGCGTACTGGTGGCTGGAGGGCCCCAACCAGTGGCCGGCCGCGCTGCCCGGGCTGCGTACCGCCGCGCTCGCCTGGATCGACCGGCTCAGCGCGGTCGCCGAAAAGCTCCTCCACGAGCTCCTCGCGGCGATCGGCGCGCCGCCGGACTTCTACGACGACGTCTTCGGCGACCGGGCGCATCTGCACCTCAAGCTCGTCCGCTACCCGGGAAGCGCACCGGGCAGGTCCGGCCAGGCCGTCGGCCAGGGCGTCGGCGCCCACAAGGACTACGGCTTCCTGACCCTGCTGCACCAGGACCGGATCGGCGGTCTCCAGGTGCAGCGCGAGGACGGCGCCTTCCACGACGTGCCGCCGCTGCCCGGCGCGTTCGTCGTCAACCTCGGCGAGCTGCTGGAGGTCGCCACCAACGGCTATCTGCTCGCCACCAACCACCGGGTGGTCAGCCCGCCCGGCGCGACCGAGCGCTACTCGGTGCCGTTCTTCTACAACCCGCGCCTGGACGCGCGGATCGCCCCGCTGCCGTTCCCGTACGCGGCGGACGCCCCCGGAGTGACCGCGGACCCGGCGAATCCGCTGTTCGCCGAGTACGGACGCAACGAGCTCAAGGGCAAGCTGCGGGCGCATCCGCTGGTCGCCGCCCGCCACCATGCACAGCTGGTGGAGCGGGCGGCGTAGCGCGGGGCCGGGCGCGGATCACTCCGAGATGTCCGCGTACCCCTCGATCTCGCGCGGGTCGCGGGACCCCGGACCGATGTACCGGGCGGACGGGCGCACCAACCGCCCGGTGCGCTTCTGCTCGAGGATGTGCGCCGACCAGCCGGCCGTACGGGCGCAGGTGAACATCGAGGTGAACATGTGCGCCGGGACCTCCGCGAAGTCCAGCATGATCGCCGCCCAGAACTCCACGTTCGTCGCCAGGACCCGGTCCGGACGGCGGTTGTGCAGTTCTTCCAGCGCGGCCTTCTCCAGCGCCTCCGCGATCTCGAAGCGCGGCGCGCCCAGCTCCTTCGCCGTGCGCCGCAGCACGCGGGCTCGCGGGTCCTCGGCCCGGTACACACGGTGGCCGAAGCCCATCAGCCGCTCGCCGTTGTCCAGCGCCCGCTTCACGTAGGCCGTCGCGTCGCCCGTCCGCTCGATCTCCTCGATCATGCCGAGGACTCGGGAGGGCGCGCCGCCGTGCAGCGGACCGGACATGGCGCCGACCGCGCCCGACAGGGCGGCCGCGACATCGGCGCCGGTCGAGGCGATCACGCGGGCCGTGAACGTCGAGGCGTTCATGCCGTGCTCGGCGGCCGACGTCCAGTAGGCGTCGACGGCCTTGACATGTTTCGGGTCCGGCTCACCGCGCCAGCGGATCATGAACCGCTCGACGACCGACTTCGCCTTGTCGATCTCCCGCTGCGGCACCATCGGCAGACCCTGCCCACGAGCACTCTGTGCCACGTACGACAGCGCCATCACCGCGGCCCGGGCGAGATCGTCGCGCGCCTGTGCCTCGTCGATGTCGAGGAGCGGCCTCAGCCCCCAGACGGGAGCGAGCATCGCCAGCGCCGACTGGACGTCGACGCGGATGTCACCGGAGTGCACCGGGATCGGGAACGGCTCGGCAGCCGGCAGACCGGGGTTGAACGCCCCGTCGACCAGCAGCCCCCACACATTTCCGAACGAGACGTGACCGACGAGATCCTCGATGTCGACACCTCGGTAGCGGAGCGCGCCGCCCTCCTTGTCGGGTTCGGCGATCTCCGTCTCGAACGCGACGACTCCTTCGAGTCCGGGTACGAAGTCGGACATCAGGCGGCTCCTCGTGAGTTCGGTCGGGTCGTCCCGGTGGTCGGACCTGATCGGTTGTGCCGAATCGGTCACCCCGGTGATGCCCCGTGCGGCGGGTAGTCACCCCATCCGCGTCGTAGGGAGGCCACAGCGGCCCAGCGCATGATTTTGGCGGGTTCCACTGGTGCGGGGAAGCGTGACATCCGGCACACTGCGCCGTTCCGGTCGCGAAGGATTAGAGGCACTCGGTGCCGGGCAGACTCGGCCGCCACGAGGTGTCCTGCGGGCGTGTCCCGAGGACGGGCCCGGCAGGACCCCGCTCACTGATCCAGCCTGATCAGGCAGACGGGCCCTAGGGCAGGATGGCCCCCGTGACCGACGCCCTCGACCCCGCCGCCATGCGCGAGCAGTACCGCTCGACGCCCCTCGCCGAGGCGGACCTCCCCGCCGAGCCGATGGAACAGTTCGTCCACTGGTTCAAAGACGCCGCGGCCGGCCACCTCCACGAGCCGAACGCCATGATCGTCTCCACGGCCACCCCCGAAGGCCGCCCCTCGTCCCGCACCGTGCTGCTCAAGCACTTCGACGACCGAGGCTTCGTCTTCTACACGAACTACACCTCGCGCAAGGGCCGCGAACTCGACGCCAACCCGTTCGTCTCGCTGCTCTTCCCCTGGCACCAGCTGGCCCGCCAGGTCATCGTCACCGGCACGGCGACCCGCGTCGGCCGCGACGAAACCGCCGCCTACTTCCGCACCCGCCCGCACGGCTCGCAGCTCGGCGCCTGGGCCAGCGCCCAGTCCTCCGTCATCCCCTCCCGCGCACACCTCCTGCGCGCCTACGAGGAACTGTGGGCCCGCTACCCGGCCGGCGAGCAGGTCCCGGTCCCGCCGGAGTGGGGCGGCTACCGGGTCACGCCGGAGACGGTCGAGTTCTGGCAGGGCCACGAGAACCGGCTGCACGACCGGCTGCGGTACGTACGTACGACCGAGGCGCCCGCCGGGTGGCGCGTGGAGCGGCTGGCACCCTGACGCGTGCTCCGAGGTCGCGTTCGGCGGCGGAAAACACAGCGGAAGTGCAGGGGAAGCGCCCGGGAAGCGCCCGGAAACGCAGGAACCCGCGGGCTCTGGTCTCCTCCGAAGAGGAAGCCGGCCGGACGTACCGGCGAGCCCGCGGGTCGGTGACTGCTTGGGATTTCGGCAGATGACCTGCCTAAGGTGCACAGAGTGCGACAGCAGGCCTTCAGCCCGCAGCCACCTCGATCGTCCGGTAAGAAATCACTTCCGGATCACCTCCTTTCGTCGTGCGACACACACTAGGAACCTCCGGAGCCCGGCTCAACCCCTTTTTCGAGCGGCAACGATTTCCGGGAAATTCGTGTGTCCTGCGTCACGTTCCAGTTGAATGATCGGGGGGTGCCGCGGGCGGTGCGGCACCGGCGTACAGGGACACGTCCTGCAGGGGGTGCCAGGATGAGTGCTTCGAGGAGTGAGACCACGAGCGCGCTGGGTCCGGACGAGCCGGAGCGGGACGGGCCGGAGCGGGATGGGCCCGGGTCGGATCTGCTTGCCGCGTTGCTGGACGGGATGGACGCGGCGCTGTGCGCCTTCGACGCGGACGGTGTGATCACGCATTGGAACCGGGAGGCCGAGCGGATTCTCGGCTGGTCTCCGGAGGAGGCCGTCGGGCGGCGCGGGTTCGCGGGGTGGGCGGTGCGGACCGCGGACGCGGACGAGGTGCAGGGGCGGTTGATGGCCGCGATGCACGCGCCGGGGCGGCAGGTGCACGAGTTCGCGCTGCTGCGCAAGGACGGCGGGCGGGTGCTCGTACGGACGCAGTCGGCGGGGGTGCGCGGGGCGGACGGGAAGCCGGCCGGGGTGTACTGCGCGTTCAGCGAGGTGCATGCGCAGATCGACCTGGAGCGGTCGATCGCGCTGAGCGAGGCGCTGTTCGAGGACGCGTCATGGGGCGTCGTACTGGTGGACGTGGATCTGCGGCCGACCGTCGTCAACGGGCATGCCGCACGGATGCTGGGGTCCGGGCGTACGACGCCTCTGGGCCGGCCGCTCGGAGAGCTGATCGTGCAGGGCGTGGAGGAGCTGGAGGGCGCGCTGCACCATGTGCTCGCCGACGGTGCACCGGGGGCGCTCGCCGAGCTGTGGGTGACGGTGCGGACGGACGAGGGCGAGCGCAGGCGTTGCTTGCGCAGCGGGTTCCTTCGGCTGGCGTCGCCGCTGGCGGAGGAGCCGGTGCCGCTGGGTGTGGGCTGGCTGTTCCAGGACGTGACGGAGGCGAAGCTCGCGGAGCAGGAGGCGGACCGGCTGCGGTTCCGGTTCAGTCAGCTGCACCGGGCCGCGCGGGCCGCGGCGGAGTGCGAGGACCCGATGGAGGCGGCGACGGCGCAGGTGGACTTCGCGCTGGCCGGTTTCGCGGACCATGCGCTGGTCGATGTGGTGTCGGAGCGCGGGGCGCGGCTGGTGCGGACCGCCGCGACGCCCTCCGGGGCGCCGGGGCCGGTCGCGCGGGTCGCAGGGGCGGGGATCCCGCTGCGGTATCCGCAGGGCCATCCGGCGCTGCAGGCGATGGACCGTATCGGCTCCGTCCGGGCGAGTGCGGGCGGTGGCGCCGGGGGCGCGGAGGCGTGGGCGGCGGAGCGCCAGTGGCCCCGTGACGCGGTCCACGCGCTGTGCACGGTCCTGCGCAGCCGTGGGCGCACGCTGGGTGTGCTGACGTTCCTGCGGGCTGCGAACCGGCCCGCGTTCGAGCGCCCGGACGCGGAATACGCGGAGAGTGTCGCCATGCGGGTGGCGTCGGCGCTGGATCTGGCCGGGGTGCGGGGGGACTAGCCCACTCGCCGGTTCCGGCACTCGCGGTTACGGAAAGCCCGCGCGGTTCCGGAAAGCTCCCGTGGCTCCGGAAGCCTCGAGGGTCCAGAAAACCCTCGTGGCTCCGGAAATGGGCGAGCCGCATCCGGTGCCTCTGTGGCACGGCGGTGGAGACCCGGCTCAGCGGCGGTGGGTGACCCGGCTCAGCGGCGGTAGAAGATCCGGTCCGCGTACTCCTCCATCACGCGCCCGTTCCACTCATGACCGCCATCGACGTTGCCGGACCGCAGCAGTGGCGGTTCGATGCCGCGTTCGACCAGCTCGCCCGCGGCGGCCGCCATCGTCGCCTGCATCAACGCGCTGGTGACGACCGTCGACGCGGGTGCGAAAGGTGCCTCGATGCCCTCGGCGGTCAGCTCGGCGTCGCCCAGGGCGATCTTGGAGTCGAGGACGATGTCGCAGTGGTCCTTGAGGTGGCTGCCGGAGACATGCCGGGACCGGGTCTCCGTCGCGTACGCCACCGACGTCACGCCGATGACCTTCAGGCCGAGTGCGCGCGCGTTCATGGCCATCTCGACGGGCAGGGCGTTGCGGCCGGAGAGGGAGACGATGACCAGTACGTCACCGGCCCTGACCGGGCTGGAGTCGAGGACGGCGCCCGCGAGGCCGTCGACGCGCTCCAGCGCCGATCCGAGGGTGGCGGGCATGACGTCGACGCCGACGACGCCGGGGACGGTGAGCAGGTTCATCAGGGCCAGTCCGCCCGCCCGGTAGACGACGTCCTGGGCGGCGAGCGAGGAGTGGCCCGCTCCGAACGCGAAGAGCCGGCCGCCCGCGGCCACCGTGTCGGCGATGGCGCTGCCGGCCGCGGCGATGTTCGCCGCTTCCTCGTCACGTACCCGTTCCAACAGGCCGATCGCGGCGTCGAAGAACTGACCGGCCAGTTTGTTCTCGCCCATTGCGGTGGCCCCTTCTCGTCGTGTCGCGGATCACGTTGCGGTCTGGACCATTGCTCTGTCAATACGGGCTTGACACGGGCATGGCCCGGTTGTCGGTGCGATGCGTCAGAATTGAGTCAGGGCCAGCGCACGACTCGTTTCCATGTCACAGCATCGAGGGGCACGTATGTCCGGACTTATCGACACCACGGAGATGTATCTCCGCACCATCCTCGAGCTCGAAGAGGAAGGCGTGGTCCCCATGCGCGCCCGGATCGCGGAGCGGCTCGACCAGAGCGGCCCGACGGTCAGCCAGACCGTGGCGCGGATGGAGCGCGACGGTCTGGTGACGGTCGCGGGTGACCGGCACCTGGAGCTGACCGACGAAGGCCGTCGGCTGGCGACGCGCGTGATGCGCAAGCACCGGCTCGCCGAGTGCCTGCTGGTCGACGTCATCGGCCTGGAGTGGGAGCAGGTCCACGCCGAGGCGTGCCGCTGGGAGCACGTGATGAGCGAGGCGGTCGAGCGGCGCGTGCTGGAGCTGCTGCGCCATCCGACCGAGTCGCCGTACGGGAACCCGATCCCGGGGCTCGAGGAGCTGGGCGAGAAGGCGGAGGCCGACCCCTTCCTGGACGACGGCATGGTCAGCCTGGCCGAGCTCGACGCGGGCACCGAGGGCAAGACGGTGGTGGTCCGCCGGATCGGCGAGCCCATCCAGACGGACGCCCAGCTGATGTACACGCTGCGGCGCGCGGGTGTGCAGCCGGGCTCCGTGGTGAGCGTGACGGAGTCGGCCGGCGGGGTGCTCGTGGGCAGCAGCGGTGAGGCCGCGGAGCTCAAGGCGGATGTGGCCTCGCACGTCTTCGTGGCGAAGCGCTGATGTCGTAGGGGCCTGACCCAGACAGATCCAGACAGACCCCGGACAGGGCTCAGGTCTCCCGGGGCGGGGGGGGGGGGGGGGGGGGGGGGGGGGGGGGGGGGGGGGGGGGGGGGGGGGGGGGGGGGGGGGGGGGGGGGGGGGGGGGGGGGGGGGG
>NZ_JBWKDT010000058.1:0-27726 GCF_056435785.1 Streptomyces sp. NPDC043870
CTGCAGGGGGGACCCTGTGGGAGAGTAGGACGCCGCCGAACACTTTTTAGCCTCAACCCCCGGACCATGTCCGGGGGTTGAGGCATTTTTGCGTTGTGCACCAGTACGGTCCCGTCGAGTTTCTGTCGAGTTCCTGCTGAGTTCCTGCTGAGTTCCTGCCGGGGGATGACGGTTCAAGTCCGTTGCCTACGCTGGACGCATGCGCTACGACCTCGTCATCTTCGACAACGACGGTGTGCTCGTCGACAGTGAGCCGATCTCCAACACCGTCCTGGCCGCGTATCTGACCGAGCTCGGGCACCCGACGTCGTACGAGGACTCTCTCCGCGACTACATGGGCGCCGCTGTGCACCGGGTGCACGACACGGTGCTGGAGAGGACCGGGCAGCGGCTGCCGGAGGACTTCGACGAGATCCTGCACGGCCGAGTCTTCGCCGCTTTCGAGCGGGAGTTGCAGCCGCTCAAGGGCGTGAACGAGGTGCTCGGGAAGCTTGTCGCGGAAGGGGTGCCGTACTGCGTGGCGTCGTCGGGAAGTCATGAGCGGATCCGGGTCGGGCACCGGAAGACCGGACTGGGTGCGTGGTTCCGGGGCGAGAACGTCTTCAGCGCGCAGGATGTGGGCCGAGGGAAGCCGGCGCCGGATCTGTTCCTGTACGCCGCCGAGCGGATGGGGGTCGCGCCCGAACGGTGCGTCGTCGTGGAGGACAGCCCGCTCGGGGTCGAGGCGGCCCACGCGGCGGGGATGGATGTGTACGGGTTCACGGCGATGACTGCGGCCGCGGACCTCGTCGGCGCCAAGGCGTACTTCGCGGACATGGCGGAGCTGCCGGGATTGCTCGCGTGATCCATCTACCCATGGGTAGATGAGCGGCTTACGCTGTGCGGCCATGACAGACGCGCGGTTGCGGCACGGTCGGGGCTCGTTGGCGCTGAGCTTCTTCGTCCAGGGGGTGACCTTTGCGCTCCTCGTGACGCGCATACCTGCGATTCAGGACCGGTACGGGATATCCGACGGGCTGCTGCCGCTGTTTCTGGCAGCCGTGCCGATCCTGGCCGGGGCCGGCAGCGTAGTGACCGAGAAGCTTGTGGCGCGGGTGCGGCCGGGGGCCGTGCTGAGGTGGTCGCAGCCGGTCGTGCTGCTGTCGCTTCTGAGCGTGGGGGCGGGCAGCGGGCTGTGGCAGGTGGCCGTTGCTCTCGGGGCGTTCGGGCTTGCGGTCGGTGCGCTGGACGCGTCCATGAACATGCTCGGGGTGAGCTTGCAGCGGGCGTACGGGCGCAGCATCATGCTCGGCTTCCACGCCACGTACAGCCTGGGTGGGATCGTGGGCGCGTCGCTCGCATGGGTGGGGGCGCACTGGGATCTGCCGCTCGTGGTGTCGTATCTGCCGGTGGTGGCGCTGCTGTTGCCGGCGGCGCTGGTCGGGAGCCGGTGGTACGTGGACGCGGAGGACCGGCCGGGCCGCCAGGAGGGGGGCGCTGCGGGCGGGACGCCGGTTGCCTTCAAGGTGCTGCTGCCGCTGTGTCTGGTGATGACGGTCGCGTACATCGGGGATTCGACGGTCTCCAATTGGAGCGCGAAGTATCTCCAGGACGTACTGGGGGGCTCGGAGGAGCTGGCGACGGTCCCGTACAACGCGTATATGGTGACGACGCTGCTCGGGCGGGCCGTGGGGGATCTCGGCGTGCGGCGCTTCGGGGCCGTGGCGGTCGTGCGGTTCGGCACGGTGCTGGCCGCCGGTGGGTTCGCGGTGGTCGCGGTGGCGCCCGGGGCGTGGGTGGGGCTTGCCGGGTTCACTCTGCTGGGGCTCGGCCTGTGTGTGATCGTGCCGCAGACGTTCGCAGCGGCGGGGAGGCTCGCTGGTGAAAGTCGCAGCCCAGGGGCGAGTGACGTGGCCGTGGCCCGTCTGAATGTTTTCAATTATGTGGGCTTCTTGATCGGATCGCCGCTGGTCGGTGCCCTCGGAGACGCGTGGAACTACCGGGGCGCGATGCTCGTTCCGATGGTGTTGGTCCTTGTGACGCTGCTGTATGCCCGGTCGTTCATGGCGGAGTCCGACCGATACGGTGGCGAGCATGAGCGGCCGCGCACTGTTGATGTGGGACGAAGCGGTAACGAAGTATGACTTCGGAGCCGGCCATCCGATGGATCCGGTACGGCTTGCGCTGACCATGGGGTTGGTGCGGGCGTACGGGCTGGACCGTGCGGTGGATGTGGTGGCCGCCAGGCCGGCCGGGGAGTCGACGCTGCGGCTGGTCCACCGAGAGGACTATGTGGCGGCCGTGCGGGCGGCCTCCGAGGACCCGCGGGCGGCAGACCAGTCGTACGGTCTGGGGACGATGGACGACCCGGCGTTCGCCGGCATGCATGAGGTGTCCGCGCTGATCGCGGGACAGTCGGTGGGGGCGGCGGACGCGGTCTGGCGTGGGGAAGCCGCGCATGCGGTGAACTTCGCGGGTGGGCTGCATCATGCGATGCCGGGGGCGGCGTCGGGGTTCTGCATCTACAACGACGCGTCGCTGGCGATCGCCCGGCTGCTGGAGCTGGGAGCGGAGCGGGTCGCGTACGTGGATGTGGACGTACACCACGGGGACGGGGTCCAGGCGGCGTTCTGGGACGACCCGAGGGTGCTGACGATTTCGCTGCACGAGCATCCGCGCATGCTGTTTCCGGGGACGGGGTGGCCCGAGGAGACAGGCGGGTCCGGTGCGGCCGAGGGCAGCGCCGTGAATGTGGCGCTGCCGGCGGGGACGGGTGACGAGGGCTGGCTGCGGGCGTTCCATGCCGTGGTGCCGGAGCTGCTGGCGGACTTCCGGCCGCAGGTGCTGGTGACGCAGCACGGGGCGGATACGCACTTCGAGGATCCGCTGGCGCATCTGGCGGTGTCGCTCGATGCGCAGCGGCTGGTGCAGGAGGCGTGCCACTCACTGGCGCACGAGTACGTCGAGGGCGGGCGCTGGGTCGCCCTCGGGGGCGGTGGGTACGCGGTGGTGGATGTGGTGCCGCGGTCGTGGACGCACCTGGTGGGGATCGCTGGGCATGCGCCGGTGGATCCCGAGTCGGTGATTCCGTCGTCGTGGCGGGATGAAGTGTATGCGCGGACACGGCAGTTGGGGCCGGGGCGGATGACGGACGGCCGTACGCCCGGATGGCGGGCGTGGGAGGAGGGGTACGACCCGGCGAACCGGCTGGACCAGGCGGTGCTGGCGACGAGGCGGGCGGTGTTTCCGCTGAGGGGACTGCTGGCCTAGGGAGTGCCTTGTGGATCAGTCCTGATCCGGAAGACAGGCCCTGGGGCGCGGGGCGCGCGCTGACGGAGGAAGAGCGACGCGCTTCCGGAGGCGGGGAGGGAGAGTACCCGCGTTACGCCGACTGTGGGGATTTGCCGGGGTTTTTGGTGTGTGAGTCGGTGGGCTGCGGCAGCATCGGCGGTGTGTTGAGCAGGGGAGCGTTGCGGGCGCATCTGTTGGCGGCGAGGTTGGCCGGTCCGGTGGCCACGTCGAGGGAGGAGAGCCTGCGGAGCTATCGGCTGTTCGCGGCGCGGGATCCACGCGCCACGCTCGGACTCGATCCCGAATGGGTATGGGATGAGCGGGATTTGATCGCGTTAATGGCCGACAAGTGCGGGGTCTCCGGAGATCCAAGGCATGTTTCAGGCCCGGATGTGATCGATCCTGAGAGGACGTTGAGCGGGCTCGATGCGTTCGCCGAGCGGCTGGGGATGCTGGCCGAGCGGCGGGGTGCGGTGCTGTTCGGGACGGGGCACCCGCATCGGCTGCTCGGGTTCTACGCCGAGCTGGCAGACGCTTTGTCGGCGGCAGGCTGCCTCGTACTCACACCGGCGCAGGGGCGATGTGTCGACATAACGACCCGGTTCGGGGTACGCACGTACAACCTTGACTACGTACGGGGAGTCGCGCTGGTGCGGGAACCCGGCGTGCCGGTCGCCGGGCGTGAGACCGGTGCGCACACTCACTCACCCCTCCCGGTTCGGGCCGCGATGGAGGGGGTTGCTGAGGCAGGAGGCCGCCTGCCCGAGCTGGTCGTCGGGGACCACGGCTGGGTCTGCGGGGCAGGTCAGCTGGGTTTCGAGGCCATCGGCCTGGCCGACACGGACGATCCCGCGCTGTTCGTCGGCGAGGCCGAGGGGCAGGTGTCCGTCGCCGTTCCGCTTGATGACGCTGTGCGGTCCGATTACTACCGGCCGCTTACTCGCTATGTACTCAATCGAGCGTGTCTGTCACAGTAAACGGCCGATGGCTGCTCCTCTTCCCCACTCGCATCACCCGCCCCTAGTCTGGTGAGTGAGCGCACCGCGACGAAGAGTCACCGGAGGGGAAGCCGGTGTGCGTCGTGTGCGGAAGGTACAGGTGGGTCATGGCTGCTGGCGAGAGGCCTCTCAACGAGGTCAAGTTCCTGACCGTGGCGGAAGTCGCCTCGGTGATGCGCGTATCGAAGATGACCGTGTACCGGTTGGTGCACAGTGGTCATCTGCCGGCGATTCGGGTGGGCAGGTCCTTCCGGGTCCCGGAGCAAGCGGTTCACGAGTACCTCCGTGAGTCCTTTGTGGGGGTGGAATCAGCCTGAGGCGCCCCTCGGATTACAAGCTCGGAGCTCGGGCCGGTAGGCTAGGCCGACGTAGGTCGTGTGGGCCCAGACGCCCCGCACCGAGTGAAGAGAAGTGAGCGAGGGTAGTCGTGGGCTCTGTTATCAAGAAGCGGCGCAAGCGGATGGCGAAGAAGAAGCACCGCAAGCTGCTCAAGCGCACGCGTGTTCAGCGTCGCAACAAGAAGTAAGCGGCGACTGTCCGTGAATCCGCGGCCCTTCCACCCGAGTGGTGGAGGGGCCGCGGTGCGTTCACGGGGCGCGCGCTGTCCTTCGATGCATGCCCCGGGACCGGCGGTGTCGTGCGTTGGGACCAATGAGCCGTGAAGAAGGCCCTGCGGTCATCACAGCGCAACATCAACCCGCTACGGTGACGCATAGCCAGGACCGAACGGAAGGCGCTGATCTTGGGCAAGGTCGTGCTCGTCACCGGTGTGGCCCGGCAGCTCGGGGGCCGCTTCGTACGCCGAATCCAGCGGGACCCCGAAGTGGACCGGGTAGTGGGCGTGGATGCGGTGACTCCCGAGCATCATCTCGGCGGTGCCGACTTCGTACGGGCGGACATCCGCCAGCCCGCCATAGCTCGTGTGCTTGCCGAGCATGATGTCGACACGGTTGTCCATATGGACGTCACGGGGACTCCCCTGGGCGCCGGCGGCCGCACGTCGGTCAAGGAGACCAACGTCATCGGCACCATGCAGCTGCTCGGCGCCTGCCAGAAGTCTCCGACCGTGCGGCGCCTGGTCGTCAAGTCCAGTACGAGCGTGTACGGCTCCGCGCCCCGCGACCCGGCCGTCTTCACCGAGACCACGCCGCCCAAGTCCCTCCCCAGTGGTGGCTTCGCCAAGGACGCGGTGGAGGTCGAGGGGTACGTACGCGGCTTCGCGCGCCGCAGGCCGGACGTGGCCGTGTGCGTGCTGCGCTTCGCGAACATCCTCGGGCCGCGCGCCGACTCCCCGCTCGCCGACTATTTCTCGCTGCCCGTCATGCCGACCGTCTTCGGCTACGACCCGCGGCTGCAGTTCGTCCATGAGGACGACGTCATCGAGGTGTTGCGGATCGCCTCCCACGAGCCGCGCCGTGGAACGCTGAACAGCGGCACGTTCAATGTCGCGGGCGATGGCGTGCTGCTGCTGTCGCAGTGCTCGCGGCGGCTGGGCCGCCCCACGGTGCCGGTGCTGCTGCCGGCCGTCACCTGGGTCGGGTCCGCACTGCGGACGGTCGGACTCACCGACTTCTCGCCGGAGCAGATCCGGCTGCTCACCCACGGCCGGGTGGTCAGTACGGTCCAGATGCGCGAGACGCTGGGCTTCACCCCGGCGTACACGACCGCGGAGACCTTCGCGGACTTCTCGCGCAGCCGCGGGCCGGGGCTGTTGCCGCCGGAGGCCCTGGCGAGGGCGGTCGACAAGGTCGCCGCTCTGCCGCTGGCGGGCGGCGCCAGGACCACCACTCAGAGCGCCGGATAAGGAGCGCAAGGAACGATGGCGGACGCCAAGGTCATTCCGTTCGACGACGACCGGTCACGCAACGGTACGCCGCAGCGCTCGGTGCGGCGGCGCCCCGGGTCGGGCCGGCGAAAGGCCGCCGAGGTAGCGGCCCGTGAGATCCCGGTGGGCGCTGTGCCGGGGCAACTGGGCGGGGAGCGTACGCCGGCGCGGGACGCCGTCGCGGATGCCGGTACGGACTCGGGCATGGCGTCCGACGGGTCGCCGCGCGTGCCCGAGGCGGGCGGCGGCTGGGACCGGCGTATCGCGGGCGGGCTGGCGTTTCTGAGGCGCCGGGTCACCGGTGACTACGAGGTCGACGAGTTCGGCTACGACAAGGAGCTCACCGACCAGGTGCTCATGTCGCTGCTGCGGCCGCTGTACGAGAAGTACTTCCGGGTCGAGGTGAAGGGCATCGAGAACATCCCGTCGGAGGGCGGGGCGCTCGTCGTGGCCAACCACTCCGGGACGCTGCCGCTGGACGGGCTGATGATGCAGGTCGCCGTCCATGACAATCACCCTGCCGGCCGCCATCTGCGGCTGCTCGCCGCGGATCTGGTCTTCGTGCTGCCGGTGATAAACGAGCTGGCGCGGAAGGCCGGGCACACGCTGGCGTGTGCGGAGGACGCGGAGCGGCTGCTGCAGCAGGGTGAGGTCGTCGGCGTCATGCCGGAGGGCTTCAAGGGCATCGGCAAGCCCTTCAGCGAGCGGTACAAGCTGCAGCGCTTCGGGCGTGGCGGCTTCGTCTCGACGGCGCTGCGGGCGGGGACGCCGATCGTGCCCTGCTCGATCGTCGGGGCGGAGGAGATCTACCCGATGGTCGGTAATGCGAAAACCCTGGCGCGGCTGCTGGGGTTCCCGTACTTCCCGCTCACGCCGACGTTCCCCTGGCTGGGGCCGCTGGGGGCGGTGCCGCTGCCGACGAAGTGGACGATCCAGTTCGGGGAGCCGATCCCGACGGACGGCTATCCGCCGGAGGCGGCGGAGGATCCGATGCTGATGTTCAACCTGACGGACCAGGTGCGGGAGCAGATCCAGCACACCTTGTACAAGCTGCTGGTGCAGCGGCGGTCGGTGTTCTTCTGAGGGGCCTGTTGGGCTTTCTCACGTCGTGACGTCATGAGGGAGGGGCGGGAGACCTGGTGTCTCCCGCCCCTCCCTCATGTGCTCCCTCAGGTGCCTAGGGTGCGTCCTCGCCCTCGATGCCCAGACCGGGCAGCAGGCCCGGCAGCAGCGGCGGGATGGTCACATCGGGCACGGGATCCGTCATGTCCGTCCCCCCGCCGGAGGGGGACGGTGTCGCGCTGTTCTGCGGGGGGTTGAGCAGTCCGCCCGTGTTGCCCCCGAGCAGGCCGTCGTCCGCCGTCGTGCCCGAGCCCGACGGCTGGGGCCGGTTGTCCCCGTCGGTCCGGCCCGTGGAGGGCGAGGACGGCGACGGGCGATACGTACCGGACGTACCCGAGGAGTCCTGGGGGGACGGGCCGGAGTGCTGCGATCCGCCGTCCTCCGTCTCGGGTACGCGGGGCAGCAGCGACTGGAGCGGCCCGACCTCTTGGTCTATGGCGTCGAGGACCGAGCTCACTTCGTCGCCGACGTCGGTCAGCTGTGCTGGCAGACGGTCCCGCAGCCCGTTCCACGTGCCGCGGTGGGAGCGGGAGAAGGAGGACAGCGTTGCGATGGGGCCGAGCGAGCCGTCCCGTTCGTACGCCTGGTGAAGGAGCCGGTGGCCTTCGGAGACGTCGTGGTGCATGCCGCTCAGAGCGCGCCTGACCTCGCCCAGGGACTCGTGGTCCAGCTCGCCGGCCCGGCCGCGCTCCATCAGACGGCGGGCTTCGTTGAGCCGGGTCGAGGCCTGGTCGAGGTAGAGCTCGCCGCGGTCCGCGTCGTCGTCGGCCATGCCGAGCTTGATGTCCTCCATGCCCCGCTTGAGCCCGTAGAGCGAGTCACCGGGGAGGGCGTCGGCACTGGCACCGGCCACCCCGCTGAGGGCTCCTGCGGCCACGCCGACGGTGAGCCCGCCGGCTGCGAGGCCCTTGGACCAGCGGGAGCGCGGGCGCAGTTTCCTGAGCGGGGAGGCCCGATGGGCACCGCGGCCGGAAGTTCGCTGCCCCGGCACGGGGGGGCCCGCGGGCGCGCCACCTTCCGCGAGCATCGCTTCCATGGCGGCCACGAGCTGTGCTCGCTGCACCACCTTGACCTCGGGATCCAACTGGGGCTTCGGCAGTTCCCCGAGGCCGTTCGCCAAGGCCAACAGCCGCCCGTGCTCGGCCGGTTCGGCCGAATCCTCGGGCAGCTCGGCCGCCGTGCCCCGGAGCGTCTGATCCTCCAGGGTCTGGGCGAAGGCGTTCGCCCGCCGGTGCGCCGAAACGTTCGCGATCACTGGCGGCACCTCCTCTCGTCATGACGGTCGACTCCCCGGGGGGTCCGGAAGGTTGCACGCCTTGAGCACATCCACACGAACGAGTGAGTGGCTGCGGGCATGGCGTGACCGCAGGGAGCCTGCATTCCGCACAACGAGCGGCTCGGCAGTTGGGTTACGCGCGGAGGATGATCGGACCAGTGCGTCATCAGGCGCTCACGGATGGTGAGTTGAGGTGAATGGGACCGGGGACTGGGCGCGTGGGGGGGCGTGGGGGTGTGGGGCGCAGGGGGGAGGAAAGGGAGGGGAGGAGCCGGGCGGTCAGCGGGCGTCTTCGGGGAGGAGTCGGGCCAGGGTGCGGACGGCGCGGTATTGGAGGGTCTTGATCGCGCCCTCGTTCTTGCCCATCACCCGTGCGGTTTCGGCGACCGACAGGCCCTGCAGGAAGCGCAGGGTCACACACTCCTGCTGCTGGGGATTGAGCTTGCGGACGGCCTCCAGCAGTGCGGCGTTCGAGAGGGATTCGAGAACCGAGTCCTCGGGGCTGCGCTCGACCTCGTTGGCGTCGAGCATCTCGCCGGTGGTCACTTCCAGTCGGAAACGACTCGATTTGAAGTGGTCGGCGACCAGATTGCGGGCGATCGTGACCAGCCAGGCGCCGAAGTCACGGCCTTGCCAGGTGAAGGTGGAGATGCGGCGCAGCGCACGGAGGAACGTCTCGCTGGTGAGGTCCTCCGCGGTCGCCTTCCCGCCGACGCGGTAGTAGATGTAGCGATAGACCGTGTCGCTGTACTGGTCGTACAGCCGGCCGAAGGCCTCGGCCTCGCCGGCTTGGGCGCGCTCGACGAGTTCCATCATGCGCGCGCTGTCGCTGTCGGCGCTGGGCCGGCGGGCCGTGGTCGAGGCGCCGGCGCCGCCCCGGCTGCCCCGTCTGCCCACCTCCCGCCCGTCACCCGACCGCCGTCCCGCAACGACTCCGCTGCGCGTCGGCCCCTTCTCGAGGCCGTCGGCCAGGGCGTAGCAGGGACCGGCAGGGCCGAGGGCGGCAGGGCTCGGCGCGGCGAAAGCGGGGACGGCGTACGCGGTGGGGACGAAGCCGCGCAAATGGTCGAGGACCGTTGCGCGCAGCGTAGCCAGGCCCGAGGCGTCAACCCCGACGTGTGGGTACACGGGACTCCCAGAGGCAGAGCTTCCATCACGTGCAGTGCGGGACCGTTCACCCGTCGTGGCGACGTGTGGGGTCCTTAATGCGTCTGAGGAGAATAACGCTTCGTACAGGCAGCGCTACACCCAGTTGCCCAAATCACCGATTACGTCGCTTCTGTTGCAGCAAAGCGACACATCCAGTCGCAGATTGTGATCGCTTATTGATCGGAATACTTCGCGATCTGCTGCAGTGCGTGATGGGTTGTGCTCAAGTGGCGGCAACGGGACTGGCAGGGCGCACAGGCGGGTAAGAGGGCCGGAATGGCGCATGCCGGACACCGGCGTCAGCTTCCTGGCGCCGGTGGGTCGAACGGGTGCTCATTTATGTGCGGTTGCGGTTGCGGTTGCGGTCGTGGTCCGCGTGTCCCGCCGCGTCAGCGGCGGCGGCGGTGCAGGGCGACGGCCGCCGCCGTGCCGCCCGCGATCGCCCCGACCCCCGCCGCGGCCGGGATGCCCACCTTGGCTGCCTTGCGGCCGGTGCGGTAGTCGCGCAGCCGCCAGTCGCGCTCGCGCGCGTGCTTGCGCAGCTTGGTGTCCGGGTTGATGGCGTACGGGTGCCCGACGAGAGAGAGCATCGGGATGTCGTTGTGCGAGTCGCTGTACGCCGCGCAGCGGCCCAGCTCCAGGTCCTCGGCGGCCGCCAGGGCCCGTACCGCTTCGGCCTTCGCCGGGCCGTGCAGCGGCTCGCCCACGAGCTTTCCGGTGTAGACGCCGTCCACGGACTCGGCGACCGTGCCGAGCGCGCCGGTCAGGCCGAGGCGGCGGGCGATGATCGTCGCGGTCTCCACCGGCGCGGCGGTGACCAGCCAGACCTTCTGGCCCGCGTCGAGGTGGGCCTGGGCCAGGGCGCGGGTGCCGGGCCAGATGCGGTCCGCCATGTACTCGTCGTAGATCTCCTCGCCGATCGACATCAGCTCGGAGACGCGATGGCCCTTGACGATGGACAGCGCGGACTCGCGTACGTCCTGCATATGTTCGGGGTCCTCGACCCCGGCGAGCCGGAACCAGGTCTGCTGCCAGGCGAATCTCGCCAGCTCGCGGCGCTGGAAGAACTTCCGCTTGTACAGGCCGCGCCCGAAGTGGAAGATCGCGGCGCCCTGCATCACGGTGTTGTCGAGGTCGAAGAAGGCTGCGGCGCGGACGTCCCCGACGACGGGGAAGGCCGGCTCGGCCGGCTTGGCGCCCGCCGGCTCCGCCGTCTCCGCGGATTCTGCTTCGTACTGTTGCGAGGTCTTGCGCGCTGCCTCGGCGGCGGCCTCGCCTGCGAGGACGCTCCGTGCGGTCGCGGAGCGCCTACGGGGGGTGAGCCATCCCAGTGCGGCCATGGCGTGAGCATAGCCAGTCTGTTCGGGACTTCCTGACGCGCCGGGATGCGAAGGCGTGAACTCTCCGGGACCGGATTGTTAAACGGGCCATTCGGGCGTGTGGCGGGCAGGCGGAGAATGGGCGTCATGAGTGCTCTGCTGCGGCGTACGAAGAAGAAGGCAGGCGATCGGGTCGTGACCTTGATCGGGAAGCCCGGGTGTCATCTCTGTGACGATGCGAGGTCCGTGATCCAGGAGGTGTGCGCGGAGACCGGCGCGGCCTGGGAGGAGAAGGACATCACGCAGGACGAGGAGCTGCACCGGGAGTACTGGGAGCAGATTCCGGTCGTCCTGGTGGACGGGGAGCAGCACACGTTCTGGCGGGTGGACGCCGGGCGGCTCCGCCGCGAACTGGGGGCGTGACCCGAAAGGCGGTTACCATCGTGGGCGATTTGTTGGGGTCTCGGGGGCGTGGCCGTAAGGAGTGTGTACCGCTTTGCCCCCTTCGGGTTTTCAACGGTCACGAGGGGTCCGCGGTTCCGGAATCGCGCGATCGGCTCGCGTGACCCCGGTCACTTTGCACGGACAAAGCGGACACCATCTTTGTGCACGCGTTCACAAAGACATAGCCTGCATTCGACGGGGCGGCCATGGGACCTACGGCCGCCTGCAGCCTCGCTCATCCCGCAGGAGCACCGTGGCAACTGGCCGAACTCACCGACCGGCGACTCGCAGCCGAGGAATCCCCGAGGCCACCGTCGCCCGGCTTCCGCTGTATCTGCGTGCCCTGACCGCGCTGTCGGAGCGCTCAGTGCCGACGGTCTCCTCGGAGGAGCTCGCGGCGGCGGCGGGTGTGAACTCCGCGAAGCTGCGCAAGGACTTCTCGTACCTCGGCTCCTACGGGACCAGGGGCGTCGGCTACGACGTCGAGTACCTCGTCTACCAGATCTCGCGCGAGCTCGGCCTCACCCAGGACTGGCCGGTTGTGATCGTCGGTATCGGTAACCTCGGCGCCGCGCTCGCCAACTACGGCGGCTTCGCCTCCCGTGGCTTCCGGGTCGCCGCGCTGATCGACGCCGACCCGGCGATGGCCGGTAAGCCGGTCGCCGGGATCCCCGTCCAGCACACCGACGAGCTGGAGAAGATCATCTCGGACAACGGCGTCTCCATCGGGGTCATCGCGACGCCCGCGGGCGCCGCCCAGCAGGTGTGCGACCGGCTGGTCGCCGCCGGCGTCACGTCCATCCTCAACTTCGCGCCCACCGTCCTCTCGGTGCCGGACGGCGTGGACGTACGCAAGGTCGACCTCTCGATCGAGCTGCAGATCCTCGCCTTCCACGAGCAGCGCAAGGCCGGCGAGGAGACCGAGGTCGGGGGAGAGGTCGAGGCCGAGGTCGAGGCCGCTGTGCCGCCCGTCGCCCCGCGCGGAGCCACAGGTGCGGCCGCCGGCCGGAAGGGACCCGACGGGGACGTACCCGCCGTGATGCCGGCATGAGCCTCCTGGTCGTCGGACTCAGTCACCGCAGCGCTCCGGTCAGTGTGCTGGAGCGGGCCTCGCTGTCCTCGGACACGCAGGGCAAGCTGCTGCAGGACACGCTCGCCGCGGAACCCGCGGTGGAAGCGGCCGTCCTCGCCACCTGCAACCGCATCGAGCTCTACGCCGACGTGGACAAGTTCCACGCCGGTGTCGCCGAGCTGTCCACCCTGCTCTCCCAGCACAGCGGCGTTGGGCTCGAGGAACTCACCCCTCATCTCTATGTGCACTACGAGGACCGGGCCGTCCACCACCTCTTCTCGGTGGCCTGCGGGCTGGACTCGATGGTCGTCGGCGAGGGCCAGATCCTCGGCCAGATCAAGGACTCCCTCGCGCTCGGCCAGGAGCTGCACACCGCCGGCCGGCTGCTGAACGATCTGTTCCAGCAGTCGCTGCGGGTCGGCAAGCGCGCCCACAGCGAGACCGGGATCGACCGGGCCGGGCAGTCGCTCGTCACCTTCGGCCTGGAGCAGCTGTCCGAAGGCACCCCGGTGGACGACTGGGCGCGCGGCAAGCGGGCGCTCGTCATCGGTGCCGGCTCGATGTCCTCGCTCGCCGCCGCCACGCTGGCGCGGGCCGGGGTCGCCGAGATCGTCATCGCCAACCGCACCCTGGAGCGCGCCGAGCGGCTCGTGCAGATCCTCACCGAGCCGGGCGGTACGGGCGTACGTGCCCGAGCAGTCGAAATGGCCTCTGTCGGCGCAGAGTTGACACGTGCCGACGTCGTCGTCTCCTGCACCGGGGCGACCGGTCTCGTGCTGAAGGCCGACGCCGTCGCCGCGGCGCTGCAGGGACGCGAGAGCACGCCGGCGCTGCTCGACCTCGCCATGCCCCGCGACATCGACGCCGCCGTGCACGGCCTCGACGGGGTCCGGTTCGTGGACATCGAGTCGCTCGCCGAGGCCTCCGCGGACGCCCCGATGGCCGCCGACGTCGACCAGGTGCGCACCATCGTCGCCGACGAGGTCGCCGCCTTCGGCGCCGCCCAGCGCGCCGCGCACATCACGCCGACCGTGGTCGCCCTGCGCACCATGGCCGCCGATGTGGTGGCCGGCGAGGTCGCCCGGCTGGAGGGCCGGCTGCCCGATCTCGACGAGAAGCAGCGCGCCGAGATCACCCAGACCGTGCGCCGCGTCGTCGACAAGCTCCTCCACGCGCCCACCGTGCGGATCAAGCAGCTCGCCGCCGAGCCCGGCGGCGCCGGCTACGCGGACGCGCTGCGCACACTCTTCGACCTCGACCCGGAGACGGTCGCCTCCGTCAGCCGGGCCGACGTGAACGACGCAGATCACAAGAACCGAGGGCGAGTATGACCGAGAGGGCTTTGGGTACCGACCGGCCCCTACGGCTCGGAACCAGGCGCAGCAAACTCGCGATGGCCCAGTCCGGGCACGTGGCCGAGGCGGTGCGGCAGCTGACCGGCCGCCCCGTCGAGCTCGTCGAGATCACCACGTACGGCGACACCTCCCGTGAGCACCTGGCGCAGATCGGCGGCACCGGCGTGTTCGTCACCGCGCTGCGCGACGCGCTGCTCGCCGGTGAGGTCGACTTCGCGGTGCACTCGCTGAAGGACCTGCCGACCGCGCAGCCGGACGACCTGGTGCTGGCCGCGATCCCGCGGCGCGAGGACCCGCGCGACGTCCTGGTGGCGCGTGACGGGCTGACCCTTGACCAGCTGCCCCGGGGAGCCCGGGTCGGCACCGGTTCGCCGCGCCGGATGGCGCAGCTGAATGCGTACGCGCGTTCGCACGGGCTGGACATCGAGACCGTGCCGATCCGCGGGAACATCGACACCCGCGTCGGTTTCGTACGGAACGGGGAACTGGACGCGGTGGTTCTCGCCGCGGCCGGCCTGAACCGTATCGGGCGGATCGACGAGGTGACCGACTTCCTGTCGGTCGACTCGATCCTGCCCGCCCCCGGCCAGGGGGCCCTGGCAGTCGAGTGCCTGTCGGCGAACGCCGATCTCGCTGCCGCGCTCGCCGAGCTCGACGACCCGTACACCCGGGCCGCCGTGACCGCCGAGCGATCCCTGCTCGCCGCCCTGGAGGCCGGCTGCAGCGCACCTGTGGGTGCGCTTGCCGACCTGCTCGCTGACGGACAGGTTGTTCATGAGATGCGCCTGCGGGGTGTCGTCGGCACGACCGACGGTTCCACGCTGGTGCAGCTGTCCACCACCGGTCCCGTACCCACGTCGCACGACGACGCGGTGGCCCTCGGTCGCGAACTCGCGTCCGAGATGCTCGCCAAGGGTGCGGCCGGTCTTATGGGGGAGCGAGCACTTTGAGCCCCACCACCTCGAACCTTCCGGCCGTTCCCGCTCACGGGCACGTCACCTTCCTCGGCGCCGGTCCCGGTGACCCGGGTCTGCTGACGCTGCGCGCCGTGGAGGCGCTGGCGCGCGCGGACGTACTGATCGCCGAGCCTGATGTCCTCGACGTCGTTCGCGGCCATGCGCGCACCGGAGTGAGCACGCCTGAACTGACGGTTGTCGACGATGCGTCAACGGCCGTCGGGATCCCCGTGTTGAGGGATGCGGCCAATCTTGTCATGGAGGCCGCGCGGAGCGGCAAGCGGGTCGTCCGTGCGGTGAGCGGCGACCCCGGGCTCGACGGCGACGCGGGCACGGAGATGCTCGCCTGCGCGGCCGAGGCCATCCCCTTCGAGGTCGTCCCGGGTGTCGCGACGGCGGTGGGCGTGCCTGCGTACGCCGGTGTCCCGCTGCGCGACGCACAGGGGACGGACGTACGGTTCATCGACGCCCGTACCGCGGACAGCCGCTGCTGGACCGAGGTCGGCGCGTCGGACGGGACCGTCGTCGTGTCCACGACGCTGGACGCGGTCGCGTCGGCCGCGGGCGAGCTGGTGACCGCAGGGCGCAAGCCCGACACCCCGCTGACGGTGACGGTCGCCGGTACGACGACACGGCAGCGGACGTGGACGGCCACGCTCGGGACGATCGCGCAGCTCTTCAAGCAGACGAAGGTGCTGCCGTCGCCGGAGGGCCACCGGCCCGTCATAGCCGTGGTCGGTGAGCGCAGTGCCGCCGCCCAGCGCGACCAGCTCGCGTGGTTCGAGTCCAAGCCGCTGTTCGGCTGGAAGGTCCTCGTGCCGCGTACGAAGGAGCAGGCGGCATCGCTCTCCGACCAGCTCAGGTCCTACGGCGCCGTCCCGCACGAGGTGCCGACGATCGCCGTCGAGCCGCCGCGGACGCCGCAGCAGATGGAGCGCGCGGTCAAGGGGCTCGTCACCGGCCGCTACGAGTGGATCGCCTTCACCTCGGTCAATGCCGTGAAGGCGGTGCGGGAGAAGTTCGAGGAGTACGGGCTCGACGCGCGGGCCTTCGCCGGGATCAAGGTCGCCGCGGTCGGCGAGCAGACGGCGCGTGCTCTGGTCGAGTTCGGCGTCAAGCCGGATCTGGTGCCCAGCGGGGAGCAGTCGGCCGCCGGTCTGCTGGAGGACTGGCCGCCGTACGACCCGGTGTTCGACCCGATCGACCGGGTGTTCCTGCCCAGGGCCGACATCGCCACGGAGACGCTGGTGGCGGGCCTGATCGAGCTGGGCTGGGAGGTCGACGACGTCACGGCCTACCGGACCGTGCGGGCGTCGCCGCCGCCGGCGGAGACCCGGGAAGCGATCAAGGGCGGCGGTTTCGACGCCGTTCTGTTCACGTCGTCCTCCACCGTGCGGAACCTGGTCGGTATCGCCGGGAAGCCGCACAACGTGACCGTGATCGCGTGCATCGGTCCGGCCACCGCGAAGACGGCGGAGGAGCACGGGCTGCGGGTGGACGTGCTGTCGCCCGAGCCGTCGGTGCACAAACTCGCGGAGGCGCTCGCGGAGTTCGGCGCGCGGCGGCGTGACGCGGCAGTCGAGGCCGGTGATCCGGTGACGCGGCCGAGCGAGCGGCGGCCGGGGGCGCGGAGGCGTCGTACGACGTAGTCGTACGACCCCGAGGGTTTACGGTGCTGGGCGCCCATCGCATGGGCGCCCAGCACCGTTGCGTTGTGCCCACCCGTCCCTCGCCCCCGGACTTCGTCCTGGGCCCCAGCGGAACGACTGCCCACAACCTGTCGGTAAGTGCGTGCTTCGGACGGGCGTAGCGTGGACGTATGACTGTGTACGGATCCTTTCCCGGGTCGCGGCCGCGGCGGCTGCGGACCACTCCCGCGATGCGGCGCATGGTCGCCGAGACGCGGCTGAATGCGGCTGATCTGATTCTCCCGGCGTTCGTGCGGGAAGGCGTGAGCGAGCCCGTGCCGATCGCGGCGATGCCGGGGGTCGTGCAGCACTCGCTGGACACACTGCGGAAGGCCGCGGTGGAGGCGGTGTCCGCCGGAGTTTCCGGGATCATGCTCTTCGGGGTGCCGGAGGACGCGAAGAAGGACGCGGCCGGGACGGCGGGGACCGATCCGGACGGGATTCTGCAGGTCGCCATCCGTGCGGTGAAGGCCGAGGTGGGCGATGAGCTCGTGATCATGTCTGATCTCTGTCTGGACGAGTACACCGATCACGGGCACTGCGGGGTGCTGGACGAGGCCGGGCGCGTCGACAACGACGCCACGCTGGAGCGGTACGCCGAGATGGCGCAGGTCCAGGCCGACGCGGGCGTCCATGTGGTCGGCCCCAGCGGCATGATGGACGGCCAGGTCGGGGTCGTCCGGGACGCGCTGGACACCATCGGCAAGGAGGACGTGTCGATCCTCGCCTACACCGCGAAGTACTCGTCCGCCTTCTACGGGCCCTTCCGGGAAGCCGTCGCCTCGTCGTTGACCGGCGACCGCAAGACGTACCAGCAGGACCCCGCGAACCTTCGGGAGTCCATGCGGGAGCTCGCGCTCGACCTGGCGGAGGGCGCCGACATGGTCATGGTCAAGCCCGCGGGTCCGTATCTGGATGTGCTGGCGAAGGTCGCGGAGTCCGTGGACGTGCCCGTGGCCGCGTACCAGATCAGTGGCGAGTACGCGATGGTCGAGGCCGCGGCCGAGAAGGGCTGGATCGACCGGGACAAGGCGATCCTGGAGACCCTCACCGGGATCAGGCGCGCGGGCGCGCAGATGATCCTGACGTACTGGGCGACGGAGGTCGCGCAGAAGCTCGGCCGCGCGTAAGCCGGTTCAGTCCCACCAGAACGACCACACGCTCTGGTCCAGCACCGCCTTGGCCGCGTACTCGTCCAGGGCGGTGAAGTGGCCCTGGGTGATGTTGTCCGGGCAGAACGCGAAGTGCTCCGCGGCGACGGCCCGCGCCTCGGCGGGCGTCGTCGGCGGGGCCGCCACGGAGAGCACGAGCTGGTCGAAGGTGAGTGCCACGACGCGTATGCCGAAGCGGTCCTCCCACGAGCGCAGGACGGAGCAGAGGCGCGCCACGTCGTTCTCGTAGTTGAGCGGCCCGGTCCAGCCCAGCGCCGCCGGTATGTCGGCGCTTCGGCGGGCCGGGACGAGGGCGAGCCTGCACCGCTCCAGCCAGGAGTCCTCTCCGATGAGCGCTTCGGCCACCTCGGCCGCCGTCACGTCCGGGTCGATGCCCGACGCGGCGGCCGGGGCGAGGCCGGGCCACTCGGCACCGAACGGCGCGACCTTCTCGTCGAACGCCGGGGGTTCGCCGAAGAGGGCGACGACGGCGTCCCGGCCGGGGTAGTCCTCGGGGGCGCCGAGCTCGTCCGCCGCGTACTCCTCCCAGAAGGCCTCCAGGACCTCCTCGGCGTCGTGATCCCCGGCGTACGACATCATCGCCGGGGCCAACTCCCAGTCCTCGGGCTGCCTTTCATGGCTGCTGCCCGAGCCGATGAGTACGGGGTGGAGCCCGGCGGTCCTGCGGGCGGGCAGCAGGGCGGACCAGTCGCCGGTGCGGGCGGGCTCGTCGGCGTACCACAGGAGTGGCTCGTGCCACGGGCCGTCGATGGTCGTGTCGATCAGCCGCCCGGACGGCAGGTCGAGACCCAGTGAGCGGCCTGCGGGGTCGGTGGCCAGGGTCGGCAGGGGATTGGGAAGCATCGCCATGGACCGAATGTAGAGGCCGCCACTGACAACCAGCGGCGGCCCCTGGATTCTGCGCTTCAGCGTCAGTAGGTGAGCGCGTCGGACATGTCGCTCAGCCAGTACGTGACCATGGCGGCGTCGTCCTCGATGTAGGTCCCCGCGGGGAGCGTGAGTTCGGCGGGCGCACCATTCGATCCGGAGCCGTTGCCCGCGTCGAAGGAGACGGTGAGGTGCTTCGCGGTGCGGCCCTTGGTCTTGCCGGGCTCGCCGGTCAGCATGACCGAGGCGTAGGCGGACTGGCCGGGGGCCAGGGTGACGACGGCCTGCGGGTGGCTGTCCTCGATGAACTGGGTGGGGGACTGGGCTTCGTCGAAGCGGAGGTACGGCCCGCCGAAGGCGTTGCACGGGCGCGAGCCCGTGTTGGTGACGGTGATCAGCAGGTGGTTGATGGGGCGTGTGACCTTGCTGGCGACGACCTTGGTGTTGCTGCCGGTGCAGGTGACGGGGGAGGTGTTGCTGCTGCTGCCGTTGCTCGCGCTGCCGCCGCCGCCGGTGCCCTTGCCGGAGCCGGAGCCGGAGCCGGAGCCCGAGCCGGAGCCCGAGCCCTTGCCGCTGCCGCCCGCCGAGGTTGCGGGGGCGGTGCCTCCGCCGGTGCCCGAGGACGAGGAGGCAGCGGGGGTCTCCGTGCCGGTGGCGACGGGAGTCCCCTTGCCCGCGCCGGCCGGGTCGGCTGCCTTGGCACTGTCGTCGCCCTGGCAGGCGGTGAGGGACAGGCCCGCGAGAAGGGCGGCGGTCGCGGCGATGACGGTGCGGGTACGGATGGTGCGCATGGTGGATCGACTCCCCGTTGTGGTGGATTCAGTGACGGTTGATCAGTGAGATCACGACTGCGATGCAGGCGATCAGAACGATGACCGCGAGGGCATCGCTCAAGCTGAAGTTGAAGCGGGTTGGCATCGGAGCTCCCGGTCCGGGTGGTGCTGAACACACCTTGCGGGGGCGGCGGATCGTGGGACAACCAACCAGGGACAATGGGGGAAGCTGGAATGCTGGAACGGGGCTTGACCAGGAGAAACACCCTTCCCCTGGAATGCGTTCCCGGGACGCTGGAACGAGGGGGAGGGCCGAAATGGCAGCGGGGACGGACGACTTCGCGGGGCTGCTGAGCGCGCTGAAGGAACGCTCCGGACGCAGCTACGGGGCTCTCGCCAGACAGCTGCACATGAGTACGTCCACGCTGCACCGTTACTGCAACGGTGACGCCGTACCGACGGATTACGCGCCCGTGGAGCGGCTCGCGCGACTGTGCGGGGCGACCCGGGACGAGCTGGTGGAACTGCACCGGCAGTGGATCCTGGCCGACGACGCACGCAGGCGTGGCCGGGTTGGTGCGGCCGAGTCGCCCGGTGAGCCATCGGGTGAGTCGTCGGGTGATCCGTCGAGTGAGGTGGAGCCCGGCGTGGCGGCCGTCCCGACTCCGGGAGCTGGAGCGCCCCAGCCTGAGCGGGAGCCCGAGGACGTGGCCCCCGAGCCGGTGGTCGTCGGGGTTGAGCCCCCCTCGCGCAAGCGTCGTCTCCGTATCGCGGTCGCCACGGCCGCAGTTGTCGCGCTCGCCGTTCCGGCCGCCGTCGCCGTAAGCCAGTTCGGGGATGACAGCACAGGTACGGACGCGCGTGGGAAGGGGCAGCCCCGCGTGGGAACCGGCGCCGGGGCCTCGGCCGGGAGTTCCGCGTCCGCATCCGCATCCGCGTCTGCTTCCGCCTCCGCCTCACCGAGCGGCAGCGCCTCGCCCGGCGGGAAGAAGGCGAGCGCCTCGCCGTCGGACCCGGCCGCCACGAAGAAATCGGAGGCGCCCGCCGGGCAGCGCGGTGGTGCGGCGCCCAGCGTGGGGATCAGCTCGTACAACTGGGAAGAGCCCTGCGGTGAGGAATACCTGCTGGACCAGCAGCCGGGCCAGGTCCCGCCGCCGCCCCCTCCTCAGGACACCCGGAACTGGGCGCGTGCCCTGGGCGGCGTCAGCGCCGGCGACATGGCGCTGCAGCTGTCCGTGACGGGCAACACGGACGAGGCGGTGCTCATCACCGATCTGAACGTACGCGTGGTGGGCCGCAAGGCCGCGCTCCCCTGGCAGGCCTATTCCATGGGGGACGGCTGCGGCAGCGGCGTCACGCCGCAGACGTTCGACATCGACCTGGACAACGCCCGGCCTTTGGCCGATCCCGTGGCCGGACAGGACGGCGACACCGTCGTTCCCGCCAAGGACTTCCCGTACAAGGTCTCCACCCGCGATCCGCAGGTCCTGAACCTCGACGTCCACACCGAGGGCCACGAAGTCACCTGGTTCTTGGAACTGGCATGGAGCAGCGGCGACCGGAAGGGGACGCTACGGGTCGACGACGGCGGAAAGCCCTTCCGCACGAGTGCCTTCGACGAGGGCAAGGTGCACCACTACTGGCCGGACAAGGGCGAGTGGGTCGCCCAGTGACGGTCAGCCCGAGTGAGCGGCGGCGAAGGCGGCGAAGGACGACCAGGTGGCGGGGGCGAGGGTGAGCATCGGGCCGTCGGGGGTCTTGGAGTCGCGGACGTGGACGGCGGCGGGGTGGGTGGCTACTTCGATGCACTCGCCGCCGTCGCTGCCGCTGTAGCTGGACTTGCGCCAGGTGTACGCGACTTCGAGGCAGGCGCCTCCCTGCTCGCTGCTGTAGCTGGACTTGAACCACTCAAGTGCGGTGCTCATAGCTCTCCTAGCAGCCGGTCCAACAGGCCCTTCGTCTCCTCGGGGTTGAGGGCCTGTGTCCGCAGCATCGCATACTTCTGCGCGAGGATGCTGACCTCGTCTGGGTCGGAAATGAGCTGGCTGCCGCGCTGTGTCTCTGTATAGGCCAAGTGTTGGTGGTCCGGCGTTTCCAGCAGAATGAATGGGCCGGAAAGACCAGCGTGGCTTTGTCTGCCGAGGGGCATGATCTGGAGCGTGGTGCCAGGGAGATCGGCGCATTCGCGGAGGTGGCGGAGGATCTCCACGTACACCGTGTCGCCGCCGAGCCGGTCTCGCACGGTCGCTTCGGAGATGACGAAGCTGATCGTCGGAGGGAACTTACGGTGGAGGATCTCTTGCCGTTCGGTGCGAGCTGCTACCCGTAGCTCGATCTCGTCATCGCTGAGCGCTGGGACGTCCGTTCGGAAGACTGCCCGGGCGTAGTTCTCCGTCTGGAGCAAGCCCGGCAGCACCTGGTTCTCGAACCAGGACAGCGCGATCGCCTCGCGCTCCAGGTCCATGTACTGCTCCGCCCACGCCGGGATCAGGTCCACCTCCGGCATGTTCTCCACCGCCGTCTCCAGCGCCCTCTTCGTCGCTAGGATCCCGTCCAGCAGCCGCGCCAGATCCGGCTTCAGCGGCCGCCTCCCTGCTCGATCGAGGCGATCGTCTCCTCGTGCAGACAGGCCCGTTCCGCCAGCTCGCGCTGGGTGAGGCAGGCCGTCTCCCGGAACAGGGCCACCAGCGCGCCCACGAGCTTCAACGCCGACGCGTTCTTCCTACGCCGTTTCCTGGGGTGCATGCCGTACCAACTCCCCGTGGCCGTACGAAAGTCATGCGCGGGCAACCCGTACAGAAATCCCGTACGGGTGCGCGCACTGCATCACGGTAGTCACGGACCGTGACGCTCGTCTCATGAACGAGACGATTCAACTCCCCTGTGTGCGCGAGCGGTTCTACCGCCGGGAGCGGCGTTCCGTGCCCGCGGCCAGGGAGTTCACGCGAGAGGTCCTGGAAGCGTGGGGCCTGGCCGGGGTCAGGGACGACGTACTGCTGTGCGTGAGCGAGCTGGCGACCAACGCGCTGGTGCACGGGGTCCCGCCCGGGCGCGGCTACGTGCTGCGGCTGTGGCGGTACGAGGACGCCCTGCGCGTGGAGGTGCATGACAGCGGGGACGGACACCCGGGTGTGCGGGAGCCCGACGGGGAGTCGGGGCGCGGGCTGCTGCTGGTGGCCGCTGTCGCGGACAAGTGGGGGGTCGGCGAGCGGGTGCCCGGGAAGATCGTGTGGTGCGAGTTCGGGGTCAGCGCGAGACCGTGAGGAGGTCCGCGAGGCGGGAGAGACCGTCGGCGGCGTGCCCCTCCTCGACCGCGCGGTCCAGGATCGCCTGGAAGGGCTCGAAGAGTTCGGGGCTCACGCCCTGCTCGCGGAACGTGGCCAGGAAGTTGGGGAACGCCGCCTGGTTGACCGCGAGGCTGGAGACATCGGTCAGGTGCTGTCCGGTGTCGAGGGCCCGGCCCATCGCCGGGGCGCTGCCGAGCATCGCGGTGACCCAGGGCACGAGGAGCTCCGAGAACTCCTCCGCGGAGATCTTCTCCGTACGGATCAGGGCGAAGGCCTGGAGGACTCCGAGGAGCATCCCGTACATGCCGGTGAGCAGGGCCAGGTCGTGCAGGGCTGCCCGCCCCGGGTCGGTGCCGGTCCACTTCGTGCCGCCGAAGGACGCGAGGGTGGACCGGTGGGTTTCGTATGCCTGCTCGTCGCCGCTGTAGAAGACGTAGGCATCCGGGCCCGCGATCATCTGCGGGACCGCCATGATGCCGCCGTCGACGTACCGGGCGCCGTGCTCGGCGGCCCAGGCCGCGAGCTCCCGGGCCTGGGCCGGGGTGCCGTTGGTCAGGTTGACCAGGGTCTTGCCGGTCACGTTGTCGCCGAGGGTGTCGAAGACCTCCTGGACGCTGTCATTGGTGAGAAGGCAGACGATGACGAGGGGGCTCGCCGTGACGGCGTCGGCAGGCGTGCCGGCCGGAAGGGCGCCCTGGGCGACGAGGGGGCCGGTCTTTGAAGGGGACCTGTTCCAGACGGTGACAGGGTGACCGGCCTTGAGGAGCGCGGCGGCGAGGGCGGAGCCCATCATGCCGAGGCCGAGGACGGATACGCGGGTGGTGGTTTCTGGCATGGACCCGATCCTTGCCCGGTGCCGAAACCTGTACAAGTACCGACTATTTGGTGAGGTACGCACCCATGGGTAAGTGACCTGGCGATCACCACGCGAGGGGCGCACCCTGGAAGAGGTATCGCTGGAGGTGATCGGCCATGCAGACGCTTGTCGGATGGCACATCGAGACGGAGTTCCGTGAGGACGGCGACCACACGAGGGCGGCCGCTCTGCTGAGACTCGCTGACGGCACGGAGATCCGCGGACACGGAGCGGCCAACCGCCACCCGTCCGATGCCTCGCAGCTGCGGGTGGGCGAGGAGATCGCGGGCGCCCGGGCGCTCATGGACATCGCTCAGCAGTTGCTGCAGAAGGCCCATGTGGAGATCGACGATGTCAGGGGCACGCCCTCACATCCGCTGAAGTGAACCGTTGAAGTGAGTTGCCTGCGTACGCCAAGGCCCCCGCACCCGGGCAGGGGAGCGGGGGCCTTGGCGGCGTACGTGTGATCAGAGACGCTCGGGGGTCCGGATGCCCAGCAGCGCCATGCCCTGCTGGAGGGTGCGCGCCGTCAGGTCGACGAGGAAGAGGCGGTTCTCCCCGACCTCCAGCGGCGGCTCGGGCCGCACCACCGGGCACTGGTCGTAGAACGTCGTGAGGAGCGACGCCAGCTGGTACAGGTACGCCGCCAGCTTGTGCGGCTCGTACGAGGCGGCGACCTCGGCCAGTACCTCGCCGAACTGGTCCAGGTGGAGGCCGAGTGCGCGCTCCGCCGGGGCCAGCTCGAGCTCCGGGTGGGCGGCCGGCTTCCGGTCGCCGGCATTCCGCTTGATCGACTCGATACGGGCGTACGCGTACTGGAGGTACACGGACGTGTCGCCGTTCAGCGACACCATCTGGTCCAGGTCGAACTTGTAGTCCCGGACGGCGGACGTGGACAGGTCGGCGTACTTCACCGCGCCGATGCCGACGTACCGGCCGTTCTCCACGATCTCCTGCTCGGACAGGCCGACCTTCTCGGCCTTCTCGCGCACGACCGCCGTCGCCCGCTCGACCGCCTCGTCCAGCAGGTCCTCCAGCCGCACCGTCTGGCCCTCACGGGTCTTGAACGGCTTGCCGTCCTTGCCCAGGACCGTGCCGAAGGCGAGCTGCGCCGCGTGCACCTCGTCGTTCAGCCAGCCCATGCGGCGGGCGGTCTCGAAGACCATCTTGAAGTGGAGTGACTGGCGGACGTCCACCACGTACAGCAGGGCGGTCGCGCCGAGGTTCTGGACGCGGTCGCGGATCGCGGAGAGGTCCGTCGCCGCGTAGCCGAAGCCGCCGTCGGACTTCTGGACGATCAGCGGGACCGGGTTGCCGTCGGGGCCCTTGACGTCGTCGAAGAAGACGCACAGCGCGCCGTTGGAGCGGACGGCGACGCCCGACTCCTCCAGGAGGCGGCAGGTCTCGACCAGCATGTCGTTGTAACCGGACTCGCCGACGATGTCCGGGTCGTGGATCTCCATGTCGAGCTTGTCGAAGACCGAGTAGAAGTAGATCTTCGACTCGTCGACGAACCGCTGCCACAGGGCGCGGGTCTGCTCGTCGCCGGACTGGAGGTCGACCACCCGGCGGCGGGCCCGGTCCTTGAACTCCTCGTCGGAGTCGAAGAGCGCGCGCGAGGCCTTGTACAGCCTGTTCAGGTTGGACATGGCCTCTTCGCCGGAGGCGGAGGCGTCCTCGGAGGCCTTGTGGTCCAGCTCGTGGGGGTGCTCGATCAGGTACTGGATGAGCATGCCGAACTGGGTGCCCCAGTCGCCGATGTGGTGGCGCCGGATCACCTTCTCGCCGGTGAACTCCAGGATCTCGACCATGGCCGCGCCGATCACGGCGGAACGCAGATGGCCGACGTGCATCTCCTTCGCCACGTTCGGCTGGGCGTAGTCGATCACGGTCGTACCGGGCTTCTCCGCGTACGGGACGCCGAGGCGGTCGTCCGCGGCCCGGGCCGCCAGGGTCTTCACGATCGCCTCGTCGGTGATCGTGATGTTGAGGAAGCCGGGGCCGGAGACCTCGATGTCCTTGAGGAGGTCGTTGGCGGGGATCGCGTCGACGACCTTGGTCGCCAGCTCGCGCGGGTTGCCCTTGAGCTGCTTGGCGAGCGCCAGGATGCCGTTGGCCTGGAAGTCGGCCCGGTCGCTACGTCGCAGCAGCGGGTCGGCGGAGCCGGCCTCCGGCAGGGCTGCCGAGAGGGCGTCCGCGAGGCGCTGCTGCACGGTCGAAGCGAGGGAAGGGACCGAGGCCATGAGCTTCCGTTCCTGTGAGTGAGGCGTCAGTGGGTCATCAGTGGTGCTAATTCGGTAGTCAAGTGTCCCATGGGGGAGCAACCTGTTTCTCCCGCCGGACTCTCCGCGGACTCTCCGACGAACCGCGCGCCTGTGGACAACCACAGGGCCCGCTGTTCCGTCTGGGAGAATGGCTAACGCCAGTTTCGACAGAATCAAGCATTCAAGGACGTGCCGATCGTGGCTCAGAGCAGCACCGAGACCGACTGGGTCTCCCGTTTCGCGGACGATGTCATCGCCGACTCGGAACGGCGTGCGCCCGGGAAACCGGTCGTGGTTGCCTCTGGCCTGTCTCCGTCCGGGCCCATCCACCTGGGCAATCTGCGCGAGGTCATGACCCCGCACCTGGTCGCGGACGAGATCCGGCGGCGCGGGCACGAGGTCCGGCACCTGATCTCCTGGGACGACTACGACCGCTTCCGCAAGGTGCCTGCCGGGGTTCCGGGCGTCGACGAGTCCTGGGCCGAGCACATCGGCAAGCCGCTGACCTCGGTGCCGGCTCCCGCGGGCTCGGAGTACCCGAACTGGGCGGAGCACTTCAAGGCCGCCATGGTCGAGTCCCTCGCCGAGCTGGGTGTCGAGTACGACCCGATCAGCCAGACCGAGCAGTACACGTCGGGGGTGTACCGCGAGCAGATCCTGCACGCGATGAAGCACCGCGCCGAGATCGACGGAATCCTCGACCAGTACCGGACGAAGGCCAAGGTCCAGGCGAAGAAGCAGCAGCAGAAGCCGGTCGACGAGGCGGAGCTGGAGGCCGAGGAGGGCTCCGGCGCGGCGAGCGAGGACGACGGCAGCGGCGGCTCCGCGGGCTACTTCCCGTACAAGCCGTACTGCGGCAACTGCGAGAAGGACCTGACGACGGTCACCGAGTACATCGACTCGACGACCGAGCTGACGTACTCCTGCACCGCCTGCGGCTTCTCCGAGACGGTCCGGCTGAGCGAGTTCAACCGCGGCAAGCTGGTCTGGAAGGTCGACTGGCCGATGCGCTGGGCGTACGAGGGCGTGATCTTCGAGCCGAGCGGTGTCGACCACTCGTCGCCCGGTTCGTCGTTCGTCGTCGGCGGGCAGATCGTCCGCGAGATCTTCGACGGGGTGCAGCCGATCGGCCCGATGTACGCCTTCGTGGGAATCTCCGGCATGGCGAAGATGTCGTCGTCGCGCGGTGGCGTGCCGACGCCCGCGGATGCGCTGAAGATCATGGAAGCGCCGCTGCTGCGCTGGCTGTACGCGCGCCGCAAGCCCAACCAGTCCTTCAAGATCGCGTTTGACCAGGAGATCCAGCGGCTCTACGACGAGTGGGACAAGCTGGAGTCCAAGGTCGAGGACGGCTCCGTGCTGCCGGCCGACGCCGCCGCGTACTCGCGCGCGGTGCGCACCGCGGCCGGTGAGCTGCCGCGTACGCCGCGGCCGCTGCCCTACCGCACGCTCGCTTCGGTCGTCGACATCACGGCCGGGCACGACGAGCAGACCCTGCGGATCCTGAGCGAGCTGGACCCGGCGAACCCGCTGACCGCGCTGGACGAGGCGCGGCCGCGCCTCGACCGCGCGGAGAACTGGATCACCACCCAGGTCCCGGCCGATGCGCGGACGGTCGTGCGCTCCGAGCCCGACGCGGAGCTGCTCGGCTCGCTCGACGCACAGGGGCGCGAGTCGCTGCGGCTGCTGCTGGAGGGTCTGGACTCGCACTGGTCGCTGGACGGGCTCACCACGCTCGTCTACGGCGTGCCGAAGGTGATGGCGGGCCTGGAGCCGGACGCCAAGCCCACCCCGGAGCTGAAGGTCGCCCAGCGCTCCTTCTTCGCGCTGCTGTACCGCCTGCTGGTCAGCCGCGAGACGGGGCCGCGGCTGCCGACGCTGCTGCTCGCGGTGGGTGCGGACCGGGTGCGCAAGCTGCTCGCGGCCTGACGCCAGGCGCCGGGGGGGGGGGGGGGGGGGGGGGGGGGGGGGGGGGGGGGGGGGGGGGGGGGGGGGGGGGGGGGGGGGGGGGGGGGGGGGGGGGGGGGGGGGGG
>NZ_JBWKDT010000059.1:0-27031 GCF_056435785.1 Streptomyces sp. NPDC043870
GGCAGTCCCTGATCGCCGCCTTCACCGAGGAGAAGGGCATCGTCGACGAGTCCTCCACCCGCGTCGCCATCACCGAGACGCACGCGACAGAGTGACGACGAAAGCGACACCGCGTTCACGACGACCCCGGCGGCCTGACGGCCGCTGGGGTCGTTTCACCTGGTCCCGTCGACAACCAACACGTCGCCTTCGTGCACAACTTCAGCGTCGCTCAACAAGCAGCGGCCGAGCCCTCATGAGCGGCCTGGTCGTCGGTGATCCCGACTGTGGACCCGCCGGATCCGACGGGTTCCGTCTCCTGTCGCGCTCAGGGGGTGAGGTTCCGTACGCGTACCGGTTCGCCGGCCACCGGTTCGGCGTGGTGATGGTGATGATCGCTCCGTCGGGACGGTCCGGGGTGGCTGGGCCGCGCACTGGCTGTGCGCTCCGGGGCCCTGCGCGGTCTGGGCCGACCCGTCCAGGCGCGGTGCCATCGCGGTGTGTCCCTTCACGGGTGGGGCGCGGGGCCGTAGTCGTCGCTGGAGTCGGTGGTGAGCGCGGCGGCGTGCTTCCACTCGGTGATGAGCTGGGCGGCGGCAGTGGCCAACTCGGTGGCGGCGCCCAGGGCCTCGACGAACTCGGCGGAGAACCTGCACCTGGAGTCCCGGGCCAACCGGTAGTGCCTCATGGAGTCCTACGCCGAACAGGCGCGTTTGGCCTTGTGCGGAGGTGTTGCTCAACGCTTGCCGCGGCCGCGGACCGCCAGAAGGCCAGGGCGAACAGGGCGGTGTTCTGCCACGTACCGGGTCGTCCTCCAGTTCCGGCGGCCCCTTGTACGTGCGGATTGCCACGGGGCCACCTCATGCGGGCTGTCCTGTCACAGCGCGCACCCGCACCGTAAGCCTCTTGACACTCCTACCGCTCGACGGCTGCGTCGCCCAGACGCAGCAGAGACGGGACCACCGCTGTATCCGGGTGAGATTTCTTCAGTGACCCCTCTTCTCTGCCGATGGGAGCAGTGAGGTTCGCCGAGACCGCCGCGAGCAGCAGATCCCCGGCGAGGCGCCCTCATGGGATGAACTCGCATGCACGAGCGAGACGAGTTCATAGGTACGAGCCGCTGTGGTGCGGCGCTGTTACACATACCTCGGCAGATCCAGCCAGGCGTACGGAAGCGCAGGCAGGGGGCGCGCAAGGCGCCAGAAACCGCTTGTTGTTGATCGCTGAACGGATCGATGCCGTTCACATCCAAGGGAACCTTGGCGCGGCGTGCACTCGGTGTCGACTACAGGCGAGAGTTACGGAGATGTCCATATTTTGTCGCGGTGTCCGTTTCGCCTTCGAGAAGGGGCCTGACCAGGTCAGAGTGTGGGTCCTCGGCAGCAAGCCGGGAATCTGAACCGCCACACAGAGGCCTGAACAGGCCCTCTGGGGCACGTCCTTGAGGAGGCATCCCACATGTCTGCTTCTCGCATCGCCCGCCGTGCAGTCGCCACCGCCATCGCTTCCGGCGCCCTCCTCGCGGCGGCCGCGCTGCCCGCGACCGCGGCCGGCCACGACCGGCACACCGCCTTCCGCTCCCCGATCGTGATCGGCAAGGTCCAGTACGACAGCCCCGGACGGGACGACCGTTCCAACCGCAGCTTGAATGCCGAGTGGGTCGAGGTGACCAACACCGGCCGGCACGCGGTCAACCTCCGCGACTACACCCTCAGCGACCGCGACGGGCACACCTACCGCTTCGACAGCCTCCGCCTCAACGGACGCTCCAGCGTCCGTGTCCACACCGGCATCGGCCGCGACACCCGCACCGACGTCTACCAGGACCGCCACAACTACGTCTGGAACAACAACCGCGACACCGCCACCCTCCGCAACGACCGCGGCCGCCTCCTCGACACCAAGTCCTGGGGCCGCGGACACCACCACTGACCACCACAACCACACCGGGGCCCGGCCGCACCCACGCGGTCCGGGCCCCGGCCCATGTCCGTGACACGATCTCCCGACGGCTGCCGCCCCGCGACCCAATCGCACATTGCGCGGGGCCGCCCACCCCTTCACCGGGGCCGCAGCCCGGTGGCAATGTGCGCACCGATGAGAGCGGCCCCGGTGAGCACCTTCTGGGACATCCCGGTCGCGACCGTGACCGCGGGGCAGCGTCCGCAGGAACGCGCCGATCGAGACCTGAAGGGTGTCCCAGTCGCCGGCCAGCTCCCACCGCGGGTGCTGCAACGGCTGTCCGCAGTCCTCCAGGACGCCGACAAACCCACGCCCGGCCAGTGAGTACCACCTCTCCCACGCCTCGCTGGGCTGCAGCACCAGCTCCGGCCCGTCCGCCCCGGCCCGCAGTTCCAGGGTCACCCGCTCCTTGCGCCAACGCAGGAACGGGCTGCCCCACAGGGGCCGTGCCTCGCGTCGTCCGTACGGACCGGTGCTCCCGTGGCTGCCGGCGTACGTCACCTCCCCAAGCACCTGGCGCACCGCGCCAGCCGCGCGCCGGAACTCCTCAGCCTGCGCCCGAGTTTCCGGCGTGGGCCGGCTCAACGGCACGACGAGCTCCAGGTACTCCTCCAGCGGGGCCCACTCCCGTTCGGCGGCCCCGACCGGGATGAGAACCGCATCCCCGCCCGGCAGCCCAGTCACCGCCCCCACCGGGCCGCCAGGGTCGCCAGTCCACTCCCAGCCGAGCCAGCCGATGAGCTTGCGCATGTCCGCCTCGCTCCAGAGCAAGCCGACGAAACGGCTCGTCAGCTCCCGGGCAAGAGCGCCTATGTCGTCACTGCTGATCATGACCGCATTGCTATCAGGTCCCACCGACAGTCTTCCGATGGCCGCACTCCTCGGGGGCTCGGTCGGCCGGAAGGGATCAGCTGCCTGTGCCGGGGCGCAGGATGTCTGCATAGATGCGCACCCGTGCGCCGGGCTGACCGGGGTGGTGGATGACGAAGCTGATGCCCGAAGTGGCCCACAGCTTCTCCAGGGCGGCCATGACGGCGCGGACGGTTTCCTCGTCGTGGCCAGTAATGTCCAGAACTGCCAGGCCACGCTCGCTCACGTGCACCTCATCGACGGTGTTGATGTCGTGGGTGGCGCTGCCCTCCGCGGCATGGTTCGCCTCAGTGGGCGCGGCCACCCGCAGGTGTGGCTTCGCCCGTGCCAGGAGCCCGCGATCACCTACGGAGCGATGGGACAGGCTTCTTCTCCGGATGCGCGGACACGGCGTAGCGGCGCCGAGAGCAGCACGGCCGCAGTCCAGTTGGGGGGCGACGCAGGACACCCGCCCCCTTGTAAGATCATCAACCAGGCGGCACGGGACGCCTCACCCGCTCCGCCCCGCGCCGTGCACATATGAGCGGGTGATAACGGAGAAACATGAAACGCGTGATACGCAGCCTCGGAGCCGCTGTCGCCACGACCGTCTTCGCGGGCGGCCTGCTCGTCGCCATGCCTAGTGCAGCGAGCGCAAACGACTACGGCTACACCTGCAAGAACTGGAAGACCACCAGCCACGGTTGGAGCGCCGACTGCCACGTTACGCGTGGAAAGGCCCGCGCGTCGACCGACTGCGGCAACGGCAAGACCCACTACGGCAAGTGGGTCGGCCGCGGACGCTGGAAGTTCGAGGGCGAGTGCGGCCAGTACGCACTGGTGGCCTACAACGTCCAGTGGAAGAAGTAGTTCTACTGGCATTCCCCGCCTCGGCGCTGCCTCATGGGTTTCGCCGGGCGTTCTCCTTGCCTTCTCCACGCGAAACCGGAACCGAAGTGACCCGGGTCCGGCATTGGGCGAAGAGGACCCCAGGCTGTCCCCACACCTGCAGTCGAGTTCGGCGTATCGGCGGGACGGGTGAAGCTGCTGCAGCCGATCGGCTGCGACCTCGTTCATGGCTGGTAGGGGCGACTGACCACCGTGACGTCAATCGTTCTCACTGAAGGTGTCACGCCATGACCACGGCTGTGCAGGCGTCGGGCTGCGCTCACGATGCCTGCACAGCCTGGCCATCAGCAGCTGTCCGCGGGGCACCGGCCGACTGCGGCCCATGTCGGTTCGGCCCAGACGACACGAACAAGCCGTACCGGGCCAAAGAATCGGCAGCGGCAGCACCGCGGCCGTGATGGGTTGGTCCTGGATCTCTTCGTGCGTCTCGCCGTTGAGAGCGTCGACTCCGTCGAGGGGGACCGCGCCGTAGGCGAAGAAGGTGTTGCCCGGCGAGGTCGCCGGGGCGCCGTCCAATCGAGAACGGTGAGGTGATCAACCGGGCCGGGTGGCCCGGACACCTCACCGAGACCGACGCCGCCGAACTCAAGGAGATCCGGGCCGCCTGCCCGCACCTCGACGCCACCGCAAACCACGTCCGCGACTTCGCCGCCATGATGCGCGACCTGCACGGCAACGACCTGCCCGCATGGACGGACCGCGTCCTCGCCGAGGACCTGCCCGCCCTGCACTGCCTGGTCAACGGCATGAAGCGAGACCTAGCAGCGGTCACCGCCGGCCTGTCCACGCCATGGAGCTCAGGCCAGGTCGAGGGCCACGTGACCAGAGCCAAGCTCCTCAAACGCATGGGCTTCGGCCGCGCCAACCTCGACCTCCTCCGCAGACGCATCCTCCTCCGGACTTGAGGCGGGCAAGCACCTCCGCCAACGCCGCTGGAGATCGCCGACTCCGACACTCGCTCGGCTGGTCTTCGTTATGCCCTCCGTGTGCTCGCGCAGTCGTACGCAGAGCAGCCCGATTGCCGGGCAGAGTGGCGACCCTAGAACCGGTCCAGGAGGAAGCCATGGAGCGTCACAAGATCCCCGACAGAGCCGAGTTACCTGACCGTCGACACCCTGGAGATCGAACCACTGCGCCGAGCCTTCCCCGACCGGGAACAGGCGGAGGAGCCGATTGAGCGGACGGCGGGCATGCTCACGTCTCAGGGAACCCCGTACAGGCAGGGATCGGTGTCCGTATCGTCAATCACACGCCGATTGTCTGGGGGTGGGGCATGGACGCAGCTTGGGGTGCCGCGGTAGGGGCTCTGATCGGCGTATGCCTCACCGCGACGGCGGCCTACTTCGGCCCCCTTCGCGTGCAGAAGCGCCAGCTTGCGGCGGCACGAGCGACGGAGAAGCGAGCCCGTCTGGATGCCAGCCTTCAGGCTGTGTCCGATGTTCGCGTCCCGAGTACAGCCCTCGTGCGCTACTTGGAGAAGGTGACGCATGAGAAGTCACGGGGCCGCACCGTCACGCTCGAGGAGTTCGATCAAGAGGTGGAGAAGCACCTGGCAGCGACCGACGCAGCTCTGGGTCGCCTCCTGGTCTACGGGCTCGACGAGCTCTACGGCGAGCTCGGACGGATGTTGAAGTACGCCGTGGCAACGGTGCGGAATGTCGTCGCTGAAGGAACCCAGACGGATGCCGAGCGGCTACTTCAGTTCTCGATCTTCGAGGGTTGGCGTCACACCCGGTGGCGTATCACGAGCAAGTGGGTGGATGAACTCAACATCTCTACGCTGTCGGCTTTCCTGCCCGGAGAGCCCAATGATCGTCTCCCCGGCTTCCGCGACCGCTATCCAGATGGTCGTTACCCCGGGGCGACGGGCCCGTTTCCTGGGGACTAGCAGTCCGACCTCGACCACCGCAGTGGGCTCGCGAAGCAACGCGAGCACCGCAGCAGTGTCCGTGGGCTCCAGAGTCCGCCCGGGTAGACGTGCTCAGGGACAGGCGGGACAGCGCCCTCAACACCAGCTCGAGCTGCTGCGCGCGGTGGCACCGGACTGAAGGACTCCGGGCCGCAGACGACGATCCACAGGCCCGCGGTGGGCCTCGCTCAGGGCTCCAGCACCATCACGACCGGCTCACTGCCGTCCCGGGAATCACCGTACGGCGGGCCGGGTCGGTCCACTCGCCGAGCAGCCACTTGGTGATGATCCCGGTCAGTGTCCGCCCGGTCTCGGGATGCTGCCACGTCACCCAACTGCCGGACGAGAAGCTGCCGGTGGCCGGCTTCGTGCGGTGCCCCTACAGCGGTCCCGGGGGCAAGGCTCGGTGGACGCCGGACGACGCCAGCCGCCGAGTCGGCAACAGAAGCTGCCTGAGCCCCACCTCAGCCAACCCGATCACGACCCTGACGTTGCATGCTGTCTCAACCAGGAACATCCCTACGGTGCCGTTGCGCCACCCCCGGCAGCGGACAATCGCGTAACACCAGGCACCAGTGGTTGCGCCTGCTCTCCATTGAGGCGAACAGCATCGGGACGAAACGCCCAGTTGCCACCGTGACGACACCAACGTCGGAGCGTGATTCCCCCTTTCGGCGCACCGGTTTCCGGCATTCGGCGCATCGGTTTCCGACTTTCGGCGCATCGGTTTCCGACCGTGGGGTGATGCAACACCCCTGCGCCTCGGCCAAGATCTTCCGCATGACCTCAGACTTCCGTGCCAACCGAGCCCTGCTCACTGCCTTCGGCCCGGTCTACGCAGCGCGCCACGTCAGCACACACATCCTGCTGGCCTGCATCAGCAAGGACGAGCGGGTCCGGGAGTTCCTCGCCCCGTACGACCTCACGACGCACGTGATCCGCCGGGGCGTCGGGGGGATAGACGAGGAACCCGGAAAGGTCGAGGTTCCGTTGGCCGAGCAGGAGGACCGCTCGCTCACGCTCAGCACGGCCGGGGCGGCGGCGCTCGCCCGGTGCCAGGAGCAACCGTCCGTGACCGGTCAGGGCGTCGAGCGCTCGCCGGCCGATCTGCTGGTGGCCATCCTGGACGACCCGTCCTGCGGGGCGGTGAGCTACCTGAACGGATGCGGGGTGGATGTCGTTGCGCTGCAGCAAGCCGTACGGTCGGGACAGGTCACTGCCGTGGAGGACGCCGTCCCGCCGGAGCTGCGCTCCACCCGCGACGCCCTGGTGGGCCGCCGTCGCTACAAGCCCCGTGAGCTGGGGCAGTTCTGGACGACGCTGCTGGTCAGGGTGATGCCGATCAACGTCGCGGCGAGCCCGGTGCTGTGGGCGCGCCTGGAGGCCGAGGAACTTGCCAGGCAGCACGGTGGGAGGGTCCGCACCGACGATGTCCTCCTGGGCATGCTGCGGACGTACGCGGTCGCGCAGGCCTACCCGCACCTGACGAAAGAGGCGGAGGCAGACTACGACGGGGGCCGGGTCCTGGTCGAGACCGGGGTGGACCACGAACGTGTGCGTGCGGTGATGGCGAGTACCGACCTCGGCCAGGACACGGTGCCGCCGCGTGAGCTGCTCAAGGACACGATGGCCAGCGGCACCTCCGACCTGCTGGACCGGCTGCTCAGCGAGCCGGGCAACCGCAGTGTCCGGCTGTTGACGGCGCTCGGCGTGGAGCCCGACGGTCTTCGGCGCCCCGCTGGTTCCTGACCGCTGCTGATTCCCGACAGCGGACACCTGGGCAACCTGAACGCTCCGCCGTGGTGAACACCGCGATCATCGAGTCCTTGCAGGTGAGGAACAGAACACTGCTGAAGCCCGAACCCACGGCAGCAACAGCTCCCCACACCCCCGGCACCACCGCACCGGCGCCCCCAGCTCCCCCTCCACCGGCGCCCCCGCCGACCACAACCGATCCGCAACCGCTTCTCCTCGCCCCTGACCGGGACCGTACGGCGGGATACCCAACCTGACCAGCATTGTCATAGAGTCTGTAAAGCTAACGATGTTTCTGGGGTTGTTGGGGTCAGCGGCGGGCGGCGTGGAGCCGGCCGTCGAAGTGATCTCGAAGGTGATCTCGAAGGCGTTCATGGCGGCCTTCCACGGTTGTGACCAGCGTTTGCGTCCCTGCCCGGTGGGGTCCAGGCTCATGATGGCCATGTAGACGCACTCGAGGGCCGCCTGCTCGTTCGGAAAGTGTCCGCGGGAGCGGACGCCTTGCGGATGCGGGCGTTCACCGGCTCAATGGCGTTTGTCGTGCAGACGACTCGCCTTATCTCAGTATCGAATTGGAGGAAGGGCACGAACTCGGCCCAGGCGTTCTCCCACAGCCTGACGATCGCCGGGTACTTCTTGCCCCCACGTCTCGCAGGACTCCAGGAGCTTCTCCTCCGCAACGGCGACCGTCGGCCCGCTCAGCGCTGCGATCGGCGTGCACACGACACTGCTCGGGGCCGCTGTGGTGATCCTCGGCTGCACCGTCGCCATGCTCGCGATGCGCGACGTCCGCACGCTGCGGATCAGGACCGCAAGTCCGGCCACCGGTCCTGTATCCGCCCCGGTGTCCGCCGCGGCCTGAGGTGTCCCGGCTGAACCCCATCCCTGCCGGCGCCGAACCCGCCGGACCCGGCCCGGCCGGTTCTCCTGGCGTGACATGAACTCCCGACCCGACCGGTCCTCCCCCGCCGTCGTGACCTCCAGCGTCCATCACATCGAACGGCAGCATGACCGCGCGCACCGGGTGGACGTCACGTCGCCGAGGTGCCCGGTCGCGCGGCGAGGCCAGCGCACCCACAGGCACGACGCCGGGCGTACCGCCACCACCAGCGTCCTCGCAGCAGTGCGCAGCTTGTCACCCGAGCGGCGGGAGGCGAGGACGACGTCCGCAATGGCCAACCGGCGGCGACTGTGAGAATCGCTGTCCGATCACCGGAGCGCGGTGATAGACATCCGGCGTGGAAAAGAATCTTGAGTTCCCTGACCTGCTGCGACTGATCGATGAACGGTCGACTGCCTTCCGCACCGCGGTCGCCGCCGCGCCCAGTCTCGACGCACAGGTGCCGACCTGCCCCGAGTGGACGCTGTTCGATCTGGTGAAGCACCTGGGTGGGGGAGACCGATTCTGGGCCGCCATCGTCGGCGCGGGGCCTGCCGACGCTCCCCCGGCCGAGGCCACCGCTGCGCGCGCCGCTCTGGAAGTGCCGCGGGAGCGCGAGGCCCTGCTGGCCTGGCTGGCCGCGTCGACGCAGCTTCTGCTGAGCGCCCTGCGGGAGGCGGGCCCGGACGCCGGCTGCTGGGCGTGGTGGAGTGCCCTGCAGACGCCGCGGACCTCCGGCGGAGTCGCCCGGCACCGGGCCCAGGAGAGCGCGGTGCACACCTACGACGCCCAGCTCACCGGGGGCGCCCCGCAGCCGCTGCCGACCGAGGTCGCCCTCGACGGTGTCGAGGAGTTCCTGTTCACCTGCGTCGCGACGCCCAGCGCCTGGCCGCACAAGCCCACGGCCTTCGACTTCCACACCGCCGAGGGCCGCTCCTGGCGCCTCACGGTCGACGGCGACGGCGCACGCTCCACCCGCATCCCCGCGCCCACTGCCGCGACCGGCGAGGACTCGGACGCAGCCGGCGCCTCCATCCATGGCACGGCCAGTGAGTTGGTCCTCTACTTGTACGACCGTATCCCCGCCGACTCCTTGCACGTTGACGGAGACGCAGGGCTCCTCGACCTGCTCCGCGCCTGGGAGCCGGAGGAGTAGGACGTAGCAGGGGCGGTTGGCCGCGCCTCGAGCCGGTAGGACACGACTCTTCGCCAGGTTCGTCAGTCGCGGCACCGGGCTCAAACCCGCGAGGCGGCCTCGGGGCGTCACCAAGCCGACCGTCTACCTGGTCAGAGCTCGAACTCACGACCTCCGCACGATCAGAGGCGAGTACATCGATAGCCGGGCAACCGCCGACCGGCTCGCTCTCCGTATCCAGCGAGCCGGCGGTTCTGCGTCGAGGCCGACCCCTGGCCGCGCTCCTGGTCCCACGAACCCGCCAGATGATCATTTGTCAGGTAGGCCATAGGTAGCTGCTCTCCTCCCCAACCCGCTCAGTGGCGACCTCCGCTCTCGCCATCGGTGTACCCACCGCCTGTTCCAGCGCGGGGAATCCAAGTGAGCATGTCTGGCCAGCACCTGAGCGGCGGGTGGGGAAATTCGAGGCTCTGACCGGATCTGCGTGAATTGTTGATCTTGCCGGTGCCGGTGCCGGTGCCGGTGCCGGTGTCTGGTGGGGCATCCTGGTGCGATGAATGATGTCGACGCGACGTGGGACTCGTGGTTGTCCGGACTCGCACCGTCGAAGCGGGCCGCGGCGGAGTCGCTTCGGACGCAATTCGAGGCCCTCGGTGCGGCTGATGCGCCGGATTGGGTGCGGTCTGAGATCGATGAGAACCAGCCACAGCTGGCACGCTACGTGCTGCTCCGCGCCTTGTGGCGGGGCGCGATCGACGGCTGGGCCAACCCTGGAGCTTTGGAACAGGTGTCGGCAGCTCGGCGCCTGTTGGAGGCGGGGGCGGACCGGGAGGACCTGGTGCTGCTGGCTCGGGCCGTCGCTTACGAAGCCGTATTCGCCGCGGTGGACGGGCTCGACTGCGGCGGGGACGTAAACGGGTCCGGCGTTGATGTCGGCTGGGTGGTCATAGAGTCTGGCGAGGACGGATGTCCCACCGGCCGCCCCCTCTCAGGTCTTCACGAAGACTTGCTGACGATGGACCCGAGCGGACGCGACGGGGCGGACCTGTGGCGTTAGATCGCCGGGCCAGGCTGGGCGGTTGCGCTGTCACGGCCGGGTGAGTACGCGAATCCGGAGGAGCCGGAACGACGCCCGTCCGTACATCGCTCGCTTGATCGTTTTCACGCGGTTGACGTGGCCTTCGACCTTCCCGGAGCTCCATTCATGGGTGAGCCCGGCGGTGACACCGTCGAAGTCTTGGCGAAGGAACGCGGCAAACTTGGCGACAGGGACAACGTCCGATTGTTCGGCCTGGCGGATCCAGGCGGGCAGTAGTTGGCCTCGGCGGTTGCGGACGAGGTCTGTGAAGGCACGGGCGAGGTCACACGCCCGCGCGATGTCCGGGCAGGCGAGGCGGGCCCGGTCGAGTTGCTCGATCTCCTCGGCGCTGAGGCGGTCGCGGTTTCGCATGATCCACACGGTGATCCGGCGCGGGCTCGGGATTTCCGCCGGTGCGGCCGGGGCCGTGCCGGCTTGCAGGGTGCGCAGGTAGGCGGTGAGTGTCGAGTAACCGCCGCGGAATCCGCGTTCGCGGATCTGCTGGAACAGCGTCCGGCCGCTGGTGATGCCCGTGGCGTACTGCTGCTGCAGGTACGGCTTGAAGGCGTCCACCTGCTCGGGGCGTCGGTCGCGGGCGCTGTTGAGGAGGTGGTCGAGGCTCGTGTCGCGGTAGCGGCGGACCGTCTTGCGGTCGAGACCGAGGCGCCGTGCGATGTCGCTGAGCGGGTGACCGGCCACGACCATGCGCGTGACTTCGGCGTGGTGGTGGAGGACGCGCTGCACGATGCGCGTGGGCGGCAGTGCGTCCACAAGAGGCATCTGGATCGGGCGGTCGCCTCCCCGCTCCGCGTGCTTCTTCAAGCACGGTCGGTGCAGATGGCAGGTCTTCTCACCGGCGTCGGAGATGTTCTGGAGCAGGTGCCAGCGGTCCGCGATCTCCAGGGCGGTAGGGGCGGCCTCCTTGATCGCCTTCGTGTAGGCGCTGGCTCGGTCACGGCAGATGATCTCCGCACCGGGGTGGGCGGTCAGCCAGGCGGCGAAGGTCTCCGAGGTGCGGTCGGGCAGGACGTCGACCACCCGTCCGGTCTCGACGTCGACCAGGATGGTGCCGTACCGGCGCCCGCGGCGGAAGGCGAACTCGTCCACCCCGAGGACCCGCGGTGCCCGTCCCGGTGCCGGCGGCTCCTCCAGCAGTCCCAGCAGGCGGGTCCGGCCAGCCGCCAGGTTCAGCTTGCGGCACAGCCGCTCGCCGGGCCGGCCGCCGATCGCGACGGCCACCGCTGTCAGCCACTCCTTCAACCCGAGGCTGGAGCGGCGGTGACGCTCCGTCAGTCGATCGACCTGCTCAACGAACGTCCTACGGGCGCACCACTTCCGATCGCAGAAGAAGCGCCGCACCCGCAGACGCACGACCAACTTCTGCCCGCTCAAAGGCCGTTCGGACAGGTTGCGGCGGTAGGTTGAGTGCACCCTGCGTCCCCGCCATCGGCAACCTGGGCAAGACGGTGGTCGTCCGCCGCAGCATCAACGAACAGCACTGCGGCGGTGACACTCACGTCTTCCACCCGCACATCGATCCCGGGAAACAGCACGTCTTCGATCGAGGAGGCCCCCATGATCGAGAACTGCCCCGAGTGAACGTTCCTGCATTCACCCCCTGACCTGGGCTTTCACGGAAGCGCGGTCAGAGCCAAAGTCGAAGAGCCTCATCAGGGTCGGCCGAAGGGCTTAGCGAGGTACAGGCCGTGCCGGTCGGTGATGCTGCCGTGGTAGATGACCAGGTCACCGGGCTCGATGAGGTCGACGGTGTGGAGCAGGGTGTCGGACATCTGCGGTTCCTCTCATAGAGGTTGTGTGTTCGGCGCAGCGGGGGTGCCACTCCCCCGCTGCCAAGGGCCGGAGCAGCCGAGACGGCTGCTCCGGCGGTGGGCTTGGAGCTCCTCTTCGAGGCTGGTCAGCAGCGCCGGAAGCTTGTCCTTGCTGAGCGGCACCGTGTGGCCCTCGGCGTCAGCGCCGCCGGTGAGCCGGACGGGACCGTGGGGGACCGGGTGGTTGTAGAACCCTTCGTCGTCCGGCCACATGTCGAGAGGGCTGGGTGCGCGGACAGTCCGCGGCCGCGCGCTCGCGGATGCCGTCCTGGATCCGGGCGGCGAAGGTCTCGATGAAGCGGCGGGTGCTCCGGGCCATGGTGAAGTCGGTCGCCTGCTGCCGCCTCGCCCGGCTGGCCTTGCGGACCTCCCGGGCCGTGCAGACCTCATCCGCTCGCCTGGCGCTCACGCTGCGGCGAGTCCGATCCGGTCGCGCGGGCACCGCGTACGGCGGCCCTGATCTGCTACCCGCAGACTTGCCAGGTGAGATGGCCTCGAAGACCGGGACGCGTGAGCGACGTCTGACGAGCGTGGGTCGTTGACGGGATTGGGGAGGGCGAGCTGTATAGGGTCTTGGCGACCGTCCTTCTCGGCGAGGCCCGCCCCGCCCCGCCCCGCCCCGAATGAGACGGAATCCCGGCAGGCCGTAAGCGTAGACGTGACCGAACATCAGGAGTGCTGCCGTGCGCCCCAAAGAGACATCATCTGCGCCCGGCAGCCTCGGCTGGAACCGTCAGACAGCGACGCTGGCGCTCCTGTCCTTCACCATGCTGATCGTTTCGCTCGACCAATACATCGTGGTCGTGGCACTCCCCGACATCGCACGCGACCTTGGCTATTCCGCGCAGACGCTCCAGTCCGTCATCAGCGTCTACGCAGTAGCCTCGGCCGGTTTCCTCTTGTTCGGCGGGCGTGCCGCCGATCTGCTCGGACGACGCCGCATCCTGGCCACCGGCCTCGCACTCTATGCAGGGGCATCGCTCGCGGGAGGACTCGCGACCGGCCCCGGCATTCTCCTCGCCGCCCGCGCATTCCAAGGTCTCGGAGGAGCCCTCGCCTTCCCCACCACCCTGGCACTGATCAACACCACCTTCGTCGAAGGCCGCGCCCGCAACCGCGCATTGGGAATCTGGGGAGGGTCAGGCGCGGCAGGACTCGTCATCGGTGTACTGCTCGGCGGTCTTCTGACGCAGACGTTCGGCTGGGAAGCGGTCTTCCTCGTGAACGTCGTGCTGGCCGGCCCCGCGCTGCTTCTTGCCTTCTTGTTGATCCCCCGGGACGGTGAACGCGAAAAAGGCCGCACGTTCGACCTGCCCGGTGCGCTCAGCGTCACTCTCGGTGTCACACTCATCGTGTTCGCCCTGGTGCTGGGCCCCGGATTGGGCTGGCTTTCGCCGGGCATCCTGGTCAGCGCAGTGGCAGGCCTCCTGCTGATCGGAGCTTTCGTCATCATCGAGCGGCGCAGCGACGACCCGCTCATGCCACCCCAGCTGCTGTCCAACCCGAATCTGGTCACCGGCGCCGTCATCGCGTTCATGTTCATGGCGACCTTCGGCTCCGTGCTCTACTTCCTGTCCATCTACTTCCAGGAGATCCTGGGCTACGACGCTTTGCAGACCGGCGCCGGCTTCCTCATCCCCACGGCAGTGGTGGTGGCCGCTTCGACGACCGCAGGACAGCTCGTGACGCGGTTCGGTCTCAGGCGCACGTTGGCCGCAGCCCTCGCCGTCGGTGCGCTCGGTGCGGTCGGACTCGGCCTCGCGATCTCGCCGAACGGCACATACATCGAACTCATCCCCGGCCTCGTGGCGCTCAGTATCGGCGACGGGGTGGTCTTCACCACCATGTTCATCGCCGCCGCCACCGGAATCCCCGACCGACAACAAGGCATCGCCTCCGGCATTGCCTCCACCGGCTCAGGCGTGGGCGCAGCTGTCGGCCTCGCCGTCCTCGTCCTGGTGGCGACTGCCGGCCTCGATGGCCTTTCCGGTGAACAGCTCCGAATCGCCACCGCCGACGGGATCAGTACCACGCTCTTCATCGTGGCAGGCGGAATCGTGCTGACCTTCCTCTTTGCCTTGAGACGGTGCCCGACACCGCCCGAACCGGGACCCGTCGCCGTGCCGTACCAGACCCGTCGCTGCTGACAGCGCCCAGGACCTGCCCGGAAGAGGAGAGCGGCCCAGTACCTTGCGAATGAGTGTGTACGGCTCGCGGCCACCGGCCCGTCGGCGGCGAGGTAGTACCCGGTCGAGATGCGGATCGGGTCGATGCTCTCGGCGGGCAAGAACGTCACGATCTCGATCGCCTTCGCCGTGGGCATCGGATGTTGTCCAGCTCCTCGTCGGTGATCTGGATCGTGTCCCCGCCTGGCAGCTCGTAGCCCTTGCCGACCTCGGCCTGGCTGATTTCCTGGCCGTCGAGCTCGCTATCTTCTTGTAGCGGATCGGCGCCATGTCGGCGAGATGCACGCACCTGTCGGAACCGCACCGACCGGTCCTCGCTCGCGGGCAGCACCTTGATCGGGATCGTGACTAGGCCGAAGCTGATGGCGCCGGACCAGATGGGGCGGGGCATGGCGATACCTCCGTGACAGCCCAGAGCACCGCCAGCCTACGACCGGCAGTACAGTCCCGCCATGGACTGGGGAGACTTACCCGCATGGGTGGCGATTGCAGCCTCTGGCGCTGCGATATGGGTCAGCATCAAGGCGCGCGGTGATGGCAAGCGGTCCGCCGACGCTTCTGAGAAATCTGCGAATGCAGCCGAGAAGGCCGCTGAGGACGGGCGACGATCCGCCGACGCTGCTGTGCAAGGCGTGGAGATAGCGGCCGCATCCCTGGAGCTCCAGCGCAGGGCCATGGAGCCCAAGCCGAAGCTGCAGATCCACCTCGCGGGGGGCTTGATGTACCAGCTGCGGAACGAGGGTACGGCCGCGGCAAAGAGCCTGATGCCCGCCCCGGAAGACGTAGACGAGATCCATTGGCCACACGAGGTGTCAGACCTTCCACCCGGGGGCGTTCGCCAGTTCTGGCCTGTCGATGGAGCCAGCCTGCCCACGGTTCTTCGCTTCACCTATGAAGGGTTGAACGAGCCCGTCCATGTGCCGCTGCCGCGAGCGTCCTAACGAGCGCCCGCCCCGGGATCAGCGGGGCGGGCGCAAGGCGACAAAGAGGCCGAGCCGCCAATGTGGCGCGCCAGGCTGGCAGAGGCCGGAGGTTACTCGCCCCTGTCGTACAGGCGCCAGAACCGAGCCTCGTCATCATGTGGGTGGGCATCGGGTTTGTTCGGGCGGAGGGCGATGTACCGATTCACGCGCTCCTCGACTGAGAGGCCGCTGTCGGAAGCACGGTGCGTCCCACTTGGCTGAACGTTGTGATCGCCGGGCGGCGGGGTGTTGGCTTCCGCTTCAGCCCTCCTAGCGGCACGCTTCTGACGCTCCTTCTCGACAGCGGGCTTCAGCTTGGCTGCTGCCGCTCTCTTCCGCTCCTGAATAAGGTCCCGCTCCGCGGGCCGGACCCAGAGGAGCGGATGCTTCGTCGCGCGGTGAGGAGTTGGCGCTTCACGTGTTCGTAGTCGGCCCGGGCCTGTGGGTCGCCGTGGTGGTAGTCGGTCCAGAAGCCGGGGCGCTGCCAGCGGGCGTCCGCGAGGCGGGTGCGGCCGTCGGTGATGGCCAGGGTCCACCCGGGCGGTATTCGGGTGTCCACCGTCTCGAAGCCGGCGGGGTCCCAGAGCAGTCCGGGGTCGGGTGTGCCCGGGCCGAGCACGCGGATCTGGCAGTCGATGTCGTAGGTGACCATCTCCAGGACCGGGTAGACACCGCCCACGCGAATCCCGTCATACTCCGCGACGGGGAAGTCGCCGTCGGGGTGGATGATCTCCAAGCATCTGACTCTCATGGGTGGAAGTCTTGCCCAGGCCGATCGCCGGGCACCATCCCGGCACCGCGACGGATCCAGCGAGGCGGCCACGTCTGGTTGCGGCGATGGCAACTCCCAGTACTTCCGCGGTCGCCCTGGCACAGTGGCGGAACAGCCGCGACGCTGGAAAGCCCACCGCTGCTCTGCAGGGCTGATGCCAGTCCGGAGCGTCGCTGGCGACAAGGCTCTGTCTCGGGGGGGAACCAAATCGGCGGAGACGGGATAAGTGCGCAGCGCGCTTCGTCTGTCGTGGTGGATGTCCTGTCTCACTGATTCCTCATGCGGTTTGTCAAGCGGCGAGGGCGGCTGGAGGCGTGAGCTCGTAGCGACGTCCGTCGCGGAGGAGGGCCCAGAGGACGTTGACGCGGCGTCTGGCGAGGGTGAGGACAGCCTGGGTGTGGCGTTTGCCATCGGCGCGTTTGCGGTCGTAGAACCGGCGGGATTCCTCGCACCGTCGGATGCTGAACAGCGCGGAGGTGTAGAGCACGCGCTGGAGGCGTCGGTCATACCGCTGCGGGCGTCGGAGGCTGCCGCTGATCTTGCCGGAGTCACGGGGAACGGGTGCGACCCCACCGAAGCCGGCGAGGCGGTCGGGGGTTCCGAAGACAGTCATGGCCAGGGCGGCTCCGGCGTCGGCCAGGTCGATTCCCCAGGTCACCTCGTCGCCCAGGGCCACGACGTCGGCGAGGAGTTCGAGGAATTCGGGCTCGTCGTTGGCGACGCGCCGCGACAGCAGCCGACGGCCGCTCTCGTCGATCGCGACGCTATGGTGGTGGCTCTTGCCTGCGTCGATGCCAACCCAGCCCAGATCGCGGCCATGTGGTGCCCCCGTACCGTGGGCTGCGGGTGCTTCCCGACGGACGACCTCGCTGTCGATTCCCTAATCCCTTGTTAAGGGCAGCACTGGAGGAGATCGACTCCTTCAGTCTGTTCGAGTGCAGGGTCGCGACACCTTTCGATTCCCGGGCTGCAGGAAGCCTCTCCGTAGCTCGGTGCGCGGTCCTGTGTTGGTGGTTGCCGGGCGGCCCTGGGAAGATGCCTTCCGTAATCCGGGCAAGTGATGCCTCCACGGAGATCGAGCGCCGCCCGGCACCATCCCGGCAACAACCACCGAGCTCGTGGGCGCCGGAAGCATGCCTGATTGAGACATGGCCGGAACCCCTCGCGGGAGAGCGGCAGCATCCGGCGCCTTCGAGCTCGTCAACACCGCAGCAAAGATCACTCGTTGGTGTTGGTGGTGCGAGCCCGCCGCATGGTGACCTCTTGCAATGCCCGAGCCGTTCGAGCTCCCGCATAGATCGGGGCCCGTGAGACGAGCTGGTGCCACGAACGGCTACCGAGGCGTCGGCCCGGCCCATGACGGTCGAGGCCTGGGATTAGGGCGCCGCGTGGTTCCGCATGAGCTCGTGACCAGCACAAACCTGCACACGGGAGGGACCCCGTTTTGATCTACTGCGGAATCGACTGGGCGGAACGGACGCACGACGTCGCCCTGGTCAACGACACTGGCTAGCTCGTCGCCAAACGGCACATCACCGACGACGCGGCCGGATACAAGATCCTGCTGGACCTGCTCGCCGAACACGGCGACAGCGAAGAAGACCCGACCCCGGTCGCAATCGAGACGTCCCGCGGCCTGCTCGTTGCCGTGCTGCGGACCGGGAAGCGCAAGATCTACGCGATCAACCCGATGGCCGCGTCCCGCTACCGCGACCGGCACTCCGTTTCGCGCAAGAAGTCAGACCCTGGTGACGCCTTCGTGCTTGCGAACATCCTGCGCACCGACATGCACGCGCACCGGCCGCTCCCAGCGGACAGCGACCTCGGCCGCGCGATCGCCGTCCTGGCGCGAGCTCAGCAGGATGCGACGTGGAACCGGCAGATGATCGCCAACCAGCTCCGCTCTCTGCTGAGGGAGTACTACCCCGCCGCCTTGCCCGCCGTCGAGACGTGGAAGAGCGGACTCTGCCGCCCCGAGGCCAACGAACTCCTCAAGCAGGCTCCCACCCCGAGCCGGGCAGCCAAACTGACCCGCACCCAGCTCCAGGCCGCGCTCAAGCGGGCAGGCCGCAAGCGCGGCATCGAAGCCGAAGCCGATCGCCTCCGTGAGGTCTTCCGCACCGACTGGGCCCACCAGCCGCCGCTGGTCGAGGACGCTCTCGGCAAGCAGACGCTCGCCCTGCTCACCCAGCTGGAAGCCGCATCCAAGGCCGCCGACGACCTGGCCGAGGCGGTGGAAGCGGCTTTCCCTCAGCACCCGGACGCTGAAGTGATCCTGAGTTTTCCGGGTCTCGGCGTCCAGCTCGGCGCCCGGGTGCTCGCCGAGATCGGAGACGACCGGCGGCGGTTCGCCGACGCCTGCGGCCTGAAGGCATACGCCGGCTCCTCACCCATCACCAGGGCCTCCGGCAAGAGGTCGGCGATCACGAGACGGTGGGTAAAGAACGACCGCCTCAACCACGTCGGCTATCTGTGGGCATTCTCCGCGATCACCGCCTCACCCGGTGCCAAAGCCCACTACCGCAGGCGACGCGACGAACACGGCGACTGGCACGCCGCTGCCCAGAGGAACCTCTTCAACCGCATGATCGGACAGCTCTACCACTGCCTGCAGCACCGAAAGCTGTTCGAGGAACACACCGCCTTCCCCGCCCAACTTGCGGTCGCGGCTTGACGAGTTAGCGCCCCGAGGTGTCTACGGAGCGATCATTCGCAATTCCTCTTTGGCAGCCGAGTCGTCGTGGGGCATCGGGCGGCCAATCAGTGGAGGCCACAAGCGGCAGAAGTCTGAAAGCCACACCCGACGCCACTGGGTGGGCCAACCAGTCGAGGGCTCGCCCAGTCCCGGGGAGGAGCGTAGGGAAGTTTGAGCATTCTCACCGAACATTGACCGTGGGCCCGGTCGTCCAGTCCTGTGCAGTCACCAATGCCTGAGCAGGTCGTTAGCCGACCATGAAGAAGATCTATTCAATCGGCAGGGCTGCGTGGGCCCTCGGTGGCGCCATCGCGCTTGTCGTCACGCTCACCGGCCCCGCGACCGCCGCAGCCAGGCCCGACAACATGGCCGCGCACGCGAATCTGCGCACGCTCACTTGCTACGAGAACCAAGACGTGGTCGGCGGAGACGAGGTCTACCTCCAGATCAACGGTCAGACGGTCTGGAGCTCCGCCGTCAGCATCATCTGTGATCACAACGCCCCGGCGACTCGGCAGGTCAACCGCCTCGTCAAGACAGGCGACACGGTGTCCCTGTACGACGCGGACTTCCCGGACGCCGACGATCACCTCGGCAGCGACACGGTCGAAGGAAACAGGGGGACCCTGATCTTCAACCTGGACGATGCCCTCTACACCCTGGACTACGGCCCCGCATAGAAGGCCGCGGCCGCAGCCGCCGCTTTGACGTTCCCGGAGCCCGCTCGGGGGCGCAACGCGCGGGTGCAACACGGCCGATCATCCCGGACCGGTGGGCGTTGTCGCAGGTCAAGCCGGTAGCGGTGGCCGATGGCGCTGTGTTCCTCCCAGACCACGACGACATCCCCATGGTCCTGACCGCGGCTCATGCCGGGCTCCCCACAGTGACGGCGCGGGCGGGGAACGCGGCGAGTTCGCCGACGGCCTCGGAGTCGGCGGCGGCCAGCCGGGTCGCGAACGCCGCGGCTTCGGCGGCGAGCTCGCTCTGGACGACGTCGGTGCGCCGGGACGTGGTCATCAGGGCCTCGCATTTGTCGTGAGGAAGGAAGGCGGGCCGTCGCCAGAGCGCTTCTGCGACGGCCCGCCGATTACGTGTGACTGAGTCTTTTGGTTGGCCAGTTGAGCGACGGCCCGGCAGGGTTGGCGTATAACACGTGAAGGGGCCCGGCGGTGCCCGCTGCAAGCTCGATGCCGGTCGGCTTCGGTCGCTGGAGGCGGTGCTGGATGCCGGCCCGGCCGTGTCCGGGTGGCCTGTCCAGTGCTGGACGCTGGCCCGGATCGCTGAGGTGGTGCGCTCCGGTTCGGCGTGCGCTACACACTGGCCGGACTGGACCTGCTGCTGCACCGGATCGGCTGGAGCGCGCAGGCCCCCTCCCGCAAAGCCACCGAGCACGACGAGGGGCAGATCGCTGCCTGGAAGGACGAGCAGAGGCCCGTCACAAAAGACGGGCGGCGGACCTGGGCGCCTGGCTCTGCTTCGAGGACGAAGCCGGGCAGGGGCTGACGCCGCCCAAGGGCCACACCTGGGGCCGGCGCGGGCACACTCTCCCGTGGTGCAGGTGACCTCAGCGGGCACGAAGCGGGTGTCGATGGCGGGGCTGATCTGCACCAAGACCGGCCACCGGCTGCAACTGATCTACCGCATCCACCCCGACCGCGGCCCCGCCAAGGGCAGACGCAAGGGTTTCACCGAGTCCGACTAGGCCCGCCTGCTGGATGCGGCCCATCAGCAGCTCGGCGGACCGAACCTGCTGGTCTGGGACAACCTCAACACCCACGTCAGCCGCACCATGCGCGATCTGATCGCCGCCCGATTATGGCTGACCGTCTACCAACTGCCGCCGTATACGCCCGGACTCAACCCGGTCGAGGGGGTGTGGGCATTCCTGAAGCGGTCCCTGGCCAACCTCACCAAACAGGACCTCGACCAGCTCATCGCACTCGTGAAGACCCGCCTCAAACGGATGCAGTACCGTCGCGGCCTCCTCGACGGCCTCGTTGCCAAGACCGGACTCGATCTCCAACCCCCGTAACCTCAGCCGTTAAAGACCTCTAGAACGCTCAGTTACATTACGGTTCATAGCAGGCCCCGAATTTCGCGTGGTCAGAACTCGAAATCTATCGACTGCACGTGCGTGATCCGCGCGCAGGCCATCCGCCCGCGTGCCCCACTCCGTGAGATACGACTCGGTGATGGCGTCCGCGACGACCGGATACAGCTCCTCCTCCGTCGCTCCCCGCTCTTGCGTGGCCAGGATCTGAGCCGCATGCGTGGGCGAGATCGAGGTGCTGATGTACCGCTCACGGCCGTCGTCGGAGGAGCCGTTCGCGGTGAACCCCGCCATCCATCAGCGGGTCCTGGGCGATCTGTGGTGGGTGCAGGGAGAGCCGGCCCGCGCGGCCGCCGCCTACCTGGCCAGGCGCCTCGAAGCCGAACAGTGCGAAATCCGGCGAAGCCGCACACTGCCAGGCACTGCGCGCCCTCCCCGTCGCGTTCCTCGACGCCCACCAGGCCGACGACGAACTCGACCTGGCCGAGCAGGTCCTCGCAGGCCTGGACCTGCGTGCCACCAGGATCAACGCGGCCATCGCCGCCCGCGACGCTGGCTACCCCACACTCGACGACCGCTGTCGGCGTACGAGTCGAAGTACAGAGGTAAGTACGAGCGAACGTGCAGAGCTGCTTGCAATGGCCCAGGGTTGATGCCGGGAGTCCTCGTCATGAGGAAGAATGCTCCGCATGACTATTTGAAGAGCACCCTCCGAGCGGCAGCACTGGCTCAAGGTCGGGACCTGGGACACGGTCTCTGACGGGGACCGGCGGATCTGTGCCGCCTGCGGGACGCCTGTCCGCTCGTATCAGTACCGCTTCTATCCGCCCGAGTCCGCCATGTTCGAGCGATGTATCGGGTTCGCGTGGTGTTCCGGCTGCCGGATCTACTCCGGCTCGATGGTTCACGTTCCCCGCAAGCGAGTTCTCGTTGATGCACTGGCATCGCTGCCCCACGATCAGCGGGAGCGTCTTGAGCGGAGCGAATCCAGGTTGATCGAATATCTGGACAGACACGCCCGGGGCAGGAGTTCACCACCCGGTCGTTGATGGTCTGTCGGATCCGTCAGGCGACGCCGACTTCTCCTTCGATGGCGGTGAGCCGGTTCTTGAGCCGGTAGCTGGGGCCGTTGATCGGGACGACGTCGCAGTGGTGGAGGAGCCGGTCGAGGATGGCGGTGGCCAGGACTTCGTCGCCGAAGACCTGGCCGAATTCGCCGAAGCTCTTGTTCGAGGTCAGGATGACAGCGCCCTTTTCGTACCTTTTCGAGATCAGTTGGAAGACGAGGTTGCCCTCCTCGCGTTCGAGGGGCAGGTAGCCGACTTCGTCGACCACGAGGACGTGGGGCCGCAGGTAGGTCTGGAGCTTGCGGCCGAGGCGGCCAATGGAGTCGGCGGCCTTGAGCTGACGGACCATGTCGTCGAGGGTGGTGAAGTAAATGGTGAAGCCGGCCCGGCAGGCCGCGACGGCCAAGGCGATGGCGATGTGGGTCTTGCCGACCCCGGGCGGGCCGAGCAGGGCGACGTTGGTTTTGGGCTCCGCGAACGACAGGGTGGCGAGGTCTCGGATCTTGCGCGCATCGAGGTCTGGCTGAAACGAGAAGTCGTAATCGTCGAGGGTCTTGTGGTGCGGCAGGTTGGAGATCCGCAGCGAGTGGCGGAAGCGGCGGTCCTCACGCAGGGCGAGCTCTTCCTCCAGTACGAGGTCAAGGAAGTCGACGTAGCCGAGTTTGCCGGCGTCCGCCCGGCCGAGGAGGCTCTGGAGGCCTTCGGCCAGGTGGGGCAGGCCGAGCTTGGCCGCGGTGGACCGGATGCGGGTGGTGACGAGCTCGCTCAACTGGCGTCCTTCGGATCGGCGATTGGGTGGTGAAGGGACGGGTGCCGGCGAGCTGGTCGTAGACCGACAGCGGGCGGCGGCCGACCTGGACCTGTGCGGCGGCCGACCGCTTGAGCAGGGCCTGCAGAGGCCCGTACTCCTCGGCGTGCGCCGCAATCGAGGGCGCGCGTTCCGGACCCGGGCCGGGGATCGTCGCCCGGGTGTGGCCGTCAGGCAGGCCGTCCCAGTGGGAGGGGTCGACGATCTTCGCACCCCGACCGACCGCCCGCGAATGGACGGCCAGCAGAGTGCTGCCCTCAGCGTCCGGGACCGTGGCGTGCAGGGTGACCGTGGCCGCCGACGCCCGGATCTCCACCAGCTGCCGGTGGCGGACCTTGCGGGCCGGGACCGAGTAGAGGTTGGAGTCGAAGGCGACCAGACAGTCCTTGCCGACGTGCCGCAGGTGCCGGTCGGCCACGACATACGGGCTCGGCGGCAGCGGCCGCAGGGCGGCGTGGTCACGCGCGGCGCGGACCCCGATCACCTCGCCGTGGGTGCGATGGGTGCGAGCCCGGCGCATCGGCACCCACGCGGTGAACGCGGCGTCGAGCTCCTCCAGGCAGGAGAAGGCCCGGCCGGCCAGGACATGGTCGCGCACGATGCTCACCTGCCGCTCGACCCTTCCCTTGCCGGTGGGTCGGTAGGCCGCGAGCACGTCGATGTCGAATCGTAGTGCCCGGCGAACGCCACGGCCTCCGGATGCAGCGGCACCGCCTCGCCTGGCGCGACGTGCCGGCGCACGACCGTCTTCGTCCGGTCGTAGACGATCGCCTTCGGAATGCCCCCGAAGTGCGCGAACGCCCGCCGGTGGCAGTCCCAGAACGTCACCAGGTCCTGCGTGGTAGTGAAGCAGCAGAACGGATCGCGGGAGTAGGACAGCACCATATGGAAGGAGTAGACCTTCGGGATGCCGAGGTGGGCGAGGATCCGGCCCTCGTCGCCCCAGTCGACCTGGGCCTGGGCGCCGGGGACGACCTCGAACCGGCGGTGCAGGCGGGCCAGTTCGTCCGGGCCGACGCCGAGCTCCTCCGCGATCCGCGGCCGGGCCTGCTGCAGACAGAGCTTGACCCGCTGGTAGTGGCCGGTGAAGCCATACTCGGCGACCAGCCGCTCGTGGATCACCGTGCCCTTCAGCAGCAACTCGGACCGCAACCAGGCGTCGATCACCGGTGCCAGCACTGCAAGGACCTGCGGCTTGCGGCCGGACTGAACCGCCCGTTGGGGCGGCTCAGGCGGAGCACAGTGGTCGAGGCACTTCTTGACGGTCCGCCAGTTCAGTCCGGTCTCGCGGGCGATTTCCGAGATGCTCGCGCCGGCCTCGTGCAGCGCGCGGAACCGCCGCAACTGCAGCCATCTGTCGGCTTCCAGAACCATCGCCGGCCGCCCTCCACCTCGGTCACCCGTCAGGCACAAGGGTCCCCAGCGCGGTACGCAGACACGCCACGTTCCTCTGTACGTTCACCCGTACGTGGCTCTGCACTTCCACTCGTACGCGGACAACCGCGTCCGGGCCCTGCGCACCGAGCTCGACGTCGCGGGCCTCACCTCCATGACGCGGCCGGCCTCCCGCTCCCCGCCGAGCACACCGCGCCGCACTGGCTCGACGGCGAACAGGCCACCCGCGCCCGGTGGCACGACCTCGTCACCGCCCGGCGTGCCCAGCTACGCGGCTGAGTCGGAACTTGAACTGCCATCAGGCTGTGATCGGCTCCTCGCTCCGTGTCAGTGAGCTCTTTCAGCGTTGCCGCTCCAGGGTGAGGACGGCTGCAGCAATCGACGGCATTCGATTGTGGACTGCATCGGGTCTTGCGGAAGATCCGCCAGGACTTCGGACCGGCCACACCCCGCTTCGTCGCACGTACGAGGCCGCCCGGGAAGTCTCGGGTCCCAGGCCGACCGGCCCCCACGCTCCAGCGCCGACGGCTTTCGTCCGCAGAGGCCAGTGCGGGCGGGCATCGGCTGGTCGAGTGGAGTTCAGGCGTAGGCGTCCTCGATAGCGACGCGTCGCACTGTGCGCAGCGTCGACTGGAGACTGTCCAGATCGGTCGAGCCGAGAGCGAGGCGGAGCGCCTGTGGTGTGTGCTTCGAGGTGGTGAAGGGCTCCGCCGTGCTTACCGAGATGTGCTGACGCGCGAGGGTGGCGGTCAGGCGATCGGCGCGTGCGTCGTTGGGCAGAGTCAGCCATGTGAAGTAGGACGAGGGGTGGCTGATGAGTGGTAGGCCTGCCAGTTCTTGTCTGGCGAGTGCTTGGCGGGCCTTGGCGTCGTCTCGTTTCTGCGCTTCCAGGTGGTCCACCGTGCCGTCCTCGAGCCAGCGGCAGGCGATCGCGGTGGTGAGGGCCGGGGTGTTCCAGATGGTCGCCCGAATCGCGCGTTCGAGCGACGGCACCCTGGACGGCGGGGCGACGACGAAGCCGACCCGGAGGCCGGTGGCGACGCTCTTGGACAGTCCCGAGACGTAGACGGTGATGTCCGGTGCACTTGCAGCCAGAGGCGGTGGAGGATCCTCGACCAGGTAGGCGTATGCGGCGTCTTCGATGATGAGCGGACCGTGCTGCCGAGCGATCTCGATCAGACGGGTGCGGTCGGTTGCCGGCATGACCCACCCCAGCGGGTTGTGCAAGGTGGGCATGGTGTAGATCGCGCGCACAGGGCGGGTCGCGCACAGCTTCTCCAGGGCATCGAGATCCGGCCCGTCGGCGGTCGTGGGTACTGGCTCCAGGTCGAGATGAAAGGCATGCGCGAGCACCTTGAAACCCGGGTAGGTGAGTGCGTCGACCGCGACGACGTCGCCGGCGTTGAGCGCGGCCATGACGGTGATGGCCAGGCCGTGCTGCGCACCGTTGACGATGAGGATCTGATCCGCGTCAGGAGTGATTCCTCGACGCCTGAGGTGCCGTGCGATCGAGGCTCTGTCCTGGGGACGCCCTCGATGTGGTTGGTAGCGCAGCAGCGAGTCGAGTTCGCCAGAGGTGGCCACCTCTCGCAGAGCCTGCCGTAGGAGATCGGCTTGGCCGGGCAGCGACGGATAGTTGAAGTTGAGGTCGACCGCATCCGTGGCGACGATTTGCTGATCGATGCCGTGACCGGCGGGAACCGCGATGTCACGCACGAACGTGCCGCGGCCCTGTTCCCGGCTCACCAAGCCCATCGCTTCCAGTTCGGCGTACACCCGCGTGGCGGTCACCACGGCGATGCCCTCGCGGGCGGCGAGCCCGCGGTGTGTCGGCAGCCGCACTCCTGCGGCGAGCCGGCCTGTCCGGATGTCGGATGCGAGCGCGTCGACCAGGATTTTGTACCGCGAGGCTGCCATGCACCGAATTGTATCCATGACAATTCTTTGACTGTCCTGCTCGCGGGTCCTTACCGTCAAGCCCCACTCATCCGGAAGGACAGCCGCCGTGCACATCGCCATCCTCACCTTCGAGGGCTACAACGAGCTCGACTCCCTGATCGCGCTCGGTGTGCTCAACCGCATCAAGACCGACGACTGGCGCGTCACCATCGCCACCCCCAGCTCCAAGGTGACATCGATGAACGGGGTGGTTATCGAACAGATGTCCACTCTTGAGGAGGCGTGCGCCGCTGACGCCGTCATCGTCGGCAGTGGCATCGCCACCCGCGAGGTCGTCGAAGACCAGGCGATCATGAATATCCTGCACGGTCTGGACCCCTCGCGCCAACTCATCGCCGCGCAGTGCTCCGGCGCGCTCGTGCTGGCCAAGCTCGGCCTGCTCAACGACATCCCCGCCTGTACCGACCTGACCACCAAGCCCTGGGTCATCGCCGCCGGCGTCGAGGTGCTCAACCAGCCCTTCTACGCCAAGGACAACATCGCCACCGCCGGCGGCTGCCTCGCCTCGCACTACCTCGCCGCCTGGATCATCGCCCGCCTCGAGGGCAACGACGCCGCCGAAAGCGCACTGCACTATGTCGCCCCGGTCGGCGAGAAGGAGGAATACATCGAGCGCGCGTGGCGCAACATCACCCCCTACCTGCCCGCTCCCACACCGGCGCTCGTCTGAAACGACCAGTCGCAAGCAGTGACCGGCCACGAAGCCATGCCCCCGGCAGCCTGGCTGGTCGTTCGCGGCCCGAACACCTCCGGGCTCCTAGTAGGGCTTGGTCAGGTTGGTATCGCCGTGGGTATGTCGCGGTGACAGGTGGGGCAGGCGCCGGTCCAGACCGCGAGGAGTAACTGCATCTC
>NZ_JBWKDT010000060.1:0-26953 GCF_056435785.1 Streptomyces sp. NPDC043870
CCTCCCCCTCCCCCTCTCCTCCCCCCCCCCCCCGGTGGTGCTCTCCCCTCCCCCCCCCCCCCCCCCCCTCCCCCCCCCCCCCCCTTCCCCCCCCCCCCCCCCCCCCCCCCCCCCGCCACTTTCAGGGCTGAGGGTCCGGGGATGCGGGGATCCAAGGACCTGGAGGTCCGGGGGTCTGGGGGAGCCCCTACCGGCCCAGGTACTTCGGCTTCTCCTTGGCGATGAAGGCCTGGACCGCGATCTCGTGGTCCGCCGATGCGCCGGCCCTGGTCTGCAGCTCGTCCTCCTTGGCCAGCGTCTCGCCGAGCGAGTGATCCGCGCCGTACGCGAGCGACTCCTTGATCGCGGCGTACGCGAGGGTCGGCCCCTCCGCCAGCGCCCGGGCCACCGCCGCCGCCTCGGCCGCCAGATCGTCGGCCGGTACGAGCTTGTTCGCGATGCCCAGGTCGTACGCCTCCTGAGCGGTGATCGACCGCGGGAACAACAGCAGATCGGCCGCGCGGCTCGCGCCGATCAGCCGGGGCAGCGTCCAGGAGACCCCGGAGTCGGCGGTCAGCGCGACCCCGGCGAAGGAGGTCGTGAACTTCGCGGAGTCGGCGACGACCCGGTAGTCCGCGGCGAGGGCGAAGCCCAGACCCGCGCCCGCGGCAACCCCGTTCACCCCCGCCACCACCGGCTTCGGCATCTCGGTCAGGGCTCGCACGATGGGGTTGTAGTGATCACGCACGGTGTTCATCGTGTGGCTGGTGCCCGATTCCTTGTCGGAAATGAGCAGGGAGACGTGCTCCTTCAGGTCCTGCCCCACACAGAACGCGCGCCCCGACGCGGTCAGCAGCACCGCCCGTACGGCGGTGTCCGCGGCGGCGGCCTGCAGCGCGTCCCGAAGGGCGACCTTGGCCTCGATGTTCATCGCGTTCATGGCCTCGGGCCGGTTGATCGTGATCGTCGCGAGTCCGTCGCTCACCTCGTACAGCACGGTGTCGGCCATGACAGGGTCCCCTTTGCGCCTCAGGCAGTGATGTCCAGCCCAGCATGGCGGAGATCGCCGAGGCCTGACATGCGCCCCGGTATGTGACCTGTGTCAAAGAATCCGGGACCCGGATTGGGTGTGCGAAGGTGAAGCGAGGGCGAAGTATCGCAGGCGGATCCCCGAAATGGGCGGTTTTGTGAAAGCGCGTTGCGCAAGCGATGCCGACTGATGTTGGTCATCGGGTCCCGCGATGCGGGATAATGGCTGGGAAGCAATGTGTTCGATGCCGGTGACGCGTGCCCATCCAGGGGGCCGTCGGCTGACGATGAGCTGGTTTCAGGAAGGGGAACGAGCATGGCGGCCATGAAGCCGCGGACGGGCGACGGCCCGCTCGAGGTGACCAAGGAGGGGCGGGGCATTGTCATGCGCGTTCCGCTCGAAGGCGGCGGTCGGCTTGTCGTCGAGCTGACTCCGGACGAGGCAGACGCCCTCGGTGACGCCCTCAAGAAGGTCGTCGGCTGACGCGGAAGCGCCCACACCTTTCCGCACTGCCCCGGCACGGCATCACGCTGTGCCGGGGCAGTGTCGTTTGCGCGGCCGTACGTGCGCGGTCGTCGTGTCTGCGGTGGAGCCGGCCGGCCGGATCAGCCGCGGCGCACCGCGCACAGCAGTCCGTCGCCCACCGGCAGCAGCGACGGAATCAGCTCCTGGCTCTCCCGCACCGCCCGCAGCAGCTCCCGCACCCGCAGGACCTCACCGGGCTGCGCCGCCGAATCGACCGTGCGGCCGTCCGCGAAGACGCCCTCGAAGCACACAAGACCCCCAGGCCGCAGCAGGCGCAACGATTCAGCGAGACACTCCAGCGACTCCATCCGGTCGCCGTCGCAGAAGACGAGGTCGTATCCGCCGTCCGCGAGCCGCGGCAGTACGTCGAGCGCGCGGCCGGGGATGAACCGCGCCCGGTTCCCCGCGAAACCGGCGGCCCGGAACGCCTGCCGTGCGAACTGCTGGCGCTCCGGCTCGGGGTCGACGGTCGTCAGAACGCCATCGGGCCGCATGCCCTGCAGCAGATAGATCCCGGAGACCCCGGTGCCGGTACCGATCTCCGCCACCGCCTTGGCGTCCGCCGTCGCGGCCAGCAGTCGCAGGGCTGCGCCGGTGCCCGGCGACACCGAGGGCAGCCCTGTCTCCCGGGCCCGCTCACGGGCCCAGCGCAGAGCTTCGTCCTCGGCGACAAAGGCGTCGGCGAACGCCCAGCTCGTCTGCCGGTTGGCGGTAATGGCCCTCTCCTGTCCCCGTAGTTCGCGCAACCGTGACTGTATCCGCTGCACCCGGGAACCCGCAGATGGGACCGGGCGTTATGCAGGAGCAGGGGGAAAGGGGCGGACGGACGACACCCGTTCCCAAATTCGCGTAAAGATTCTTATCCGGAGCTAACGGGCGAGGTGGCTATGGTAGGGACTCCACTGGACACCACCAGAGCCGACAGGGGAGGTGCGGCTGCGCCTGTGGATCGGAGAGGGGTGCTGCGGCGCCTTCTCAGGTCGGCGGGTGAGCCGAAATCCGTGACCGACACCGCTGACGCCCGTTCCCGCCAGGCCGACTCCGTACCCACCGCGACGTTCGCATCGGATGCGGAATCGCAGGCGTGGACTCCTCCCTCCTGGGAGGACATCGTCAGCACGCACAGCGGCCGGGTCTACCGTCTCGCCTACCGTCTGACCGGAAACCAGCACGATGCGGAGGACCTCACCCAGGAGGTCTTCGTCCGTGTCTTCCGCTCCCTGTCGACCTACACGCCGGGGACCTTCGAGGGCTGGCTGCACCGCATCACCACCAATCTGTTCCTCGACATGGTCCGCCGCAAGCAGCGCATCCGTTTCGACGCGCTCGGCGACGACGCGGCCGAGCGGCTGCCCAGCCGTGAGCCGTCCCCCCAGCAGGTCTTCCACGACACGCACTTCGACGCCGACGTCCAGCAGGCGCTCGACACCCTCGCGCCCGAGTTCCGCGCGGCCGTGGTCCTCTGTGACATCGAAGGTCTCTCGTACGAGGAGATCGCGGCCACGCTCGGCGTCAAGCTCGGCACCGTCCGCAGCCGTATCCACCGCGGCCGGTCCCATCTGCGCAAGGCCCTGCAGCACCGCTCTCCCGAGGCACGTGCCGAGCAGCGCGCGCTCGCGGGCGTGGCCGGGGAGGGCGGGACGGCGTGAGCGGCACAACTCCCACCCCCGCGGAGCAGCATCTGGGGGACCGGCTCGCCGCCCTGGTCGACGGCGAACTCAAACACGACGCGCGCGAGCGCGTCTTGGCCCATCTGGCGACCTGTCCCAAGTGCAAGGCCGAGGCCGACGCGCAGCGCCGGCTGAAGAGCGTCTTCGCCACCGCCGCCCCGCCACCGCCCTCCGAGGGCCTGCTCGCGCGGCTGCAGGGGCTGCCCGCCGGACCGCCCGGAGGTGATGACGACCGGCGGGGAGGTCCCTTCGGCGGGGGGCGCCTCACCGATGCTGTCTTCGGCGTGACCCCGGAGGGCTTCGGGTACGTCCCCGGCGGGCCCGGGCTGCCCGGCGGCGGGCCGGGATCAGGGTTCCGCATCCACGACGTGGGACGTCAGGAAGCCGAGCGTTCGCCGTGGCGCGGCCGCAGGTTCGCGTTCGCCGCGGCCAGCGCCGTCTCGTTCGCGGCGATCGCCCTGGGCGGGACGCTGCCGCTCGCCGCCACGGGAGACGTATCGGCCCGCGGGGACCATCGTGGCAACAGCGTCACACCGCTGCGCACGGCGACCGCGACCAGCAGTGGAGCGGAAGCCAACCGCCGACGCGGCGGGGCGACCGGGCTGGTCGGTCTGAGCGGTGAGCGGGCCGCGGCGATGGCCCCGCAGACCCTGACCCAGGCACAGCCGCTGTCTCACCCCTTCGCGGCGCCGGCTCTGCTCACGGGCGGGTCCACGCCACCGCTGATACGGCCCACGGGCTCGGCGTTCCAGCTCGCCACGGCCCCCGGCCCGACGCTGTCGGCCACCCCGCTGCCCAGCCGGCTCGCGTCCCCGACCCAGCGCTGATCCGGCCCCCGGCGTCCGTGTGACCGGGCACCCTGTGGGACACCATCGGTAAACCTGGTTGAATCCAGGGGAGGGTGCCCGGCGGGGCGCGCGGACTGGCCAGTTGCGGGGAGAGCATGGAGAACGGGAAGCCGACGGGTCCCAAGCCGAAGTGGTGGAGCCGCCCGGCCCGTACGGAGACACCGTCGGCGCCCGACGGGGCTGCGACGGAGGCGCTCACGGACCCAACGGAGCCCACGGACCCCTCGGAGCCCACGGACACCGTCCCGGCCGATGACGTCGTGCCGCCCGCGGCACCGGCCGCCCACACCGACGATCAGCCCGACTACCCCCTGGCGGCACCCGCCGCCCCGGTGGCCTCGCCGTCCGCCCCGGCGCCCGCCGAGGCCGGGACGGTCCGGGAGACCCCGGCGCCGGTGGTCCCCGCACCCGAGGTCCCGGCTCCAGAGGCCTCGCACGCCGTGGCTGCCCCCGCCGGAGCCAACCCCACCGGTGGCGCGGGTATGCAGCCGATGCACGAGCCCGACGAGTACCGGACACCGCCGTACGGCGGCCCCGGGCCGTGGGCGCCTGCCCCGCCCGTGCAGCGACCTGTGGGCGGCACGCCGGCGCACGGGACGCGTGTCCCGCCGCAGTACCCCTCGGGCAACGGGTACGCACAGCCCGCACCGGCACCCGCACCCGTGCCCGCACCGGCCCCCGTACCCGCGCAGTGGATCCAGTACGACCCCTGGAGCGCCCCCGGAGGCACCCTCACCCGGGCCGGCGAGCCTCCCCGGAAGAAGAGCCGGCGCGGCGTGGCCCTCGTCGGCGCGCTGCTCTTCGCGCTGCTCGCCGGAGTGCTCGGCGGCGGAGTCGGCGCGTACCTCGAAAGGAACGGCGGAATCACCACCGTCGAGCTGCCGCAGGCCGGCGCCGAGGACTCCGGCCGGGCCCCCGACAGCATCGCCGGCATCGCTGCCAGCGCGCTTCCGAGTGTCGTGACACTGCACGTCAGCGGCGGCGGCGAGCAGGGCACCGGCACCGGCTTCGTCCTGGACGCGCAGGGCCACATCCTCACCAACAACCACGTGGTCGCCCCCGCCGGCAGCTCCGGAGACATCTCCGTCACCTTCAGCGGCGGCGAGACCGCGCGCGCCACCCTCGTCGGCAAGGACAGCGGCTACGACCTCGCCGTCGTCAAAGTCCGCGGCGTCTCCGGCCTCAAGCCGCTGCCGCTGGGCAACTCCGACAACGTGCGGGTCGGTGACCCCGTCGTCGCCATCGGCGCGCCTTTCGACCTTCAGAACACCGTGACCGCCGGAATCATCAGCGCCAAGGAGCGCCCGATCACCGCCGGCGGTGAAGAGGGCGACGGCAGCGACATCAGCTATGTCGACGCGCTGCAGACCGACGCGCCGATAAACCCCGGGAATTCCGGTGGTCCGCTCGTCGACTCCAAAGCACGCGTCATCGGCATCAACAGCGCCATCCGCGCCGCCGACAGCGCACCCGGCCCGGACGGAAAGGCCGGCCAGGCAGGCTCCATCGGCCTCGGCTTCGCCATCCCCATCAACCAGGGCAAGCGGGTCGCCGAGGAGCTCATCAACACCGGCAAGGCCACCCACCCCGTGATCGGCGTCAGCCTCGACATGAGCTACGCGGGCGACGGCGCCCGCGTAGGCGAGAAGGGCAAGGACGGCGCCCCGTCCGTCACCGCGGGCGGCCCCGCCGCCAAGGCCGGTCTGCGTCCGGGCGATGTCATCACCAAGGTCGACGGCCAGCGGGTGCACAGCGGTGAGGAACTCATCGTCAAGATCCGCGCGCACCGCCCCGGAGACCGGCTGGAGCTCACGCTGACCCGTAAGGGCAAAGAGCAGACCAGGACGGTGACGCTCGGTTCGTCGACCGGCACGTGAGCGACACCCCGAAGGTACCGTCCGGACAGATTCGCCGGGTACCGTGGAGCCGGCCCCATCCGGTCATTCGGCAGCGGCACGGAGAACACGAACACAAGGAGCAGCAGGGTGTTCAATGACATAGGCGCACTCGAGGTTGTGACACTCGTGGTCCTTGCCGTGCTCGTCTTCGGCCCGGACAAGCTGCCGAAGGTCATCCAGGACGTCTCGCGCTTCATCCGCAAGGTCCGGGAATTCTCCGACAACGCGAAGCACGACATCCGCAACGAGCTGGGTCCGGAATTCAAGGACTTCGAGTTCGAGGACCTCAATCCCAAGACGTTCATTCGCAAGCAGTTGAATGAGAACGAGGACCTCAAGGAGATCCGCAGCACCTTCGATCTCAAGAAGGAAATGAACGACGTGGCGGACGCGGTGCACGGCAAGGAGCCCGACAGCTCCGTCCCGGCCGTGGTCAACGGCTCGCCCGGCGCCGCCCCGGATCTGCTCAAGAAGCGCGAAACCGTCGATCAGGGCGAGCGCCCGCCGTTCGACGCAGACGCCACCTGAGCGCCCTGAGCGCCATCAACCGCTACGAGCCGGTGCGAGATGGCTATCCTCTCCATCTGTCCGGAAACGAGGACGCCCGCGGGGGGCGGGCCGTTCCGGACCTTGGTGATCGAGGAGGCGGCCAGGCAGATGGAGACGACGAGTCGGGTAGGGGCGCAGAGTACGCCCAGCACGTCCACCGCTGAGGGGGTGCCCGCAGCCCGGCGTACGGTCGACAGCTATCTGCGCGCACCGTTCCCCTGGTACGGACTGGACGAGGCCTTCACCGGCCCGCGCTGGCTGATGCAGGTCGGCACCGACGCGGACGGAACGGTGCAGCACGGCTCAATGGGCCACGGCGACGAGCCGTCGATAAAGTCCGACGCGACCGCAGTCGACAAGGAACGCTTCGCGGTGGTCGTGACGGTGGCGGCGAGCCCGGTACGGCGCACCGGGGACGGCAGAGGCCTCCTGGACGCCACGACGGTCTCGTCCGCGGCCTGGCTGGCCGGCTCGGGGCTGCTGGCGTACACGTGGCCCGGGCAGCTCGACCACTCGCTGCGCGACGACTGGCTGGACCAGCAGACCGAGACCGCGTTCGCGCTGGCGGACGACCTGTCCGGTCCGGCGTGGTCCGAGTTGTCGCTGCCGGTGGACGGGGTGCCGATGCCGTTCCACTACCGGGAGTCGGAGTTCGGCTGGGTGCTGGCCGGGTCCGCGCAGAACGGGGTGCACGTGGGGGCGTACGGGCGGGGCCTGAGCGCCTACGGCCTGGGGTTCTCGGTGGTGCGGGACATGGCGGCGTACGCGTAGACGTACGAGGCGTACGCCTGGACGTACGAAAGGGGCACCGTCCCGGTGGACGGTGCCCCTTTCGCGTACGTACGTCAGAACTTGTTGCGCGGCGTGATTCCCAGGCTCATGCCCGAGAGACCGCGCTGGCGGCCGCCGAGCTTGCCGGCGATGCTGCGCAGGGCCGCGCCCGCCGGGGAGTCGGGGTCGGTGAGGACGACCGGCCTGCCCTCGTCACCGCCTTCGCGAAGGCGGACGTCGATCGGGATCTGGCCCAGCACCGGGACCGTGGCGCCCGTCGTCTGCGTCAGGCCGTCGGCGACCTTCTGCCCGCCGCCCGTGCCGAACACGTCGACCATCTCGTCGCAGTGCGGGCACGGCAGGCCCGACATGTTCTCGACGACGCCTACGATCTTCTGGTGGGTCTGGACGGCGATGGAGCCGGCCCGCTCCGCGACCTCCGCCGCGGCCTGCTGCGGAGTGGTGACGACCAGGATCTCCGCGTTCGGCACCAGCTGGGCCACGGAGATCGCGATGTCGCCGGTGCCCGGGGGCAGGTCGAGCAGGAGGACGTCCAGATCGCCCCAGTACACATCGGCGAGGAACTGCTGGAGCGCGCGGTGCAGCATCGGGCCGCGCCACACCACCGGTGCGTTGCCCGGGGTGAACATGCCGATCGAGATGACCTTCACACCGTTCGCGGACGGCGGCATGATCATGTTCTCGACCTGGGTGGGACGGCCGTCCGCGCCGAGCATCCGGGGCACCGAGTGCCCGTAGATATCGGCGTCGACGACACCAACCTTCAGTCCGTCGGCGGCCATCGCCGCCGCCAGGTTCACGGTCACGGAGGACTTGCCCACGCCGCCCTTGCCGGACGCCACCGCGTACACCCGCGTCAGCGAGCCGGGCTTGGCGAAGGGCACCTCGCGCTCGGCGGTCGTGCCGCGCAGCGAGGCCGCGAGCTCGCGCCGCTGCTCGTCGCTCATCACGTCCAGCGAGACATCGACGCGCGTGACGCCCTCGACGCCCGCGACGGCGTCCGTGACGCGCTGGGTGATGGTCTCGCGCATCGGACAGCCGGAGACGGTGAGATAGACCGTGACCGCCACCGCGCCGTCGGCCCCGATCTCGATCGACTTCACCATGCCGAGGTCGGTGATCGGCTTGTTGATCTCGGGGTCGTTCACCGTCGCCAGTGCTTCGCGCACCGCGTCTTCCGTAGCCATACGGACGATGGTACGGCGCCGGATCCCGCCACGGGGGCCCCTGTCAGCGGTCGCCTTCGTCACGTCTGCGGGAGGCCGCGGGCGGGAATACCGGCGGCCGGTGCGCCAGCTCCCTCAGCAGGTCCTCGAACTCCGAGCGGATCCAGTCGCGGGTGGCGACCTCGCCCAGCCCCATCCGCAGTGCGGCGATCTCCCGGGTCAGATACTCGGTGTCCGCGATGGAGCGCTCGTTCTGCGACCGGTCCTGCTCCAGATTGACCCGGTCGCGGTCGTCCTGACGGTTCTGCGCGAGCAGGATCAGCGGGGCGGCGTACGACGCCTGCAGCGACAGCGCGAGCGTCAGAAAGATGAACGGGTACTCGTCGAAGCGCAGGACGGGCGGGGCGAAGATGTTCCACAGGACCCACACGATGATCGTCAGGGTCATCCAGACGATGAACCGGCCCGTCCCCAGGAACCGGGCGATCTTCTCCGAGAACCGGCCGAAGGCCTCGGGGTCGTACTCCGGCAGGACCTTCCGGCGCGGGGCGCGCGGCACATCGAGCCTCACGCGCGGTCGCGGTGCCCCGGCCCCGGCGGGAGGCCTCTCCTTGCCCTCGCCGCGCTCGGTGAGTCCGTACTCACTGCTCATGGGCGGACCCCGTCCCCTCGAACTCGGCCTCGCGCCAGTCCTCCGGCAGCAGATGGTCGAGCACGTCGTCCACGGTCACCGCTCCCAGGAGCGCACCGCTGTCGTCCACGACCGGCGCCGCGACCATGTTGTACGCGGCGAGATAGCTGGTGATCGCGGGCAGCGGGGTGCCCGGGGCGAGCGGCGGCAGATCGCTCTCGACGATCGAGCTGACCAGGGTGAACGGCGGATCCCGCAGCAACCGCTGGAAATGCACCGTGCCCAGGTACTTGCCCGTCGGCGTCTCGTCGGGCGGCCGGCACACGTACACCTGCGCGGCCAGCGCGGGGGAGAGGTCCTGCTGGCGCACCCGGGCCAGCGCGTCCGCGACGGTCGCGTCCGGGCGCAGCACGATCGGCTCGGTCGTCATCAGCCCGCCGGCCGTCCGCTCCTCGTACGACAACAGCCGGCGCATGTCGGCGGCGTCGTCCGGCCGCATCAGCATCAGCAGCCGCTCCTTGTCCTCCTCCGGCAGCTCGGAGAGCAGATCGGCGGCGTCGTCCGGGTCCATCGCCTCCAGCACGTCCGCCGCCCGCTCCTCCTTGAGTTTCCCGAGAATCTCGATCTGCTCGTCCTCCGGCAGTTCCTCCAGAACGTCGGCGAGGCGGTCGTCGTGGAGGGCCGCGGCGACCTCGGCGCGCCGTTTGGGAGAGAGGTGGTGCAGGGCGTTGGCGAGATCGGCGGGGCGCAGCCGCTCGAAGGTGGCGAGCAGGCTCTCGGCGCCCTGTCCCTCCTCCTCCAGCGAGAAGCCGGTGACGGCCGACCATTCGACGGTCAGCGCCTCGCCCTTGCGCCGCAGGGCCCCGCCCTTGCCTCTCCGTACGAAGACCTTGTCGATCTCCCAGTCGCGCCGGGCCGGGAGCTGCTGGATGGCGACGTCGAGGACGGTGACCTCCTCGCCCGACTCGACCAGCTGGACCCGGCGGTCCAGCAGCTCGCCGAGGACGAGGCGCTCGGTCGGGCGCTGCTCGAAGCGCCGCATGTTGACGACGCCGGTGGTGATGACCTGACCGGACTCGACGCCGGTGACACGGGTCATGGGGAGGAAGATCCGGCGGCGGCTGAGCACCTCGACGACCATGCCGAGCAGCCGGGGCGGCCGTCCGCCGACCCGGAGCATGGCGACGAGGTCGCGCACACGCCCCACCTGGTCGCCGTTGGGGTCGAAGACCGGGACACCGGCGAGGTGCGAGACAAAGATCCGGGGGGCGCCTCCCGCCATGATCCGCGCCTCCTCAGTCCGTTCCCATCTGCCCGGAAATGCGGCTGTTCAACGGCTTCAGGCTAGCCCGTACCGTTCCATGGTGCTGCTGTGGAAGGTCCGGACGGCTCCCTTCCGGAGGGCCCACCTGGCCCGGGTACGCTGCGGTCTTGCCACCCCCCACGCGTAAGAGAGGCAGTGTGCTCGTGACCGCTCTCCACCCTGCCGCCGTCGCCCGGGCCCGCCGGGCCGCGCTCTCCGTCGCGCTGTGCGCGGGGCTGGCCGCAGCCCTCACGGCGTGCGGCGAGGACCCGGACGCGGGGACGAACGGCGTCGGCAAACTGGAGGCGACCGCGATCGAGGCCAAGGCCAAGGCGGCGGCCGACGGCGCGGACGCGGTACGGCTCGCCGGCACCCTGGTTTCCAAGGGCGGCACGTACAAGCTGAACATGCAGCTGAGAAAGACCGGCGCGATCGGCTCGGTCACCTCGAAGAACTCCACGTTCGAGCTGCTGCGGGTCGGTGACGCGCTCTATCTGAAGGCCGACGCGGGCTTCTGGAGCCACAAGGAAGCGGACGGATCGGGCGGATCGGACGGAAAGAATGGCTCCGACTCCACCGGCGAGGAGGACGAGGCCGCCGCCGAGAAGCTCGACGACAAGTACGTGAAGGTCCCCGAGGACGACCCGGCGTACAAGCAACTGCGCGGCTTCACCGACATGGATGTGCTGCTGGACGGGCTGCTCGGGTTGCACGGCAAGCTCAGCAAGGGCGACCGCGCCAAGGTCGGCGGCGTCCGCACGATCAAGATCATGGGCGGCGAGGGCAACGGCGGCACGCTCGATGTCTCTCTGGAGGGCACCGCGTACCCGCTCCAGCTGGCCCGCGCGGGCGGCGCGGGCGTGCTCACCCTTGCGGACTGGGACAAGGAGTTCACCTTGGAGCCCCCGTCCAAGGAGGAGACGGTCGACTACGGCCGCCAGCTTCCCCGTACGAGCGACTGACGCCGACGGCTGCTGACCACCGACGGCGCCCGGCCCGGCCGGGCGGGTCAGCTGTGTTTGCGGCCTCGGCGCAGCAGCCGCGGCAGGGCCGCGGGAATCGGCCGGCGGGTCGTGGCCGGAGTGGGGAGCGGCACGGCCGACAGGGAATCCCGCGGGTGCTCCGTGGACGACTCGCGCGGCTCCAGCCGCAGCACCCGGCACTCCTGGCCCCAGCGCTCGGTCATCCGCTCGCCGTCCGGGGCGTTGAGCCGCTTGCCCTTAAGCTCGGCGACCGCGGCTTCCCATGCCTCCGAGCCGGGGGCCAGTTCGGTCACCGCGGCGGTCCACGTCACCAGCCGGCCGCCCTTGTCCTTGCTGCGCACGGTGATCTCGGCGGTGGAGCCGTCGGTCAGCCCGGGCAGGGGCTGCTCGCCGGGGCCGTCGCCGACCACATGCGCGGCCCCGTCGTGCCACACATGCCACAGCGCCCGGGCGGGTCCGGTGCCCCGGACCCAGATGAGACCGGACTTCTTGGTGGCCTCCTCGACGAGGGCCTGGCCGAGCAGCATGTCGTTGCCGAGCTGAGCGTCGTTCATGCTCCGCAGCCTATTAGAGCCAGCCGTTGCGCTTCAGCGTGCGGTGAATGGTGAGACAGATTCCGACGATGCCGACCATGACCATCGGGTACCCGTACTTCCAGTGCAGCTCGGGCATGTGGTCGAAGTTCATGCCGTACACCCCGCAGACCGCCGTCGGTACGGCGATGATCGCCGCCCAGGACGTGATCTTGCGCATGTCCTCGTTCTGGGCGACCGTCGCCTGCGCCAGATTGGCCTGGAGGATCGAGTTCAGCAGCTCGTCGAAGCCGATGACCTGCTCCTGCACCCGGGCCAGGTGGTCGGCGACGTCGCGGAAGTACTTCTGGATGTCCGGGTCGACCAGCCGCATCGGGCGCTCGCTCAGCAGCTGCATGGGCCGCAGCAGCGGCGTGACCGCCCGCTTGAACTCCAGCACCTCACGCTTGAGCTGGTAGATGCGCCCGGTGTCCGTACCGCGCGTGCTGCCCTTCGACGGCGCGGAGAAGACGTCGATCTCGATCTCGTCGATGTCGACCTGCACGGCGTCAGCGACCGCGATGTAGCCGTCGACGACATGGTCGGCGATGGCGTGCAGTACGGCCGAGGGGCCTTTGGCGAGCAGCTCGGGGTCGTCCTGCAGCCGGTGGCGGAGGTTGCGCAGCGAGCCCTGCCCGCCGTGCCGCACGGTGATCACGAAGTCGGGCCCGGTGAAGCACATCACCTCACCGGTCTCGACGACCTCGCTGGTCGCGGTGAGCTCGGCGTGCTCGACGTAGTGGATGGTCTTGAAGACCGTGAAGAGCGTGTCGTCGTACCGCTCCAGCTTGGGCCGCTGGTGGGCGTGGACGGCGTCCTCCACGGCCAGCGGGTGGAGGCCGAACTCGGCGGCGATACCGGAGAATTCCTCCTCCGTCGGCTCGTGGAGGCCGATCCACGCGAAGCCGCCGCCCTCACGCACCCGGAGCATCGCCTCGTGCGGGGTGAGGCACTCCGCGGCCTCGACCCGGCGGCCGTCGCGGTAGACGGCGCAGTCGACGACCGCGCTGGAGGCCGAGGGGTCACGGGTCGTGTCGTACGTGCTGTAGGGGCTGGTGCTCTTGCGCAGCGCGGGGCGGACCGCTTCGCGCAGGTCACGGATCATCGACATGGCAGGCTCCTTCACGGAGAGGCCGCCGGTGCGAGGCGTGGCACAGCCCGGAATGGGGACGTTATGTCGATACGTCCGCAAAGCGGGCGGCACCGCGGTACGCGGTGACGGCGTTCGCTACAGACAGTCAGGCAAAAACGACGTGCTCTTCCGTCGTGCGCGGTGCCATGGAACGGAGCGGGAAGCCCTCAGGTTCAGACAGTGAGGGGTCGCGCGGAAGAGCGGTTGGTACTGCACGGTCGACTTCGATCCACCGCAGCCCCACCTCCTCCGGCCGGTCCCCCGTGGGGGATGACGTGTCGTCGGGAACCCGGGAGTCACTCCCTCAGCCGCCGCTGGGAGTTGCCCCATGCGCATGCTGTCCCGACCAGGCGGCCAAGCCTATCAGCCGACTGAGGGTCAATCCCTTTCTTTGCCCGTTCCTGATGCGATCTATGCTCGCGGGATGGGAGAAGTTCTTGCTCTGGTCGAGGCCCGGCTGCGCACCGCGCTGGGCGAACCGGATGCGCGCGCCGCGGTCACGTTTCTCGGTACGGACCGGATCGAGGTGCTCCGTTTCGTCGCCGGGGACATCGTCCGGTACGCCACGCTCGGCATGTCCGCCCAGCCGATGACCGACCCCAAGGATGTGCTCGCCGACCCGGTTAAGGGGCCCCGCGCGGAGCTGCTCCTGTCGGTACGCGCAGGGCTCGCCGACACCGACAAGGTGCTCCGCCCGCTCGCGGTCCTCGCGTCATCACCGCAGGTCGAAGGGGTGATCGTGGCGCCGGGCAACTCCTTGGACCTCGGTGAGCCGCTGTGGCCGCAGGCGCCGTTCTCCTCCGTCCTGGTCGCCGAGTCCGGCGGTCTGGTCGAGGACCTCGAACTGGACGAGCCGATGGACCCGGTGCGCTTCCTTCCGCTCCTGCCGATGACGCCGAACGAGGCGGCGTGGAAGCGGGTGCACGGCGCGGCGCAGCTCCAGGAGCGGTGGCTGGCCAACGGAACGGACCTGCGCGATCCGCTGCGCAGGTCCGTAACTCTGACGTGACGCCAGTCACGCCCGGGGTGTGGGTGAAGTGACCCATCTCATGGCCGAGTTGGGCTTCCGGCTGCATGGCGACTGCATGACGGACTGCGCGGCGGATTGCATGACGGATTGCATGAAGGACTGCACGACGACCGCATGGCCGGCTGTCTGACGGGCTGTCCGACGGGCTGTCCGAGGGGCCGCTCGAAGGACTTCTGACGCTCAGTCGGCGAAGGCCGTCACGCCGCCCTGCGCCACGTGCACCGGCTTCGGCTCCGCCGCCTCGTGCGTGAGCGAGGCCCGTCGCGCCCAGTTGTTCACGCCGATCAGGGCACCGGACAGCGCTGGACACGAAACCGGTGACCAGCATGGCCTTAGAGAGGCTAATGAGTGCAATGTGCATCTAGTTTTCGCTGGTGAGGCCGGGTGAAACCGCCGTGCCGACGGGGTGATCGTCCTTGACGCGACGCCGCACGGGTAGGACTGTTGAGCGCTATGAGGGGCGAACCCAGTTGCCCGAAGTGTGGTGGCCGGGTCAGGGCGCCCGGACTCTTCGCCGACACCTGGCAGTGCGATGTGCACGGTTCCGTGCACCCGTTGCAGCCCGTGATCCCGCCGAGCGTCGAGGCCCTCACAGTTGTGGTGGCCCGTGCCAAGGTCCCGGTGTGGATGCCCTGGCCGCTCCCGGTCGGCTGGCTCTTCACCGGCGTCGCGTACGCGGGCGACGACCGCAGTGGCGGCCGCGCCACCGCCGTCGCGTGCTCGGGCCCCGGTCCGCTGGGCGGTGTGGGGGAGTTGCTGCTGGTCGCCGAGGAGCTCGGGGTCGGCCTCGGCGCACGTTTCGCCGGGATCGACGGACCGGACCCGGGCCCGCACATGGCAGTCGACACATCACCTCAGGCCAAGGTCCTTGCCGCGGGCCGGCCCACACCGCTGTGGCATGTCAACGATGTGCCGGACGACCGTGCGGTCTTCGCGGGCGAGGCGCGCGGGCTGTGGCTGTGGGCGATCGTCTGGCCCGAGTCCACGGGGCTGCTGATGTACGACGAGCTGATACTGACGGATCTGCGGGACGCGGGCTCGGAGGTGGAGCTCCTGCCGTGCGGGGCGCTGTCGCCGCGGCTGCTGTCGTGACGGCTTTCACGTGACGCGGTGGTCCGGGTGATGTTCGATCCCCCGTTACGATTGAACGTCCCCTGTCCGCCCCGAGTCCTGGAGTCACGCGTCGTGCGCATCGATCTGCACACCCACTCCACGGCATCGGACGGTACGGACACCCCGGCCGAGCTGGTCCGTCACGCCGCGGCAGCCGGACTCGACGTCGTCGCGCTGACCGACCACGACACCGTCGGTGGTCACGCCGAGGCGATCGCCGCACTCCCGGTGGGGCTCACGCTCGTCACCGGCGCCGAGCTCTCCTGCCGGATCAACGGCATCGGCCTCCACATGCTCGCCTACCTCTTCGACCCCGAGGAGCCCGAGCTGGCGCGCGAACGTGAGCTGGTACGGGACGACCGCGTGCCGCGTGCGCAGGGCATGGTCGCCAAGCTCCAGGAGCTGGGCGTGCCGATCACCTGGGACCAGGTGGCCCGGATAGCGGGAATCCCGAGCGACGCACACGAGGCCGCCGGGCCGCTGACTGCGACGAAAGCCGCACCTGCGCCGAGTGGGCGGAGGAGCGAGAAGCCGGGAGGGGTCTCGGTCGGCCGGCCGCACGTCGCATCCGCGCTCGTCGAACTCGGCGTCGTGCCGGACGTCTCCGCGGCCTTCACACCCGACTGGCTGGCCGACGGCGGACGGGCGTACGTCGAGAAGCACGAGCTCGACCCCTTCGACGCCATCCGTCTGGTCAAGGCCGCCGGCGGCGTCACCGTCTTCGCCCACCCGCTCGCGGTCAAGCGTGGCGAGGTCGTGCCCGAGGACGTCATCGGCCGGCTGGCCGCGGCGGGCCTCGACGGTATCGAGGTCGACCACATGGACCACGACGAGCCGGCGCGTGACCGGCTCCGGGGGATCGCCGCCGATCTCGGTCTGCTGCCCACCGGCTCCAGCGACTACCACGGCAGCCGCAAGGCCTGCCGGCTCGGCGACTACACGACCGACCCGGAGATCTACGGCGAGATCACACGCCGCGCGACCGGCGCGTTCCCGGTCATGGGCACGGGCGGAGCGCCCCGCCGCTGACCCCGGGGTCCCCCGCGGGCCGCTTCCGGCGTCCCCGCGCACGTACGTGCGCGCCTTCGTACGCCCCACCCCGCGGATCTCCATGGAACGCCGTGGAGCCCCCAGCCATCGTGCTGCACCGTGCTGCACCGTGCTGCACTGCGCCGCATTGCGCTGCACCGCGCGAAACTCCGCGAAACGCCGCGGAAAACCCGACACCCCTGACACCCCGACACCCTGCAAGGCCTCACTGTGTTCGACGTCGCCGTCTTCGGCTCCCTCTTCCTCACTCTGTTCGTGATCATGGATCCGCCCGGGATCACCCCGATCTTCCTCGCCCTCACCTCCGGCCGACCCGCCAAGGTCCAGCGCCGGATGGCCTGGCAGGCCGTCGCCGTGGCCTTCGGTGTGATCACCGTCTTCGGCATCCTCGGCCAGCAGATCCTTACGTATCTCCATGTCTCGGTGCCCGCACTGATGATCGCCGGCGGTCTGCTCCTGCTGCTCATCGCGCTCGACCTGCTGACCGGTAAGACCGACGAGCCCAAGCAGACGAAGGACGTCAACGTGGCGCTCGTACCGCTGGGCATGCCTCTGCTCGCCGGGCCGGGCGCGATCGTCTCGGTCATCCTCGCGGTGCAGCACGCCGACGGCGTCGCGGCCCAGGTCTCGGTGTGGGCGGCGATCGTCGCGATGCACGTCGTGCTCTGGCTGACGATGCGCTACTCGCTGCTGATCATCCGGCTCATCAAGGACGGCGGTGTCGTGCTGGTGACCCGACTGGCGGGCATGATGCTCTCGGCGATCGCCGTGCAGCAGATCATCAACGGTGTCACCCAGGTGATCCAGGGCTCCTGACCCGTTGCGGCAGGTCGCGCCGTCGCGGCGCATCGCCCGTGCAGCACATCGCCCCCGTACGGAACGTGTCCGTACGGGGGCGCGTCGATCCTGGGCGTTACGAAGCCGGAAGGCGTTACGAAGCCGAGGCCTGGGCCGGTCGGATGTAGATGCGCTGGCCGACCGCGGCGGCCTGCTGCACCATCCGGTTGACGGAGGCGGCGTCCACAACGGTGCTGTCCACGGCGTTTCCGTCGACGTCGTCGAGTCGCATGATCTCGAAGCGCATAAAAGAGCTCCCTTCTGTCCGTCTGAGTTCCGTACGTTCCAACGGGATGCCGTCTGCAAACATTCCCTACGCTAAGGAAATTTTTTGGATGGCTAACTACTGGCAGGTATGCCACCGCCAGCACACAATGGGGGCGGTATGAACGACGCACTGCCCACCGAGATCAGCGCCCGCCTGGAGCGCACCAACGAGCTGCTCCAGCGCATGCTCGCCGAGGTCGCGAAGACCCCGTCCACGCATGCCATCTTCGTCGACGCCGGTTACGTCTATGCTGCGGCCGGGTTGCTTGTAGCGGGAACCGAGGACCGGCGCTCCTTCGACCTCGACGCCGAGGGGCTCATAGAGGCGTTCATCGACAAGGCCCGCACGATATTCGCGGACAGCCGCCTCCTGCGCGTCTACTGGTACGACGGCGCCAGGCGCCGCATCCACACACCGGAGCAGCAGTCCATCGCCGAGCTTCCCGACGTCAAGGTGCGGCTCGGCAACCTCAACGCCAACAACCAGCAGAAGGGCGTCGACTCCCTCATCCGCAACGACCTGGAGTCACTCGCCAGGCACCGGGCCATCAGCGACGCGGCGCTCGTCGGCGGCGACGAGGACCTCGTCTCCGCGGTGGAGGCCGCCCAGGGATACGGCGCACGGGTCCATCTGTGGGGCATAGAGGCGGGCGACGGGCGCAACCAGGCCGAGCCGCTGCTGTGGGAGGTGGACAGTCAGCGCACCTTCGACCTCGACTTCTGCCGGCCCTACGTCACGCGCCGGCCCGTCACGACGTACGAGGACGACAGCCCGCCGCCGGACCGCGAGGACGTACGGTTCGTCGGCGCGCAGATCGCGGCGACCTGGCTTGTCGAACGTGGCCGTGAGCCCATGGCGGAGCTGCTGCCCGGCCACCCGTATCTGCCCGGTCCGGTCGACCAGGACCTGCTGATGGAGGCGGAGAAGCTGCTCAAGCACTCACTGCGTGGTTACGCGCATCTGCGGCGGGCGCTGCGGGACGGGTTCTGGCAGCACCTTCAGGGGCAGTTCTGATCACCTTCAGGGCCGGATCCGGTCATCTTCAGGGTCAGCTGCGATCACCTGGTCAGCTCTGATCCCAGAAGTCGATGAGCGCCTCGGCGGTCTCCGCGGGACGGTCCGTGTTCGGCGAATGCTCGGCGCCCTCGATCACCGTGCGGTGCGCGCCGAGCCGTTCCGCCATCGCGTCGAGCAGCGCTACGGGCCAGGTGTCGTCGCGCGCGCCCGACAGCACATGCTTGGGCAGCGGCTGTACGGCGGCGAGCTCGGCGACCCGGTCGGGTTCCACGGTCAGCTGCCGGCCCGTCGCCAGCAACTGGGCGGGATTGTGGCGCATCCAGCGCCGCCGCAGGTCCTCGCCGTCGGTGGCGGCCTCCTCCGGCGGGTCCAGCGCCTGCATCGCCTCCCACACCTGACCCATGTCCATCACCGCGAGCGCGTCGCTCAGCAGCTTGACCTTGTCCTGCTGGGAGGGGGAGATCCGGCCGGGCCCGGACGACATGAGCGTCAGCGTCCGGAACGGCCGCGGGTCGAGCAGGACGGCGGCGCGGGCGATCTGGCCGCCGAGTGAATGCCCGACGAGGTGGAGCTCGGAGCCCCCCGGGTGGCCGATCGCCTCGGACTGCGCGAGCACGTCCCTGGCCAACTCTGCCTGTACGTAGGCCTGTTGGTCCGCGGGGCCGTCGCTCTCGTACTGCCCACGGCCGTCGATGGCGATCGCGCGATAGCCGGCCGCGGCGAGTGGTTCGAGCAACGCGATGAAGTCCTCCTTGCTCCCGGTGTACCCGGGCAGGAGCATCACGGTGCCTTTGCTCGCGCGGCGGTCCGGCTCGGCGTCCAGCACGGCGAAGTTCCCGCGGGCGGTGCGGAGGTGGTAGCTGCGGGCGCAGGCTGGGGGCACGAAGGTGGGGGGCCGGCTCATGCGGACGAGGCTAACGGGTAGCGGAGCGCGCCCGCGTGCAGGGGCTGCCGTGCGGCTGCCGCCGCCGACATGGCAAAGGGCCCGTCACCCACCCAGGGGTGACGGGCCCTCAGCGCGAGGGGATCAGGCCTCCGGCTGGGCGGCCTTGACGCGGGTGCGGCGGCGGCGGGGCTTGGCGGGCTCCTCCGTCGCGGTTTCCGTCGCGGTTTCCGTCGTGATGGCGTCCGTCGTGGCCGACGACGCGCGCGTACGGCGGCGGCGGGGCTTGGCCGGCTCCTCCGTCGTGGCTTCCGTCGCGGTTTCCGTCGTGATGGCGTCCGTCGTGGCCGACGACGCGCGCGTACGGCGGCGGCGCGGCTTCGCGGGCTCCTCCGTCGGCACGGTCGTCTCCGCCGGCGCTTCCGTGACCGCGGTCGCGGCGGCCGGGCGGGTCCGGCGGCGGCGGCGCGGGGTGCGCGCCTCCTCCACCGTGTCGACCGTCTCCTCGGTGGCCGGAGCCGCGCCCGACGCCGCCGCCTCGTCGCTCACCGGCGACCCGCCGCGCGTACGGCGACGCTGGCGCGGCGTGCGGGTACGGGCCGGGGTCTCCTCGGGCGTCGTACGCGCGGACCGTGCGGGACGCGAGCGCGCACCGCGGCCGCCCGGCTCGCCGAGGTCCTCCAGCTCCTCCGCCTCGAGACCGGCGCGGGTGCGCTCGGCACGGGGGAGGACGCCCTTGGTCCCGGCGGGGATACCGAGCTCCTCGAACAGGTGCTCCGACGTGGAGTACGTCTCGACCGGGTCGTTGAAGTCCAGGTCCAGCGCCTTGTTGATCAGCTGCCAGCGCGGGATGTCGTCCCAGTCGACCAGCGTCACGGCGGTGCCGGACGCCCCCGCGCGGCCGGTGCGGCCGACGCGGTGGAGGTACGTCTTCTCGTCCTCGGGCGACTGGTAGTTGATGACGTGCGTGACGCCCTCGACGTCGATACCGCGAGCGGCGACATCGGTGCACACCAGCACGTCGACCTTGCCGTTGCGGAACGCGCGCAGCGCCTGCTCACGCGCGCCCTGGCCCAGGTCGCCGTGGACCGCGCCGGAGGCGAAGCCGCGCCGGGCGAGCTGGTCGGCGATGTCCGCGGCCGTACGCTTCGTACGGCAGAAGATCATCGCCAGCCCGCGGCCCTCGGCCTGCAGTATGCGCGCGACCATCTCGGGCTTGTCCATGGAGTGCGCCCGGTACACACGCTGTGTGATGTTCGCGACGGTCGCGCCCTCGTCGTCCGGCGCGGTCGCGCGGATGTGCGTGGGCTGCGACATGTAGCGGCGTGCGAGGCCGATGACCGCACCCGGCATGGTCGCCGAGAACAGCATGGTCTGGCGCTTGGCCGGCAGCAGCTGGATGATCTTCTCGACGTCGGGCAGGAAGCCCAGGTCGAGCATCTCGTCGGCCTCGTCGAGGACGAGCGCCTTGACGTGGGAGAGGTTGAGCTTCTTCTGGCCGGCCAGGTCGAGGAGGCGCCCGGGCGTGCCGACGACGACGTCGACGCCCTTCTTCAGGGCCTCTACCTGCGGCTCGTACGCACGGCCGCCGTAGATCGCGAGAACGCGGACGTTGCGCACCTTGCCGGCGGTCAGCAGGTCGTTGGTGACCTGCGTGCACAGCTCACGGGTGGGGACGACCACGAGCGCCTGCGGCGTGTCGGTCAGCTGCTCGGGCTTGGCCCGGCCCGCCTCGACGTCCGCGGGGACGGTGACGCGCTCCAGCAGCGGAAGTCCGAAACCGAGGGTCTTGCCCGTGCCGGTCTTGGCCTGGCCGATGACATCGGTGCCGGAGAGCGCGACCGGGAGGGTCATCTCCTGGATGGGAAAGGGGGACGTGATGCCGACGGCTTCAAGGGCCTCGGCGGTCTCGGGAAGGATCCCGAGCTCTCGGAAAGTCTTGGCCTGCGTAGTCAGGGTGTTGCCTCTTCTGTGAGACGCGGCGCGAGGCGAACGCTGGGGGTCTTACCGCACCTGGGTCTTACCGCACCTGGGTACTGGACGGCCGGCCGTGGATTGGCCGGAAAGGCGCGGGACCACTGCCGTCGCTCGAGCGCTCGTGCCGCTGAGGTCCCCTCATATGGCGAAATTGCGCATAGAGGGCTGTCAGGTCGGAGCCGATCGGGCCACCGACCGGGCATCCTCATTCAGAGGGCCCGCCGAAATATCCGGCAGGCTTAATACCACTGTACCCCGGATTCGCGCATGTGTGTTGGGCGAATTCCTGGGAACCGCGTGGCGGCGGGTGCTGACCAGGCACTTCCGCGGCGCGGTTGGCGAGCTATTGTGCGCTCCATGGAGACGCCTGACAACGCCACCGCGCCCGCCGCCGACGCAGCCGAAGAACCCACCGGGATCGCCGCCCAGGACTGGGCCGCGGCTTCCGCCGACCCCCAGTACCGCGCCGCGGTCGTGGACCTGCTGGGAGCGCTCGCGTACGGCGAGCTGGCGGCCTTCGAGCGGCTCGCCGAGGACGCGAAGCTGGCACCGACGCTGGCGGACAAGGCGGAGCTGGCGAAGATGGCCTCCGCCGAGTTCCACCACTTCGAGCAGCTGCGGGACCGGCTCGCCGGCATCGAGACCGAGCCGACCAAGGCGATGGAGCCGTTCGCGGCGGCACTGGACGAGTTCCACCGCCAGACCGCACCGTCCGACTGGCTGGAGGGCCTGGTCAAGGCGTACGTCGGCGACTCGATCGCCAGCGACTTCTACCGCGAGGTGGCGGTACGGCTGGACTCCGACACCCGCCGGCTGGTGCTCGCGGTGCTCGACGACACGGGTCACGGCAACTTCGCCGTCGAGAAGGTGCGCGCCGCGATCGAGGCGGACCCGCGGGTCGGCGGGCGGCTCGCGCTGTGGGCGCGCCGGCTGATGGGCGAGGCGCTGTCCCAGGCGCAGCGCGTCGTCGCGGAGCGGGACGCGCTGTCGACGATGCTCGTCGGCGGGGTCGCGGACGGGTTCGACCTCGCTGCGGTGGGCGAGATGTTCACCCGCATCACCAAGGCGCACACCAAGCGGATGGCTGCGCTGGGGCTGGCTGCCTGACCGGAGGTCAGACGGCGGCTGATCGGCGCAGGCGGCGGGCCGTCGGGCGGATGAGCAACGACAGCGTGACGGCCCCGACGAAGAGCGCGCCTGCCAGGGTGCCGAGGAGATAGCCGGGTCCGAGCGCCGCGTGCGTCAGATACGCCCCGAAGAGCGCACCCAGCGTGCCCGTCGTGTACACGACGCGGGGTGCCGGGAGCCGGTCCGGAAGCCGCCGTACGGCTGACCAGGAGAGCGCGAATCCGAGCAGGACGGAGCCGAGAGCTTCCAGGATCACCACGGATCACCTCAGGGACGCCGGACGGGCAAATCGGGTCGTTGCCCGTCCTACCCGAACTGGCCGGAACGCAACCCTCCGCACCGGCGGGCGAGCACCCGGGGCGATCACCGGACGATCACCCGGCACGCCGCGTGCACGGGGACGAACGGAAGGGCCCGGCGGGGCAGTCCCGCCGGGCCCTTCCGTATGTGTGGTCTAGAGCGCGCCGAAGCCCACGCGGCGCGTGGCCGGCTCGCCGATTTCGACGTAGGCGACGCGGTCCGCCGGTACCAGCACCTTGCGGCCCTTGTCGTCCGTCAGGCTGAGCACCTGCGCCTTGCCGGCGAGCGCGTCGGCGACCGCCTGCTCGACTTCCTCGGCGGTCTGACCGCTCTCCAGAACGATCTCCCGGGGCGCGTGCTGCACGCCGATCTTGACCTCCACGGCTATGTCCCTCCGAACGGTCAGCGATGCGCGGTCAGCCGCGCCGTACCAGCACACATTAGCCCGGTGAGGCGACGTGACACGGATCAGCCGTGCACGCCGGCAGCGAACAGGCCCGTCAGTGGCCGTCGCCGTGGCCCTCACTGCCGTGCAGCGGGAATCCGGCGATGCCCCGCCACGCCAGCGAGGTCAGCAGCTGCACCGCCTTGTCGCGCGGGATCGCGGACTCGCTGGACAGCCAGTACCGGGCGACCACCTGCGACACACCGCCCAGCCCGACGGCCAGCAGCATGGACTCGTCCTTGGACAGTGCGGTGTCCTCGGCGATGACGTCGGAGATCGCCTCCGCGCACTGCAGGGACACCCGCTCGACCCGCTCGCGCACCGCGGGCTCGTTCGTCAGGTCCGACTCGAAGACCAGCCGGAACGCGCCGCCCTCGTCCTCGACGTACGCGAAGTACGCGTCCATCGTCGCCGCGACCCGCAGCTTGTTGTCCGTCGTCGACGCCAGCGCCGTACGCACGGCCTGCAGCAGCGACTCGCAGTGCTGGTCCAGCAGCGCCAGGTAGAGCTCCAGCTTCCCGGGGAAGTGCTGGTACAGCACCGGCTTGCTGACGCCGGCGCGCTCCGCGATGTCGTCCATGGCCGCAGCGTGGTACCCCTGGGCGACGAATACTTCCTGGGCCGCGCCCAAGAGCTGATTGCGTCGGGCACGGCGCGGCAGGCGGGTGCCTCGCGGGCGGGCCGCCTCTGTCTGCTCGATGGCTGTCACGCCGCCTCCCACGTTCGATGTCACAAGCACAGTGTCGCGTGCGCGCGCTGTGCGCTCGCGCCCGCCATCGTACTTTTGGGTAACCGTGGTGCGCGCGGTGCGAGCGCAGAATTTCACGTACCGGACGCCTGCGGTAGCTGGAGATTCCTGGGAATCCAAACAAATCAGCGGTAGTCGTCCTCGTCGAGTGCGACCACCCGGGCCTGTTCCGCTGCGTCCGCCTCGTTCGCCGCGTCCGGGTGGATGGCGGTCAGCGGGTCGTCGCGGCGTGGTTGCAGCTCCGTGTGCTGCTCCGCGGCGTCGGCCTCCGGGGTCTCCTCGTCGAGTTCGTCGGATGTGAGCGACTGGCCCTGATCGTCTTCTGCGAAGGTTTCCGGGTCCGTCGGGTCGACAGCCATCTGGATCCCTTTCCCGTGCTCATGGGCCTGGGGCTAATACGCCCACTACGAGCCTAGGAGCAAGCTCTCCCCGACGCTATGCGATCTGTGACGGCGAACACAGGATGCGCCGCGTGATCGTCTCGTAACATTGCCCCCATGTCTTCGACCGAGCTGCCGGAAACCCGCGCCGCCGCACCGGCTCCGCGGGTCCGTGCCGTACGGGTCGCGGAGGGTGAGAGGCTGCGCTCCGTCGAGCTGCCGGGACTGACGCTCAACGTCCGGACCCGTCCCCCGGCCCGCCCGGGACTGCCCCCCGCGCTGTACGTCCATGGGCTCGGCGGCTCCTCGCTGAACTGGACGGCGCTGATGCGCCGGCTCGAGGACACCGTGGACGGCGAGGCGGTCGACCTGCCCGGCTTCGGGGACTCCCCGCCGCCGGACGACGGCAAGTACTCCATCACCTCCCATGCCCGCGCCGTCATCCGGATGCTCGACGCGGGCGGTCGCGGCCCCGTGCATCTGATCGGCAATTCGCTGGGCGGCGCGGTCACCACGCGTGTCGCGGCCGTCCGCCCGGATCTGGTGCGCACCCTCACGCTGATCTCGCCCGCGCTGCCGGAGTTCCGTGCCCAGCGCTCCGCCTGGCCCACCGCGCTGATGGCGATGCCCGGCGTCACCGGGCTGTTCAGCAGACTGACGAAGGGCTGGACGGCGGAGATGCGCGTCCGCGGGGTGCTGGCCCTCTGTTACGGGGATCCGGGCATGGTCTCCGACCAGGCGTTCCGCGACGCCGTGGAGGAGATGGAGCGGCGGCTGGAGCTGCCGTACTTCTGGGACGTGCTGGCGCGCTCGACGCGAGGTCTCGTTGACGCGTACACGCTGGGCGGACAGCATGGGCTGTGGCGCCAGGCGGAACGGGTGCTCGCGCCGACCCTGCTGGTCTACGGCTGCCGCGATCAGCTCGTCTCGTACCGAATGGCGCGCAGGGCGTGCGCCACGTTCCGTGACTCCAGACTGCTGACCCTCCCGGACGCCGGGCACGTCGCCATGATGGAGTACCCGGAGACGGTCGCGGAGGCCGTACGGGAACTACTCGACGACAGCGGCAGGAGCTGATCCGGGGCGTGGGACGACACAGTCGAAAGGGCCCCGCACCCAAGGCCGCCGACACCACGAGCACCACCACCAGCAATACGACGACGCCCGCGACCCCCGGCTCCGGCCGGCGCCGGGGCTCCGCCGCCGGGCCGGAGCAGCACTCGGGCCCGGCGGCGTACGGCACCCCGGCGCACGGCGTGCCGCAGGTACGCGGCGGCCATCCCGAGCAGTACGAGGCGGGCGGAGGCTGGGGCACCCCGCAGCGCGCCCCGCAGGGCAACCCACAGGGCTACGGCGACTGGCAGGGCGTCCCCCGCGGACACACCGCCACCGCGACCGGGCAGCACCCGGTCGTACCGCCGCCCGGGCGTCAGGGGCCGCCGATCGGTGCCGGTGCCAGGATCCCCGGGCCGCGGCGCGAATTCGTCGAAGCCTTCGACGCGCCCGCCGCCGATGAGCAGCAGCAGGACACGCGGCCCGGCCCTCCCGACGGCGCCGCCCCCGAGGAAGCCCCCGCCAAGGCAGGCAAGGGCCGTACCCTCACCGGAATCGCGGCAGCCGCCGTGATCACCGTGCTCGCGGTCGTCGTCGCCGGACAGGTCACCGACACCGGTCCGGACACGCCCGCCACCCAGGCCGCCGACGGCGCGGACAGGAACGAGGAGAACGGCTCGGCGTCGCGCTCGGACCAGCGGGCGGTCCCGCCCCGGGAGGCGCCGGCGGCGCCGGCCGCGCCACCCACGTATGCGCAGCTGATGACCCGGCAGTTCCCCCTCGACCCCAAGCTCAGCGGCTCCGGGAAGTTCGACGCCGTGCCCGGCTTCGACAAGGCGCCCGGCAAGGGCCGGAAGATCCGCTACCGGGTGGATGTCGAGCAAGGGCTCGGCCTGGACGGGACGCTGTTCGCGAAAGCCGTCCAGGAGACTCTCAACGACGACCGGAGTTGGGCGCACGGGGGCGAGTTGACCTTCGAGCGGATCTCCTCGGGAGAGCCGGAGTTCGTGATCACCCTGGCCAGTCCGGGAACCACGGCGACCTGGTGCGCCAAGTCCGGTCTGGACACCGCCGACGGCAATGTCTCCTGCAACTCCTCCGAGACCGAGCGTGTGATGATCAACGCATTCCGCTGGGCACAGGGCGCGGAGACCTACGGGGCCAAGGCGATGCTGACGTACCGCCAGATGCTCATCAACCACGAGGTCGGACACCGCCTCGGGCACAGTCATGTGAACTGCCGCACGCCCGGTGCCTTCGCCCCGGTGATGCAGCAGCAGACGAAGTCGCTGGACATCGACGGGGTCAAGTGCCGCCCCAACCCCTGGGCGTATCCCGGCGATTGAGCCCGTCGCGTCCCAGTGGCCGAGACGGGCGGCACGCCGAACGCGACGGTTCGGCATCACCTACGGAATCGAGCGCTCCCTCGCCGCCGCGGTGCGCCGCTCCGCCCGGAAGGACCTTCGCAAGGAGTTGGCCGCGGCTTGACGGAGCGTAACGGAATTCGCTTGTAGCGCGACCGAACGCTACGAGACTGCGAAAGTTACGTGCATTCACCCCTTCCGGTGGGGGGGGGGGGGGGGGGGGGGGGGGGGGGGGGGGGGGGGAGGGTGGGGTGGCTCTGGTTAGGTCCTATCGAGGAAAGG
>NZ_JBWKDT010000061.1:0-26704 GCF_056435785.1 Streptomyces sp. NPDC043870
GCGCAGGTCGCGGCGGTCCTGGGACACGACGGCGCCGAAGCCGTTGGCGCCGAACGTGCTTTCAAGGAGCTGGGGTTCGACTCGCTGACTGCGGTCGAGCTGCGCAACCGGCTCGGTGCCGCGACCGGTGTGACCCTGCCGGCCACCCTCATCTTCGACTACCCCACGGCCTCCGCTCTGACGGCCTTCCTGCGCGACGAATTGATCGGCACGCGGGCCGAGATCGCCGTGGCCGGTCCGGTGGTCGTGGCGGCAAAGGCCGTGGAGGACGACCCGATCGCGATCGTGGCGATGAGCTGCCGCTTCCCTGGGGGCGTGCGTACTCCCGAGGATCTGTGGGAGTTGCTCGCGTCCGGTGGGGATGCGATCGGTGAGTTCCCGGTCGATCGTGGCTGGGACCTGGACCGGCTCTACAGCCCGGATCCGGATCAGCAGGGCACGTTCTACGCCCGTGAGGGTGGCTTCCTCTACGACGTCGCCGACTTCGACGCCGATTTCTTCGGCATCTCGCCGCGTGAGGCCCTGGCCATGGACCCGCAGCAGCGGCTGCTGCTGGAGACCACGTGGGAGGCGTTCGAGCGGGCGGGTATCGACCCGGCCGCCATGCGCGGCAGCCAGGCCGGCGTCTTCGTCGGCACCAACGGCCAGGACTACGGAGCGATGCTCCAAGCAGTTCCGGACGGCATCGAGGGCTTCCTCGGAACCGGCAACGCCGCGAGCGTCGTCTCCGGTCGCCTCTCCTACGCCTTCGGCCTTGAGGGCCCGGCCGTTACCGTCGACACCGCGTGCTCGGCTTCGCTGGTCGCCTTGCACTGGGCCGTTCAGGCCCTTCGTAACGGTGAGTGCAGCATGGCGCTGGCCGGTGGTGTGACCGTCATGTCCTCGCCGGGTGCGTACATCGACTTCAGCCGCCAGCGTGGTCTGGCCGCCGACGGCCGGATCAAGGCCTTCGCCGCCGACGCGGACGGCACAGGCTGGGGCGAGGGCGTCGGCATGCTGCTCGTCGAGCGGCTCTCCGACGCCCGACGTAACGGCCACCCGGTCCTGGCCGTGGTCCGTGGTTCGGCGATCAACCAGGACGGCGCGAGCAACGGCCTGACCGCTCCCAACGGCCCCTCGCAGCAGCGCGTCATCCGCGCCGCCCTGGCCGGTGCCGGGCTGTCGCCCACGGACGTGGACGCCGTCGAAGCGCACGGCACGGGCACGCGACTGGGCGACCCGATCGAGGCACAGGCCCTGCTGGCCACCTACGGCCGGGAGCGGCCGGCCGACCAGCCGCTGCTGCTCGGCTCGATCAAGTCGAACATCGGGCACACGCAGGCCGCGGCTGGTGTCGCGGGCGTGATCAAGATGGTGCTGGCCATGCAGCACGGGGTACTTCCGCAGACCCTGCACGTCGAAGAGCCCACCCCGCATGTCGACTGGACCGTAGGTGACATCGCCCTGCTGACCGCGTCGCGGGAGTGGCCGGAGACCGGGCGTCCGCGCCGGGCCGGTATCTCCTCGTTCGGTTTCAGTGGCACCAACGCGCACACGATCATCGAACAGGCCCCGGAAGCGGAGGCTGCCGGCGACGAGGCCGAGCCTGTCGCGCTGCCGCAGGGGCGTCCCGGCGTCCTGCCGTGGCTGCTGTCGGCGAAGAACGAGACGGCGCTGCGCGCCCAGGCCGAGCGCCTGGCGGCGTGGATCGCGTCCGACGAGCAGCTCGAACCCGCCGACGTCGCCTACTCCCTCGCCACGTCCAGGTCGTCGCTCGAACGCCGAGCCGTAGTCGTCGCGCAGGAGCGCGAGGACTTCCTGGCGGCTCTGAAGGCCCTCACGGCCGGCGAGCAGCCGGTAGGCGCGGTTCGCGGGACGGCTTCCGGCGGCGGGGGCCTGGCATTCCTCTTCACGGGGCAGGGCAGCCAGCGGCTCGGGGTGGGGCGTGAGCTGTACGACGCCTACCCGGTGTTCGCGGACGCGCTGGACGCGATCTGCGCCCGCATGGATGCGCACCTGGAACTGCCCCTGAGGGACGTGCTGTTCGGGTCCGATGACGCGGTCCTGGACCGGACGGAGTACACGCAGCCGGCGCTGTTCGCGGTCGAGGTGGCGCTGTTCCGGCTGGTCGAGTCGTGGGGTGTGCGGCCGGACTTCCTGTCCGGTCACTCCATCGGTGAGATCACCGCCGCGCACGTCAGCGGAGTGTTCTCCCTGGAGGACGCCTGCACCCTGGTGGCCGCGCGCGGCCGGCTGATGCAGTCCCTCCCGGCCGGCGGGGTCATGATCGCCGTCCAGGCCTCGGAGGACGAGGTCCGGCCACTGCTCACCGACCGCGTGAGCATCGCCGCGATCAACGGCCCGCAGTCCGTCGTGATCGCCGGTGACGAGGATGTGGCGGTCGTGATTGCCGAGTCCTTCGAGACCCAGGGTCGCAAGACCAAGCGTCTGACGGTCAGCCACGCGTTCCACTCCCCGCACATGGACGGGATGCTGGACGACTTCCGCCAGATCGTGGCGGGCCTGTCCTTCGCGGCCCCGACCATCCCGGTCGTGTCCAACCTGACCGGCGCCCTGGTCACCGACGGCGAGATGTCCTCGGCCGACTTCTGGGTCCGGCACGTCCGGGAGGCCGTCCGCTTCCTCGACGGCGTCCGCGCCCTGGAGGCCGCAGGCGTGACGACCTACGTCGAACTCGGTCCGGACGGAGTGCTGTCCGCGCTCGCGCAGGACTGCGTAACGGAAGACGCCACCTTCGTGCCCGTACTCCGCAAGGGCCGCGCCGAAGCCGAGGCCGTCACCACCGCGCTCGCCCAGGCCCACGTCCACGGCGTCACCGTCGACTGGACGGCGTACCTCGCCGGCACCGGCACCGGCGCGCGCCGCGTCGACCTGCCCACCTACGCCTTCCAGCGCAAGCGGTACTGGCTGGAGGAGGCTGCCCGCCCGGTGGCCGCGGAGTCCGGCGTCGCGGCCGGCGGTGCGGCGGACGCGGCGTTCTGGGAGGCCGTCGACAACGCCGACCTCGCCGCGCTCACCGCCACCCTGGAGATCGACGCGGACCAGCCGCTGAGCTCCCTGCTGCCGGCGCTGTCCGCCTGGCGGCGGCAGCGCGCGGAGCGGTCGGTCGTCGACGCCTGGCGGTACGGGGTCACCTGGAAGCCGCTGGGCGACCCGGACTCCGCCGCTCGCCCCGCCGGCACCTGGCTGGTCGTGACCGCCGCGGCCTCGGCGACCTCCCCGGTCCCCGCGATCGCGGACGCCCTCCGGGCGCAGGGTGTGGACGTGCGGGAGGTGGCACTGGACCCGGTCGCGACCGACCGGGCCCTGGTGGCCGACCGGCTGCGTACGGCCCTCGCCGGGAGCCCGGCCGACGGCGTGGTGTCCTTGCTGGCGTTCGCCGATGCCCCGCACCCGACTCACCCCGCGGCGCCGGCCGGACTGCTGCTGACCGGAGCGCTGGTTCAGGCCCTCGGTGACGCGGAGGTCGACGCACCGCTGTGGTGTGTGACCTCCGGCGCGGTGGCGACCGGCCCCGCCGACCGGGTGCGCAGCGCCGCGCAGGCGCAGATATGGGGCTTCGGCCGCGTGGTCGCCCTGGAGCACCCCGAGCGCTGGGGCGGTCTGGTGGACCTGCCCGGCACCGCGGACGGACGGGCGCTCGACCGGCTGCTCGCCGTACTCGGAAGCGACGCGGACGGGCAGGCCGGCAGGACCGCGGACGGGCAGGCCGGCAGGTACGCCTACGAGGACCAGATCGCCGTACGCTCCGCCGGAGTCCTCGCCCGCCGCATCGAGCACGCACCCGCCCCGGCCGCCGCCACCGGCGACGGCGGAGCGACGGACCGGACCCCGTGGCGCCCGCGCGGCACCGTCCTGGTCACCGGCGGCACGGGCGCGCTCGGCGCGCACGTCGCCCGCTGGCTCGCCGCGCAAGGCGCCGAGCACCTGGTGCTCGCCGGTCGGCGCGGGCCGCAGGCGCCCGGGGGCGAAGCCCTGGTCGCGGAGCTCGCCGAGCTCGGCGTCAGCGCCGAGGCCGTCGCGTGCGACGTGACCGACCGCCAGTCCGTCACCGAGCTGCTCGCCACCCTCGGCGCCACCCTGGATGGCACTACCCGTCCCGGCCTCACTGCCGTCTTCCACACGGCCGGCGTCGGCCAGCTCACGCCGCTCGCCGAGACCGGACCGGACGAGGTCGCCGCGGTGCTCGCCGCCAAGGTCGAGGGCGCCGAACTGCTCGACGAACTGCTCGGCGACACGGAGTTGGACGCCTTCGTCCTCTTCTCCTCCATCGCCGGCGTCTGGGGCAGCGGCGGCCAGGCCGCCTACGCGGCGGCCAACGCCCACCTCGACGCACTGGCGCAGCGGCGTCGCGACCGCGGCCTGACGGCCACGGCCGTCGCCTGGGGTCCGTGGGCCGAGGGCGGGCTGGTCGCCGACGACGAGGCCGCCGATCAACTGCGGCGCCGCGGTCTGCCGGTGATGGCCCCCGAACGGTCCATCGCCGCACTGCAGCAGGCGCTGGACGCGGGCGACACGACCGTCACGGTCGCGGAAGTCGACTGGGACCTGTTCGTCCCCGCCTACACCGCCTCCCGGCCGCGCCCGCTGATCGCCGACCTCCCCGAGGTGCGTCGCTTGCTCGACGCGGAGCAGCAGGTCGGCGGGGACGAGCACGGAGCCGGCGAAGCGGACCGGCTGGTGGCCGAGTTGCGGGGCATGAGCGCCGAAGAGGCCGAACGGACCCTGCTCGGCCTGGTGCGTACGCACGTCGCGGCGGTCCTCGGGCACGACGGGGCCGGCACGATCGAGGCGGGCCGTGCCTTCAAGGAGCTGGGCTTCGACTCGCTCACCGCGGTCGAACTGCGCACCCGCCTCGGCTCGGCCACCGGGCTGCGGCTGCCCGCCGCCCTCGTGTTCGACCACCCCACGCCCGCCGCACTGGCCGCGCACATCCGCGCGGAACTCCTGGGCGAGGACACCGCGCCCGCGCTGCCGGCGCTCGCGGAGATCGACAAGCTGGAGTTCGTGCTCTCGTCGGTCCCCGAGGACGACGCCGCCGAACGCGCCCGCGTCACGGCCCGGCTCGAAGCGCTCCTGGCGAACTGGAACGGGACGGAACGCGCCGCGCACGCCCAGGAGGACGAGGAAACATCCATCGAATCGGCGTCCGCCGAGGACCTCTTCGACATCATCAACAACGAATTCGGAAAATCCTGACTTGATGCCCGATCCGATGCCCGATCCGATGATCGACTCGATTCCCCATCCCCAGTCGAATTCCGCATGCAACCCGCATTTCTCCAGGAGGTGACGTTCCAGTGGCCGGCGCGAACGAAGAAAAGCTTCTCGAAAACCTGAAGTGGATGACCACGGAGCTCCGGCGGACCCGCCGCCGCCTCCAGGAGGTCGAGCAGGACGCCCACGAGCCCATCGCCATCGTCGCGATGAGCTGCCGTTTCCCCGACGGGGTGCGGTCACCCGAGGATCTGTGGCGACTGGTCGCCCAGGCCGGTGACGGAATCAGCGGATTCCCCGAGGACCGCGGCTGGGACATCGCCTCCCTCGCCGACCCCGATCCCGACCAAAAGGGAACCTTCTACAACACCGGTGGCGGATTCCTCGCCGACGCCACGCTCTTCGACCCCGGATTCTTCGGCATATCGCCGCGCGAGGCCCTGGCGATGGACCCGCAGCAGCGCCAGATCCTGGAAACCTCGTGGGAGGTGTTCGAGCGGGCCGGTATCGACCCCGCCTCCGTGCGCGGCAGCCGTACCGGCGTCTACATCGGCGCGGGCGCGATGGGGTACGGGGCCGACCTGAGGGAGGTTCCGGAGGGTCTCGAAGGGCTGCTCCTGACCGGTGGCGCGACCAGCGTGCTGTCGGGCCGGGTCAGTTACGTGCTCGGGCTGGAGGGCCCGGCCGCCACCATCGACACGGCCTGCTCCTCGTCGCTGGTCGCGCTGCACCTGGCCACCCAGGCACTGCGCCAGCGAGAGTGCTCGCTCGCCCTGGTCGGCGGCGTGTGCGTGATGCCCACCCCCGACGTATTCGTCGAGTTCAGCCGCCAGCGCGGCCTCTCCGCCGACGGCCGTTGCAAATCCTTCGCCGCGGCGGCCGACGGCACCGGCTGGTCCGAGGGCGTCGGTGTCCTCCTCGTGGAGCGACTGTCGGACGCCCGCCGCAACGGGCACCCGGTCCTGGCCGTCGTACGCGGCTCCGCCGTCAACCAGGACGGCGCCAGCAACGGCCTGACCGCCCCCAACGGCCCCTCCCAGCAGCGCGTCATCCGCCAGGCCCTGGAGAACGCACGACTCTCCGCCGCCGAGGTGGACGCGGTCGAGGCGCACGGCACGGGTACCCGGCTCGGCGACCCGATCGAGGCGCAGGCGCTCCTCGCCACCTACGGCCAGGACCGGCCGGCCGACCGGCCGCTCCGCCTCGGCTCCCTGAAGTCCAACATCGGGCACACCCAGGCGGCCGCCGGTGTCGCCGGCATCATCAAGATGGTCATGGCGATCCGCCACGGCGTCCTCCCGCAGACCCTGCATATCGACGAGCCCACCCCCGACGTGGACTGGTCGGGCGGAGCGGTCTCGCTGCTCACCGAGGCCATGGCCTGGCCCGGGACCGGGGCCCCGCGCCGCGCGGCCGTCTCCGCCTTCGGTGTGAGCGGCACCAACGCGCACACCATCATCGAGCAGGCGCCGGAGGAACAGACCCCGGAGGAAGAGGCCCCGGAGGGAGAGGACCCCAAGGATGCGGCCCCGGACCCGGCCGGCGCCCGGCCCCCCGTGCTGCCGTGGACGCTGTCGGGTCGGAGCGCCGCCGCGCTGCGCGCCCAGGCCGCCCGGCTGATCGCCGCCCGCGCCGGGCAGGCCGCCGGCGGCTCCTCGGCGCTCCACCTCGGCTACTCGCTCGCCACCACCCGCGGCGCCCTGGAACACCGCGCGGTGCTCGTCGGCCGCACGGACGATGAACTCGACACCGCCCTTGCCGTGCTCGCCGTCGGCGGGGACGCCGCCGGACTGGTCACGGACACCGCCGTCGAGGGCAGGACCGCGTTCCTGTTCACCGGTCAGGGCAGCCAGCGGCCGGGCATGGGCCGCGAACTTTACGAGACCTACCCGGTGTTCGCGCACGCGCTGGACGCGATCTGCGCCCGCATGGACGTACGCCTTGCACTGCCGCTGAAGGACGTCCTGTTCGGGGCGAACGCGGGTCTGCTGGACGAGACGCGCTTCACGCAGCCGGCGCTGTTCGCGATCGAAGTCGCGCTGTTCCGGCTGATGGAGAGCTGGGGCCTGCGGCCGGACGTGGTGGCCGGGCACTCGATCGGGGAGATCGCCGCCGCGCATGTGGCGGGCGTCCTCTCGCTGGACGACGCCTGCACGCTGGTCGCCGCGCGGGCCCGGCTGATGTGGGAACTGCCCGCAGGCGGCGCCATGTTCGCCGTCGAGGCGTCGGAGGACGAGGTCCTGCCCCTGCTGACGACCACGAACCGGGACCGGGTGGGCATCGCCGCGATCAACGGCCCGCGGTCGGTGGTCGTCGCCGGTGACGAGGACGCGACGGTCGCGGTCGCCCAGGCCTTCGAGGCCCAGGGCCGCAAGACCAAGCGGCTCGCCGTCAGCCACGCCTTCCACTCCCCGCACATGGACGGCATGCTCGCCGACTTCCGCAAGGTCGCCGAGGGCCTGGTCTACGAGGCCCCGAGCATCCCGGTCGTGTCGAACCTGACCGGCGCCCTGGTCACCGACGGCGAGATGGGCTCCGCGGACTTCTGGGTGCGGCACGTCCGGGAGGCGGTCCGCTTCCTCGACGGCGTCCGCGCCCTGGACGCGACCGACGTGACCACGTACGTCGAACTCGGCCCCGACGGAACCCTGTCCGCCCTCGCCCAGGAGTGCGTCACCGGCGACGAGGCCGCCTTTGTCCCCGTGCTGCGCGGCGGCCGGCCCGAGCCCGAGACGGCCCTCGCCGCCCTCGGCCGCGCCCACGCGCACGGTGCGGCCGTCGACTGGACGACCTTCTTCGCCGGCACCGGCGCCCGCCGCGTCGACCTGCCCACCTACGCCTTCCAGCACGAGCGCTACTGGCTGGAGCCGGGCGCCGGCACGGCCGGTGACGTCGGCATGGCCGGACTCGACCCGGCCGCGCACCCACTGCTCGGCGCGGCCGTCACCCTGGCCGACTCCGACCGCGTCCTGTGCACCGGCCGGCTCTCGCCGCGCACCCAGCCCTGGCTCGCCGAGCACACCGTCGCCGGTACGGCGGTGCTGCCGGGCGCCGCGTTCGTCGAACTCGCCGTACGTGCCGGCGACCAGGCCGGCTGCGGACACGTCCAGGAGCTGGTCCTGGACGCGCCGCTCGCGCTGCCCGCCGAGACCGGCGTACGGGTCCAGGTGCTCGTGGACACCCCCGACGAGCACGGCCGCCGTGCCTTCACGGTGTCGGCCCGACCGGAGGGCGAGGCCGGGGAGCACGCCGGGTGGACGTGCCACGCCCACGGTGTCCTCGCGCCCGCCGCCGCCTCAACGACGGTGTCAGCTGCCTCGCTCGACCTCGCGCAGTGGCCGCCGACCGGGGCGGAAGCCATCGACATCAGCCACCTCTACGCTGCGGAGGGCGGCCCCGCGCGCGGGCCGGTGTTCCGGGCCGTGGAGGCGGTCTGGCGGCGGGACGACGAGTACTTCGCGCAGGTGCGCCTGCCCGAAGGCGGGCCGCAGGCAGCCGAGTTCGGGCTGCACCCGGCGCTGCTGGACGCCGCCGCGCACGCGGGCGTGGCGTTCGGCGGCCTCGGCGCGGGTGCCGGGCCGGGCAGTGTCTGGTCCGACGTGGTCCTGCACGCCGTGGGCGCCGGTGCGCTGCGCGTACGCGTGCGGCCGCTCGGCGACGGGGCGTTCGCCTTGGACCTCGCCGACGACCTCGGGGGCCCCGTGGCCACGGTCGGCCGACTGGCCCCGCAGCCGTTCACGGCCGAGATCGCGGGCGTCGCGGACCCGGTTCCGGCCGTCGTGCGCGAGGCGCTGTTCCAGCTGGACTGGACGCCGCTGCCCGTCACCGGAACGCCGACCGAGCCGACCGAGGACGTCGGCGGGTGGGTGGTGCTCGGCGACACCGAGCTCGGCGGCCCGGCCACCCGTTACGCCGACCTCGAGGAGCTGGGCGCGGCGGTCGACGCGGGCGCATCCGTCCCCGCGTACGTCCTCGCCCCCTTCCTCCCGCAGCCCGCCGGCGCCGGGCCGGACGCCCTGAGCCGGGGGGCCGACCGAGCCCTCACTCTGGTCCAGGCCTGGCCGGCCGACGACCGGTTCGAGGCCTCCCGCCTGGTCGTGGTGACCAGCGGCGCGGTCGCCGGTCCCGGCGAAGGCGCCGAGGATCTGCCGCATGCCGCCGTCCGGGGTCTGCTGCGTTCGGCGGAGACCGAGAACCCCGGGCGCTTCGTCCTCGCCGACATCCGCGAGCCGGCGGACCTGGCCGGCCCGGCCGAGTCGGCCGCTCTCGCCGCGGCCCTCGCCACCGGCGAGCCGGAGCTGTTGCTCCGCGACGGAGCCGTGTACGTGCCGCGGCTGCGCCGCACCCGTACGGCGGGCTCCACCGGCGACCCCGCCACCGCCCCTGTCATCGACCCGAGCGGCACCGCCCTGATCACCGGCGGCTCCGGCACGCTCGCCGGGACCGTCGCCCGCCACCTGGCCACCGTCCACGGCGTACGCCACCTGCTGCTGCTCAGCCGCCGGGGCGCCGCCGCGCCCGGAGCCGCCGAACGCACCGCCGAACTGGCCGCTTTGGGCGCCGAGGTCACCTGGGCCGCGTGCGACGCCGCCGACCGCGACGCCCTCGCGGCCGTCCTGTCCACCATCCCCGCCGAGCACCCCCTCACCACCGTGATCCACACGGCCGGCGTCCTCGACGACGGCGTGGTCGGCTCCCTCACCCCCGAACGCGCGGACACGGTCCTGCGGCCGAAGGCCGTCGCCGCCCTCCACCTGCACGAGCTGACCCGCGACCTGCCGGTCACGGCGTTCGTCCTCTACTCCGCCATCGCCGGCACCCTCGGCAGCGCCGGCCAGGCCAACTATGCCTGCGCCAACGCCTACTTGGACGCACTCGCCGAGCACCGCCGGCACCAGGGCCTGCCGGCCACCGCGCTCGCCTGGGGCCTGTGGGCCGAGGCCGGCGGGATGATCGACGGACTCGACGAGACCCAGCTGCGCCGCATGGAGCAGCACGGCATGGGCGCCCTCTCCGCCGCCGACGGCATGGCCCTGTTCGACGCGGCCCTGGCCTCCGGCCGGCCCGTCCTCGTCCCCGCCCGCCTGAACCTGGCCGCCTTGCGTGACTCCGCCGGACCCGGCCCAGTCGCCCCCGTGTTCCGTGAGCTCCTGGCTTCGGAGGGACGCCGTACCGCGCGCACCCGCACCGACGCGGGCACCCCGCTGGCCGAACGGCTGGCCGGCCTCGCCCGCCCCGAGCAGGGCCGCGTTCTGCTGGAACTCGTAAGGGCGCAGGTCGCCTCCGTACTGGGCCACGCCTCGGCCGAACAGATCGAACCCGCCAAGGCGTTCAAGGACCTCGGCTTCGACTCGCTCACCGCCGTCGAGCTGCGCAACCGTCTCGGCGCGGCCACCGGCCTGCGCCTGGCCACTACCCTCGTCTTCGACCACCCCTCGCCCACCGCGCTCGCGCGACAGCTGCTCGCCGAACTGGTCGGGGAGGACGAGCCGGGCACGCAGCCGGCCGCTACCGTTGCCACTGTCGGTTCTGCCGATGACGACCCCGTCGCCATCGTCGCCATGAGCTGCCGCTACCCCGGCGGCGTCCGCAGCCCCGAGGAGCTGTGGCGGCTCGTCGAGACCGGCGGCGACGCGATCGCCGGACTCCCCGGCAACCGCGGCTGGGACACGGCCGAGTTGTACGAGGCCGAGGCCGGCCACGGCCGGGCCTTCGAGGGCGGATTCCTCTACGAGGCCGACTCCTTCGACGCCGACTTCTTCGGCATCTCGCCGCGCGAGGCCCTGGCCATGGACCCGCAGCAGCGGCTCCTGCTGGAGACCGCCTGGGAGGCGATCGAGCGGGCGGGCATCGACCCGTCGTCGCTGCGCGGCAGCCAGGCCGGCGTCTTCGTCGGAGCCTCCTACACCGGCTACGACGCCCAGTTGGAGCGGTCCGCCGACGTGGATGGCGTACTCGGCCATGTGATGACCGGCAACGCGGGCAGCGTCATGTCCGGCCGCGTCTCCTACGCCCTGGGCCTGGAGGGCCCGGCCGTCACCGTCGACACCGCCTGCTCCTCCTCGCTGGTCGCCCTGCACTGGGCGATCCAGGCCCTGCGGGCCGGCGAGTGCGGCCTCGCGCTCGCGGGCGGCGTCACGGTGATGTCCACGCCGGGGACGTTCAGCGAGTTCAGCCACCAGGGCGGGCTCGCGGCGGACGGCCGCTGCAAGGCGTTCGCGGCGGGTGCGGACGGTACTGGGTGGGGTGAGGGTGTCGGCATGCTGTTGGTTGAGCGGTTGTCGGATGCTCGGCGTAATGGTCACCCGGTGTTGGCTGTGGTGCGGGGTTCGGCGGTCAATCAGGATGGTGCGAGTAATGGTCTGACGGCGCCGAACGGGCCTTCGCAGCAGCGGGTGATTCGTGCCGCGCTGGCGAGTGCCGGGCTGTCGGCCACGGAGGTGGATGCGGTCGAGGCCCATGGCACGGGTACGCGGCTGGGTGATCCGATCGAGGCGCAGGCGCTGCTGGCGACGTACGGTCAGGAGCGGCCTGACGGTCGGCCGTTGTTGCTGGGTTCGGTCAAGTCGAACATCGGGCACACGCAGGCGGCGGCCGGTGTGGCCGGCGTGATCAAGATGGTCATGGCGATGCGGCATGGGGTGCTTCCGCAGACCCTGCATGTGGATGAGCCCACGCCGCACGTCGACTGGACCGCCGGCGACATCGAGCTGCTGACCGCGCAGCAGGCATGGCCCGAGACCGGGCGCCTGCGTCGGGCCGGCGTCTCCTCGTTCGGCATCAGCGGCACGAATGCCCACACGATCATCGAGCAGGCCGCGGACCAGGCCCCGGAGCAGGCGCAGGCAGCCGACAGCCCGAAGCCGGCCGCCGGGCCGGTGCCCTACGTCCTGTCGGCCAGGACTCCGGAGGCACTCCGCGCCCAGGCCGCTCGCCTGCTCCCCGTCGCCGAGGCCCTCACGGGGGCCGAGGACGGCTCGGGCCGCGTGGACCTGGCCTACTCCCTGGCCACCGGCCGCGCGGGCCTGGACCACCGCGCCGCGTTCGCCGCCGGCGACAGCGCGGGGCTGCTGCGCTCGCTCGCCGCCCTCGCGGCCGACGAGCAGGCGTCCGGGCTGATCCGCGGGACGACCTCCGGCGGTGGCTTGGCCTTCCTGTTCACGGGGCAGGGCAGCCAGCGGCTCGGGATGGGGCGTGAGCTGTACGACGCCTTCCCGGTGTTCGCGGACGCGCTGGACGAGGCGTGCGCCCACCTGGATGGGCTGCTCGAACTGCCCCTGAGGGACGTGCTGTTCGGGTCGGACGATGCGGTCCTGGACCGGACGGAGTACGCGCAGCCGGCCTTGTTCGCGGTCGAGGTGGCGCTGTTCCGGCTGGTCGAGTCGTGGGGTCTGAAGCCGGACTTCCTGTCCGGGCACTCCATCGGTGAGATCGCCGCCGCGTACGTCGCGGGCGTGTTCTCGCTGGAGGACGCGTGTGCGCTGGTGGTGGCTCGTGGCCGGCTGATGCAGGCGTTGCCGACGGGCGGCGTGATGATCGCGGTGCAGGCTTCGGAGGACGAGGTCCTGCCGCTGCTCACCGATCGCGTGAGCATTGCGGCGATCAACGGTCCGCAGTCGGTCGTCATCGCCGGTGACGATGATGCGGCGGTGGCGATCGCCGAGTCCTTCGAATCGCAGGGCCGCAAGACCAAGCGGCTCACGGTCAGCCACGCGTTCCACTCCCCGCACATGGACGGGATGCTGGCCGACTTCCGCAAGGTGGCCGAGGAGGTCACCTACGCCGCTCCGCGGATTCCGATCGTCTCCAACCTCACCGGCGCCCTGGTGTCCGAGGGCGAGATGGGCTCGGCCGAGTTCTGGGTGCGGCACGTCCGTGAGGCGGTCCGGTTCCTCGACGGTGTCCGCGCCTTGGAGGTGGCGGGTGTGACGGCGTACGTCGAGCTCGGCCCTGATGGTGTGCTGTCCGCGCTCGCGCAGGACTGTGTGACGGGGGACGCCGGCTTCGTGCCCGTGCTCCGCAAGGGCCGGCCCGAGGCCGAGACCGCGGTCACCGCGCTCGCCCAGGCCCACGTCCACGGTGTCACCGTCGACTGGGCGGTCTTCTACGCCGGCACCGGCGCCCGCCGCGTCGACCTGCCCACCTACCCCTTCCAGTCCCGCCGTTACTGGCCCGAGCCCGCCGCCACCGTGCACGGCAGTGCGGCGGCGGCGCAGGCCGGAACTGGTGCCGGCAGCGAGGTGGACGCCCGGTTCTGGGAGGTCGTGGAGACGGCCGATCCGACCGCGCTCGCTGACGAGTTCGACATCGACGGCGGCCGGCCGTTCAGCGACGTCCTGCCCGCCCTCTCCGCCTGGCGGCAGGACCGGCAGGCGCAAGCGCAGGCCGACTCGCTCCTCTACCGCGTCACTTGGCAGCCGTGGTCGGGCCAGGACCGGGGAACCGCCGCCGGTACATGGCTGGTCGTCGTACCGGCCCCGCAGGCGGAGGACCCGTGGGTCCGCGCGCTGACCGACCGGATCAGCGGCGGCGGGACCCGGACCCTGCTTCTCCCGCTCGACGTCGCCGACGGCGACCCGGCGGTCCTGCGTGCCCACCTGGACGAGCGGCTGCACGAGGCGGCGGCGGACCTCGCCGGCGCCGGCGCACCGGTCAGCGGCATCCTGTCGCTCCTGGCGCTGGACGAGCGGCCGCACCCGGAGCACCCGGGCCTGCCCGTCGGACTCGCCGTGACCGCGGCCCTCGCCTCGGTGCTCACCGACCCGGACGGAGCCGAGCCCGCGCTCGCAGGCGCGCCCCTGTGGTGCGTCACCCGCGACGCCGTCGCCGCCGTCCCCGGCGACACGCTCGGCGGTGCCGCCCAGGCGCAGGTCTGGGGCCTGGGCCGGGTGATCGCCCTGGAGCACCCCGACCGCTGGGGTGGCCTCGTCGACCTGCCCGAGGTGTGCGACGAGCGCGTGCTGTCCCGCCTGCCGGCCGCGCTCACCGGCGCCGACGGCGAGGACCAGCTCGCGATCCGCGCCGCCGGCACGCTCGTACGGCGCCTCGCACGCACCACCACCGCACCGGACGCCACCGGCGCCCGCCCCGCGGCCCGGTGGACCCCGCGCGGTACCGTGCTCATCACCGGCGGCACCGGAGCCCTCGGCCGCCATGTGGCACGGCGCCTCGCCGAGCGCGGCGCGGAACGCCTCGTGCTCGTCAGCCGCAGCGGCGCCGACGCGCCCGGGGCGGGCGAGGTCCGGGCCGAACTCGAAGCGCTCGGTGCGGCCGTGACCCTCGCGGCCTGCGACGTCACCGACCGGGACGCGCTCGCGGCACTCGTCGCGGGCCTGGCGGCCGACGGCACCCCGGTACGAGCCGTGGTGCACGCCGCCGGTGTGTCCCAGCCGCCGGGAACGGGCACCGACCTGCCCGGGTTCGCCCGGGTCGTCACCGCCAAGACCGCCGGCGCCGTCCACCTCGACGCGCTGTTCGACACGCCCGACTCCCTGGACGCGTTCGTCCTGTTCTCGTCCATCGCCGGCGTCTGGGGGAGCGGCGGGCAGGGCGCGTACGCCGCCGCCAACACTTTCCTCGACGCGCTCGCCGAGCGGCGCGCGGCCCGCGGGCTCGCCGCCACGGCGGTCGCCTGGGGACCGTGGGCCGAGGGCGGCATGGCCACCGAGGGCGACGCGGAGGAACAGCTCACCCGACGCGGGCTGCCGCCCGTGGCCCCGGGGACGAACCTGCGGGCCCTGGAACGCGCCCTCACCGGCCGGGACGCGGCCGTGACCGTGGCCGATGTCGACTGGGCGCGGTTCGCGCCCGTGTTCGCGGCGGCGCGCCCCCGGCCGCTCATCGGCGACCTGCCAGAGGTGCGTGACGCCCTGCGCGGCGAGACCGGCGGCGGCGCGGCCGCCTCCGGTGCCGGCACGGCCGCCGACGCCTCCGCGGTCCTACTGGCGCGGCTCACCGAAATGCCCGCGGCGGACCGGGGCGCGGCCCTCCTCGACCTCGTACGCGAGCACGCGGCGGCGGCACTCGGCCACCCGTCCGCGGACGCCGTGGCCCCGGACCGGGCCTTCAAGGACCTGGGCTTCGACTCGCTGACCGCGGTCGAACTACGCAACCGGCTCGGAGCCGCGTGCGGACTGCGGCTCCCGTCCAGCCTCGTCTTCGACTACCCCAACCCGCAGGCCCTGACCCGCCACCTGCTGCGCACCCTCTTCCCCGAGGGCAGCGGCGCGGCGGCCGGATCGGCCCCCGCCGAACTGGACACCGACCCGCAGGACATGGAGCTGCGCCGAACCCTGGCCTCCATCCCCCTGGGCCGGATTCGTGAGGCGGGACTCCTGGACACCCTCCTGCGGCTCGCCGGCCCGGACAACCCGGCCGCCACAGAGGCCGGTTCGGACGCCGCCGACACCGCCGCCGAGTCGATCGAGTCCATCGACACGATGGACCTGCAGGACCTGCTCGACCTCGCCCTCGACGGCGGTGCCGGCTTCGACGGCGACGGCTCCACCGGCGACACCACCAACAGCAACTTCTGACGTGCCCGAAGTGCGGAGTAAGTGATGACCACCCCGAACGAAAAAGTCGTTGAAGCGCTGCGGGCCTCCCTCAAGGAAACCGAGCGGCTGCGCCGCCGTAACCAGGAGCTCACCGACGCCTCACGCGAACCCATCGCGATCGTCGGCATGAGCTGCCGCTTCCCCGGCGGGATCGGCTCGCCCGAGGACCTGTGGAAGCTCGTCGAGAGCGGGGGCGACGCCATCTCGGGCTTCCCCGCCGACCGCGGCTGGGACGTCGAGTCGCTGTACGACCCCGACCCCGGCAACCCCGGCACCACCTACACCCGCCACGGCGGATTCCTCTACGAGGCACCGGAGTTCGACCCCGCCTTCTTCGGGATCTCCCCGCGCGAGGCCCTCGCCATGGACCCGCAGCAGCGCCTGCTGCTGGAGACCACCTGGGAGGCCTTCGAACGGGCCGGTATCGACCCGACGACGCTGCGCGGCAGCCACGCCGGCGTGTTCGTCGGCGCCTCCGCCAACGCGTACGGCGCAGGCTCGGGCGAGCTGCCCGACGGCGTCGAGGGGCACCTCCTCACCGGCACCGCGTCCAGCGTCGTCTCCGGCCGGCTCGCCTACGTCTTCGGCCTGGAGGGCCCGGCCGCCACCGTCGACACGGCCTGCTCGTCCTCCTCCGTCGCCCTGCACATGGCCGTCCAGGCCCTGCGGCAGGGGGAGTGCTCGCTGGCGCTCGCCGCCGGCGTCACCGTCCTCGCCGGCCCGGAGGTGTTCGTCGAGTTCAGCCGCCAGCGCGGCCTGTCGCCCGACGGCCGCTGCAAGTCCTTCGCCGAGGCGGCGGACGGCACCGGCTGGTCCGAGGGCGTCGGCGTCCTGCTGGTGGAGCGCCTCTCCGACGCCCGCCGCAACGGGCACCGGGTGCTCGCGGTGGTCCGCGGTTCGGCCGTCAACCAGGACGGCGCGAGCAACGGCCTGACAGCCCCCAACGGCCCCGCCCAGCAACGCGTCATCCGGCAGGCCCTGGAAAGCGCCCGGCTCACCCCCGCCGACATCGACGCCGTCGAGGCGCACGGCACGGGTACCGCCCTCGGCGACCCGATCGAGGCGCAGGCGCTACTGGCCACGTACGGGCAGGACCGGCCGGCGGACCGGCCGCTGTGGCTGGGTTCGCTGAAGTCCAACCTCGGCCACACCCAGAACGTCGCCGGCATCGCAGGCATCATCAAGATGGTCATGGCGATGCGCCACGGCGTCCTGCCCAAGACCCTCCACGTCGACCAGCCGTCCTCGCACGTCGACTGGTCCGCGGGCGCGGTCTCGCTGCTCACCGAGCAGCGCGCGTGGCCGGAGACCGGGCGCCCGTACCGGGTCGGCGTCTCCGCCTTCGGCGTCAGCGGAACGAACGTACACACCATCATCGAGCAGGCACCGGAGGCCGACCGAGCCTCGGAGCCGGCCCCCGAGCCTGTTCCCGAGGCCGCGGCCGTGCCGCCGATGGTGCCGTGGTTGCTGTCGGCGAAGGGCCAGGACGCCCTGCGCGACCAGGCCGCGCGCCTGCTCGCGCACGCGGAGGAACACCCCGGGCTGAGCCCGGTCGACGTCGCGCGGTCGCTGGCCGTCGGCAGGGCGTCGTTCGAGGACCGTGCGGCGGTGGTCGCCGCGGACCGGGCGGGTCTGCTGGCCGGTCTCGCGGCGCTGGCGGACGGGGACACGGCGGCGGGAGTGGCGACGGGCTCGCCGGTCGGCGGGAAGGTCGCCTTCCTGTTCACCGGGCAGGGCAGCCAGCGCCTGGGGATGGGGCGTGAGCTGTACGACGCCTACCCGGTGTTCGCGGACGCGCTGGACGCGATCTGCGCCCGCATGGACGCGCACCTTGAACTGCCGTTGAAGGACGCGTTGTTCGGGGCGGATGCCGGCCTGCTGGACGAGACACGTTTCACGCAGCCGGCGCTGTTCGCGGTTGAGGTGGCGCTGTTCCGGCTGGTCGAGTCGTGGGGTGTGCGGCCGGACTTCCTGTCCGGTCACTCCATCGGTGAGATCGCCGCCGCGCACGTCAGCGGAGTGTTCTCCCTGGAGGACGCCTGCACTTTGGTGGCCGCGCGCGGCCGGCTGATGCAGGCGCTGCCGGCCGGTGGGGTGATGATCGCGGTGCAGGCTTCGGAGGACGAGGTCCTGGCGCTGCTGGCCGACGGGGTGAGCATTGCGGCGATCAATGGCCCGGAGTCGGTGGTCATCGCCGGTGACGAGGACGCGGCGGTGGCGATCGTCGAGTCCTTCACGGACCGTAAGACGAAGCGTCTGATGGTCAGTCACGCCTTCCACTCGCCGCACATGGACGGGATGTTGGAGGAGTTCCGCCAGGTGGTTGCGGGGCTGTCGTTCGAGGCGCCGCGTATCCCGATCGTGTCGAACCTGACCGGCGCGCTGGTCACCGAGGGCGAGATGTCCTCGGCGGAGTTCTGGGTGCGGCATGTCCGTGAGGCCGTCCGGTTCCTGGACGGGGTCCGGGCCTTGGAGGCCGCGGGCGTGGCCACGTACGTCGAGCTCGGCCCGGACGGTGTGCTGTCCGCGCTCGCGCAAGAGTGCGTGACGGAGGACGCCACCTTCGTGCCGGTGCTCCGCAAGAGCCGGCCCGAGGCGGAGACGCTGGTCACCGCGCTCGCGCGGGCTCACGTGCACGGCATTCGGGTGGACTGGCAGGGCTTCTTCGCCAGTACTGGCGCCCGGCGCGTCGACGACCTGCCCACCTACGCCTTCCAGCGGCAGCGCTACTGGATCGAGCCGGGGAGCCCGGTCGGCGACCTGAGTGCGGCCGGCCTGGACGAGGCCGCGCACCCGCTGCTCGGCGCGACGGTCGCGCTCGCCGACTCCGAGGGCTTCGTCTTCACCGGACTGCTCTCGCCGACCACCCACCCATGGCTGGCCGACCACGCCGTGATGGGCAGCATCCTGCTTCCCGGCACCGCCTTCGTCGACCTGGCGATCTGGGCCGGTGACCAGGTCGGCTGCGCCGTCGTCGAGGAGCTGACGCTCGAAGCGCCGCTCATCCTGCCCGAACTCGGTGGCGTGCAGATCCAGTTGCACGTGACGGCGCCGGACACCGATGGCTCCGGCCGGCGATCCTTCAGCCTCTCCTCCCGTCCCAAGGACAGCGCGCCCGACGAGCCGTGGACCCGGCACGCCGGCGGTGTACTGACCCCCGGCGTCGCCGTCCCGGCCCCGGCCCCGTTCGCGGCCGAGCAGTGGCCCCCGGCGGGCGCCGAGCCCCTCGCCACGGACAGCCTCTACACCGATCTCGCCGAGGTCGGCATGGGCTACGGCCCGGCGTTCCGCGGCCTCACCGCCGCCTGGCGGCACGGCGACAGCGTGTACGCCGAGGTCGCCCTGCCCGAGGAAACCGCCTCCGCGGCCGGGGACTTCGGCCTCCACCCCGCCCTGCTGGACGCCGCGCTCCACACGCTGGGCCTCGGCGTCCTGGGCGGTACCGAGGGCGAGGGCCGGCTCCCGTTCGCGTGGAGCGGCGTGACTCTGCACGCGAGCGGTGCCGACGCGCTGCGCGTGCACCTCGTCCCGACGGGCACGGGTGGCGGCGTACGCATGGAGATCGCGGCCTCGACGGGCTCGCCCGTCGCGACCGTCGACTCGCTCGTTCTGCGGGCCGTGTCCGCCGAGCAGGTCCAGGCGGCGCGTACCGCCTACCACGAGTCGGTGTTCCGTACGGAGTGGACGGCCCTGCCGGCCGCCCCCGCCCCCGCTCCGGCCACCGGCCGTTGGGCGGTCCTGGCGGACGTGGTCCCCGCCGCCCTCCGGGGCGAGGCGGGCGCCGATGCCATCGCCGTGCACGCCGATCTGGCCGAGCTGGCGGCCGCGATCGACGTAGGTGCTCCCGTTCCCGAGGTCGTGTTCGTCGGCTACGGACAGGCCGGCGCCGACAGCCCGGAGACCCCCGCGCCGGCGCTCTCCGCCGAGGCAGTGCACCAGGCCACGCACCACGCCCTCGCCCTCGCCCGTACCTGGCTGGGCGAAGAGCCCTTCACCGGCGACAGGTTCGCCGGCAGCCGTCTGGTCGTCCTGACCCAGGGCACGGTCACGGCCGGCACGGCCGAGGCAGGGCCCGCGGCGGGTACGGTCACCGACCCGGTGCACGCGGCCGTTCGGGGCCTGCTGCGCTCCGCGCAGGCCGAGCACCCCGACCGGCTGCTGCTGGTCGACACCGACGGCACCGAGGCCTCCGGACGCGCCCTGCCCGCCGCCCTCGCCGCCGCCCTGGCCGCGGGCGAGCCGCAGCTCGCCGTACGCGCCGGGACCGTGCTCGTGCCGCGCCTCACCCGCGTGGCCCGTGACGCCGACACCGAGGCCGGCACCGGCACGGGCACCGACGCCGAGCAGTCGGCCCCCGCGGCCGGCATCGCGTACCCGCCCGAGTCGACCGTGCTGATCACCGGCGCCGGCGGTCTGCTCGGCGGGCTGATCGCCCGCCGGCTCGTCGCCGATCACGGCGTACGGCACCTGCTGCTCGTCGGCCGCCGCGGTGGCGCCACCCCCGAAGCGGAGCGACTCGGCGCCGAACTCACCGCCGCCGGTGCGACGGTGACCTGGGCGGCGTGCGACGTCGCCGACCGGGACGCGCTGGCCGCCGTACTGGGGGCGATACCCGCCGAGCACCCGCTCGGCGCGGTCGTCCACACCGCCGGCGTGCTCGACGACGGCGTGATCACCTCCCTCACCCCCGAGCGGCTGTCGGTCGTACTGCGGCCCAAGGTCGACGCGGCCTGCAACCTCCACGAACTGACCCGCGACCTCGACCTCTCCGCCTTCCTCCTCTTCTCCTCCATCGGCGGCGTCTTCGGCGGCGCCGGACAGGGCAACTACGCCGCGGCCAACGTCTTCCTCGACGTCCTCGCCGAGCACCGCTGGTCCCTCGGCCTCCCCGCCACCTCCATGGCCTGGGCCCTGTGGGCGGACGGCGACGGCATGGCCGGCAGCCTGACCGACGCCGACATCAGCCGCATGACCCGCGGCGGACTGCCCCCGCTCACCTCGGCCGAGGGCCTCGACCTCTTCGACCTCGTGCACCGGATCGGCGAGACCACCCCGGTCCTGATGCGCGTCGACCTCCCCGGCCTGCGCACCCAGTCCCAGGCCGGCGCCCTCTCTCCGCTGCTGCGCGGGCTCGTACGGGTCCCCGCCCGTCGGTCGGCGGCCGGTTCGTCCGCCGCCGCGGGCGCGTCCGGGCTGCGGCAGCGGCTGGCCGGGCTCCCGGCCGCCGAGCAGGACCGCGTGCTGCTCGACCTCGTACGCAAGCAGGTCGCCACCGCGCTGGGCTACCCGGGCGCGGCCTCCGTCGAGCCGGGCCGGTCGTTCAAGGAGCTCGGCTTCGACTCACTGACCGCCGTCGAACTGCGGAACCTGCTCGGCGAGGCCACCGGCCGCCGCCTGCCCGCCACTCTCGTCTTCGACTACCCGACGGCCACCGCCCTCGCCCAGTACCTCCGCCAGGAAGTCATCGGCGATCTCGCGCAGGACGCCGGTGCCGCCGGCCTCCCGGCCGCCGCCCCGGCACGCGCCGCGGACGACGACGATCCGATCGTCGTCGTCGCGATGAGCTGCCGCTTCCCGGGCGGCATCGCGTCGCCCGAGGACCTGTGGCGGATGCTCGCCGAGGGCCGCGACGGCATCACGGCCTTCCCCGCCGACCGCGGCTGGGACCTCGACACCCTCTACAGCGACGACCCCGACCGCGAGGGCACCAGTTACGTCCGTGAGGGCGGCTTCCTGCACGAGGTGGCCGACTTCGACGCCGCCTTCTTCGGGATCTCCCCGCGCGAGGCCCTCGCCATGGACCCGCAGCAGCGCCTGCTGCTGGAGACCACCTGGGAGACCTTCGAACGTGCCGGCATCGACCCGACCGGCCTGCGCGGCAGCCGCACCGGCGTGTTCGTCGGCTCCAACGCCCAGGACTATCTCCAGCTCTGGCTGAACGACGCCGACGGCCTCGAAGGCCACCTCGGCACCGGCAACGCGGCCAGCGTCGTCTCCGGCCGCATCTCCTACACCTTCGGCCTGGAAGGCCCGGCGGTCACCCTCGACACCGCCTGCTCCTCCTCGCTGGTCACCCTGCACCTCGCCGCCCAGGCCCTGCGGCGCGGCGAGTGCACGATGGCGCTCGCGGGCGCCGTCACCGTGATGTCCACGCCCGGCGCGTTCACCGAGTTCAGCCGGCAGCGCGGCCTGGCGGCCGACGGCCGGATCAAGGCGTTCGCCGCGGGCGCCGACGGCACGATCTGGTCCGAGGGCGTCGGCCTGCTGCTCCTGGAGCGGCTCTCGGACGCCCGCCGGGGCGGCCACCCGGTCCTGGCCGTGGTCCGCGGCACCGCCGTCAACCAGGACGGCGCCTCCAACGGCCTCACCGCACCCAACGGGCCGTCCCAGCAGCGCGTCATCCGCGCGGCCCTCGCCGACGCCGGCCTGACGCCCGGGGACGTGGACGCCGTCGAGGCCCACGGCACCGGCACGCGGCTGGGCGACCCGATCGAGGCGCAGGCGCTGCTGGCGACGTACGGACAGGACCGGCCGGCCGAGCGGCCGCTGCTCCTCGGATCGGTGAAGTCCAACATCGGACACACGCAGGCCGTCGCCGGTGTCGCCGGTGTGATCAAGATGGTCATGGCCATGCAGGAGGGAGTGCTTCCACAGACCCTCCACATCGACGAGCCGACCCCCTTCGTGGACTGGTCGGCCGGTGACATCGAGCTGCTGACCGAGCGGCGGGCCTGGCCGGAGACGGGACGCCCGCGCCGCGCCGGCATCTCGTCGTTCGGCTACAGCGGCACCAACGCCCACGCCGTCATCGAGCAGGCGCCGGAGGAGACGCGGAACGCGGCGCCGCAGGCGTCGCAGCCCGCGCCGGGCAGCCTCCCGGTCGTGCCGTGGCTCATCTCCGGCCGTACGGCGGCCGCGCTGCGGGCCCAGGCGGAACGACTGCGCCCGGCCGCCGCCGACGTACTCGCAGAAGCCGGGGCCCGGGGCGCACTCGACCTCGGCCACGCCCTCGCCACGCACCGCGCCGCCCTGGAGCACCGCGCGGTGCTGATCGGCGAGCCGTCCGCCGGCGAGGCCCTCGTCGAGCGGCTGGCCGCGCTGGCCGCCGGTGAGCGGGTGCCGGGGCTGGTCCAGGGGACGGTCGCCGGCGGTGGGTCGGCGTTCCTGTTCACGGGACAGGGCAGCCAGCGGCTCGGGATGGGGCGTGAGCTGTACGACGACTACCCGGTGTTCGCGGCGGCGCTGGACGCCGTGTGCGAGCGACTGGACTCGCTGCTCGAACTGCCGCTGAAGGACGTGCTGTTCGGGTCGGACGATGCGGTCCTGGACCGGACGGAGTACACGCAGCCGGCATTGTTCGCGGTCGAGGTGGCGTTGTTCCGGCTGGTGGAGAGCTGGGGTGTGCGGCCGGACTTCGTGGCCGGGCATTCGATCGGTGAGATCGCCGCCGCGCATGTCGCGGGCGTGTTCTCGCTGGAGGACGCGTGTGCGCTGGTGGCGGCGCGCGGTCGCCTGATGCAGGCGCTGCCGGGTGATGGCGTGATGATCGCCGTCCAGGCCTCGGAGGACGAGGTCCTGCCGCTCCTCACCGATGGGGTCGGCATCGCGGCGGTCAACGGCCCGCAGTCGGTCGTGATCGCGGGTGACGAGGACGCGGCGGTCGCGATCGTGGAGTCCTTCGAGGGCCGCAAGAGCAAGCGTCTGACGGTCAGCCATGCCTTCCACTCCCCGCACATGGACGGGATGCTGGAGGAGTTCCGTGCGGTGGTGGCGAGGCTGTCGTTCGACGCCCCGCGGATCCAGATCGTGTCGAACCTCACCGGAGCGGTCGTCTCGGAGGAGATGGCTTCGGCCGAGTTCTGGGTGCGGCACGTCCGCGAGGCGGTCCGCTTCCTCGACGGTGTGCGGGCGCTGGAGGCCGCCGGGGTCACGACGTACGTCGAACTCGGCCCGGACGGTGTGCTGTCGGCGCTGGCGCAGGACTGCCTGACCGATGAGGTGGAGGCTGCCTTCGTTCCGGTGCTGCGCGCGGGGCGTGCGGAGGCGGAGTCCGTGGTCGGGGCTCTGGCGCACGCGTTCGTGCGCGGTGTGGAGGTGGACTGGTCCGCCTTCTTCGCCGGTTCGGGCGCGGGTGCGGGCACGGGCGCGGGTTCGGCGCGGATCGAGCTGCCGACGTACGCGTTCCAGCGGCAGCGGTTCTGGCCGGACACGGTCCTGTCGAGCGGCGGTGCGGTGTCGGCCGCCCTGCCGGTCGACGCGGTGGACGCGCGGTTCTGGGAGGCGGTGGAGCGCGGCGATCTGAGCTCTCTGCTGTCGGAACTGGAGGTCCAGGACGACGCCGGCGTCAGCGAGCTCATCCCGGCGCTGTCGGCCTGGCGTCGGCAGCACCAGGAGCAGTCGGAGGTGGACGGCTGGCGTTACCGGGTGTCGTGGAAGCCGCTGACCGATGGCGCCGCTGTTGTGCGGCTCTCGGGTGAGTGGCTGGTGGTGGTGCCCGCCGAGGGCGTGGACGACACGGCCGTGGTCGATGGGCTGGCCGGGCGTGGGGCTGAGGTCCGGCGGGTTGTTGTCGAGGGGGGCTCGGATCGGGCTGCTCTCGCCGGCCTGCTGGCTGATGCGGGCTCCGTGGCCGGTGTGGTGTCGCTGCTGGCGCTGGATGAGGGCGTGGGTGTGGCTGCGACGGCTGCTTTGGTGCAGGCGTTGGGCGATGCCGGGGTGGAGGCGCCGCTGTGGTGTCTGACCCGTGGTGCGGTGAGTGTGGGGCGTTCGGACCGTCTGGTTTCGGCGGTGCAGGCGCAGGTGTGGGGTCTGGGTCGGGTGGCCGCTCTGGAGGTTCCTGAGCGTTGGGGCGGTCTGGTGGACCTGCCCGAGGTGTGGGATGAGCGGGCGATGGCCCGGCTGGTTGGCGTACTGGCCGGTGGTAGCGGTGAGGACCAGGTCGCGGTGCGGTCCTCCGGGGTGTTCGGTCGGCGGCTGGTCCGTGCTGCTGCCGGGGGCGCGGGTGCGTGGGCGCCGTCCGGGACCGTGCTGGTGACCGGTGGTACGGGTGCTCTGGGGGGCAGGGTCGCGCGGTGGCTGGCGGGGGCGGGCGCGGAGCGTCTGGTGCTGACCAGTCGGCGGGGCGCGGACGCGCCGGGTGCGGCTGAGCTCGCGGCCGAGCTGTCGGGGCAGGGCGTGGACGTATCGGTGGTGGCGTGTGACGCCGCTGACCGCAACGCGCTGCGTGAGCTGCTCGCGGCCGAGGCCGCCACGCTCACGGCGGTCGTCCACACGGCCGGAATCCTGGACGACGGCGTGCTCGACGCGCTGACCCCCGACCGGTTCGAGAGTGTGCTGCGGGCCAAGGCGGTCTCCGCGCTGAACCTGCACGAGCTGACCGTAGAGCTGGGCATCGAGCTCTCCGCCTTCGTGCTGTTCTCCTCGATGAGCGGTGTGATCGGTGCTGCCGGTCAGGGTAACTATGCTGCCGCGAACGCCTATCTGGACGCTCTCGCCGAGCAGCGGCGCGCTGCCGGTCTGGCCGCGACGTCGATCGCCTGGGGTCCGTGGGCCGAGGGTGGTATGGCCGCGGATGAGGCCCTTGAGGCGCGGATGCGCCGTGGCGGCGTTCCGCCCATGAACGCCGAGCTCGCGATCACCGCGCTCCGCCAGGCCGTCGGCTCCGACGAGGCCGCGCTGACCATCGTCGACTTCGACTGGGCGAAGTTCGTGCCCGGATTCACGGCGGTGCGCGTCGGCAAACTGCTTGCCGACCTGCCCGAGGCCGAAGCCGTCACCCGCGGCTCGGAGCGCGTGGGTGACCGTGCCGAGCGTTCGGGTTCCTCCCTTGCCGCCCTCCTCCGGACCCTCGCCGAGGGTGAGCGGGAGCCGTACCTCCTCCAGCTCGTGCGTACCCAGGTCGCCGAGGTGCTGGGGCACTCCGGCGCCCAGGACATCGAGGCCGGACGGGCCTTCCGCGAGATCGGGTTCGACTCGCTCACCGCGGTCGAGCTCCGCAACCGGCTCGGTGCGGCCACCGAACTGCGCTTGCCGGCCACGCTCGTCTACGACTACCCGACGCCGAGTGCGCTCGCCGCCCACCTGCGTTCCGAAGTCCTCGGCGCACAGGTCGAGTCGATGGGTGCGTCGGCCGCGGCGATCGACGACGATCCGATCGCGATTGTCGCCATGAGCTGCCGCTTCCCCGGTGGCGTGCGGACCCCGGAAGGCCTCTGGCAGCTGCTCGCGTCCGGCACCGATGCCATCTCGGACCTTCCCCTGGACCGCGGTTGGGACCTCGAAGCCCTCTACGACGCCGACCCGAGCGCTCAGGGCACCTCGTACGCCCGCGAGGGCGGATTCCTCTACGACGTCGCCGACTTCGACGCGGACTTCTTCGGCATCTCGCCGCGTGAGGCCCTGGCCATGGACCCGCAGCAGCGGCTGCTGCTGGAGACCTCGTGGGAGGCGTTCGAGCGGGCCGGCATCGACCCGGAGACGCTGCGCGGCAGCCAGGCCGGTGTGTTCGTCGGAACCAACGGCCAGGACTACCTCTCCGTGCTCCTGGAGGAACCGGACGGTCTTGAGGGGCACTTGGGTACCGGCAACGCCGCCAGTGTCGTGTCCGGCCGCCTGTCGTACGTGTTCGGGCTCGAAGGCCCGGCCGTCACGGTCGACACGGCCTGCTCTTCGTCGCTGGTCGCCCTGCACTGGGCGGTCCAGGCGCTCCGCAACGGCGAGTGCTCGCTGGCGCTGGCCGGCGGTGTCACCGTGATGTCCACGCCCGGCACGTTCATCGAGTTCAGCCGTCAGCGCGGTCTGGCCGCCGACGGCCGGATCAAGGCGTTCGCGGCTGCCGCCGACGGTACTGGGTGGGGTGAGGGTGTCGGCATGCTGCTCGTGGAGCGGCTGTCCGATGCCCGTCGCAACGGTCACCCGGTGCTGGCCGTGGT
>NZ_JBWKDT010000062.1:0-26464 GCF_056435785.1 Streptomyces sp. NPDC043870
TCCGGTCCGACAACCGCTCACCCGACGACTTCACCTGTCCAGGCCTTGGCACACCACACCCAACGACCCACCCCCAACAAAGTCACCGGTATTGGCCCTAAGCGTCGAGCTGGTGGTCGGCCCAGACGTAGGTTTCGGGGAGCAAGTCGGTGATGAGGACGGTTCGGACGCGGTCGTCTTTGCCGACGATGACCTTGAGGGCGGGAAAGTAGTCCAGAAGGACCTGACGGCACCGGCCGCACGGGGGGACCACTCCCCGGTCGCGGTCGCCCACGGCGACGATCGTGTCCAGCTCGTAGATGCCCTGGGCGGCTGCGGCGCCGACGAGGACCAGCTCGGCGCAGGGTCCTCCGGTGAAGTGGTAGGCATTCACCGCCGTGACGATCCGGCCGTCCTGGGCGCGGGCCGCCGCTGCCATGGTGTGATTGTCGCCCCGGCAGCGAGTGTGAGCTATCTGCGCCGCGGCCTGGATGAGTTCGTGGTCGATGTGGTCGACGTGGTGGATCTGGGTGGTCATCTTCTCTGCCTTCGTCAGGTGTCAGGGGTTCGCGCGCCTTGGTACTCATACCGGATCTTGGAGAACCGCGCCCTGCGGAGGAACGCGAGCAGGCACTGCGGCGTGTCGGGCAGGTGCTGCCGTGACCTGCCAGTTGCAGAGTCCGCGACTTGGTGAGCGCTGCGCCGGAATCCGGGCGTGGTGCGCACTCGTCGCGTCGGCTCAGCGTGAGCAATCGGCGGCATTGGAGTTCCGATCGGTCACCGTCAGTGACAGCTGTGAGGCATGGCCCTCTGCTGCCCCAGGGTGTCTACGCCTGTCAGTCATCGCGCCATGGCCGTGCTGACCGCAGCCGCGGCCCTCTGCGCCACGACCGCCCACCTTCCACGGCCGCCAGGAGATCGCCGGGTGGAAGGCCCGCGCCGTCAGTGTCATCGACAACGTCCACGTCACCGTGCGCGCCGCCCACCGCCACGGCGACCGGATCACCGTCGAGGCCGTCTACTCCGGCCACATCAAGGGCGCACCCAAGCCCTTCGCCGTGCTTATGACCACCCTCCTCGACCTCGACAAGAACCGCTGCCGGATCACCTCCGACCAGGACCACTACAGCCTCACCACCGTCCTCGCCCAGTCCGGCCTGCCCGCCAACTGGACCCCGCCCGCCTCCTGAACGGCAGCCAGAGCGCGCACCACCAACCGCACGCGCCCGTCACCCGCCGCGCAACGCCCGCCCGGGCAGAGCTGAGTTTCATGCGCTGGTCACTCGCCCGTGGCGTGCTCGCACCGGAAACCTCCGACCCGCCGGGCAGTCCCTGGTGGCGCGCCGTCAACGAACGGCTGCTGCGGGACAAGACCGAGGCCCATCTGCTGTCCGCCGGCGCCTCAGGCACAGCCAGCGCCCGCAGCGTCGAGTACTGGGAGGACTTCATCCGCAAGCCCGAACCTGGCCGCTGGTACCGCGCGCACAACGCCAGCATCGTCGCCGGCTACCTGCAGCACGAGGATCTGGCCGCCGCCGAGCGGCAAGTGGAGCGATTCATGATGAACGTCGCACTGCTCCGAGTCCTGTTCACACACGCGATGCTCGTGCAGCCGCGCCTCGCGCTCGGGCGGCTTGCCGCCCTCGGTCCTCTCATGGCCGACCCGCGCCACCGGACCGTCAAGGTGTTCCTCGACCTCGGCCGGTCCTTCCCACCCGAATACCCGGTCACCACGCCCATCGAGGAAACCATCCTCGACGAACACGCCCTCGCACGCATGCTCGACTACGGTGTGATCGCCCCACGGCTGCCGGCACTCTACGAGTTCTCGGCCGCATCGTTGGACCAGCCGCGGCTGACAGCCCTTCTGGACAACGGCGTACCGGCCTATGTATGGCCGCACGCGAACCGGCCGATCTGGTTCATCGGCAACACGGGCCCCCACCTGCGTACCATCGCCCGCGCCACCGGCGTGCGCCTGCTCTGGCAGCCGTCACCGCCGGCCCCCGCCCGCCGCAGACCGCACCGGTGACCGGGCCTCTGCGTCGCCGCAAATCCACCCGGCCGGCGCTGATCGTGGAAGAGCAGGCAGGTCGCCGTCCCGCAAGGCGGCGTGAGCCAGAACTCCCCGGCTCAGCCCTGAGGAAGAGAATCCGCTCCCTGCAGGGAGGGGAGCAGTCAAACACAGTCGTTGGTGACGTCCCAGCACGTCTCCTCCGGGAAGGGGTCGCCACCACCCGACACAGGCGGCGTGCTGGTCGACGGCGGTGGTTCGTACGTGGGCGGTGGTTCATACACGGTCGGACCCGGCTGCCGCGGGGTCCGCCCCGGCTCCGGCTCCCTGGGAACGGCCGGCTTCTTGGACGGGGTCACCGATGGGGCGTCCACCGTCCCGCTCGGCGCAGGCCCGTCCTTGACGGGCTTGGTGACGGCAGTGCTGGACGTGGCACCGCCCGAGGGACGACCGGACTCTGTCGACGGAGAAACAGTGGCTGTCGGAGCGCCCCTCCGGGGCACTTGCGGCCCGCCAGAGTCGTCGCGGGGAAACAGAATCCCTGTGGCAGCTGCCGTGAGGAGTACGACCACGGCACTGGCCGCGATCACCAGGCTCGGCCGCCGAAGACGACGCAGAGCCCCCTGCGGCCCCGTAGGTACGGGCTGCGCTGTCTGCGGTGCAGCAGAGGGATTCCCCTGCACCAGGCTCGTGGACAGGGCACCCGCGCCGGCGCCAGTCGCCGGCACAGCCACCTGCGGTGTCTCAACCGCGGGTGGAGGCAGCGCGGCCTTCTGCCCTTCTTCAGGAACAGCAGGGTTCTCCGCTTCGTCCGCCACACCAGCGACGTCCGCCTCAGCGGCTTCGCTGTGGGAGGCGGCCCCCTTCCGTGGGCCTTCTTCCAGGCCGTTTCGCGGCTCCGGGCCTGGATCCAGGTGCTGCGCGGCAGGCGATCCCACTGGCGCCGCATCTTCGGCCGGCACGACGTCGAAGGCGTAATGCTCGAGCTCAACAGCCAGGCGTTTGCGGACTCCCACCCAGGCCTCGACCGTGGGCTCGTCACCGCCACAAGCGCGGACGAATGCGGCCAGCAACTCCTCGCGCGGCAGCTCCTGCCGGTTCAGTACGCCGGCGAGCGTGGCACGCGGCAGAACGTCGCCGGCTGCCCCCGCCCGGCGTTCCAGCTCGCGATAGCTGAGATGCGCCCACTGCCGTAATTGCCGCATCACTGCCACGAACTGCGCAGAGTCCCCAGCGTCATGCGGGCGCGGCATCCCCCCGTCCACCTCAGTTCCCCGGTTTCTGTTGTCGGAACTCAGTCATCCTCGGCAGCTTAGACAACCGGGACGGGCTGTAACCCGTCCTCTCCTCGATCCATTGACGCCGGCTCGCGATGCGCCGGCCCGCACTCCGAGCGCAGGCTCGGCCTCAGCTGTCGCATCAAGCCGGGCGCACCACGGCTGCCCGGCACATCTCCGTAGTCCGGCACGAGCAACGCGGGGGCCGTCGCACCGCAAGCTCTCCCAATGCCCCACCCCTGTACCCACCCGTTCTACGAAGACAACTGTCCAGGACTGAAGGTCTTGTTCAGGGTGAAGAGTATGGAACCGCTCGCTTGAGTGAAGGTTCTTGCCTCGGGGCAGCGCCAATCTCGCGCGGAAACCACGTGCGTGCTTGGTGCTGTCGAGGGACTGGCCTGGTTGGATCTCGGCATGACGGATTGGTCGCAACTCAGCCACGCCTACGGTTCCGCAGAAGACATATCCGCCTTGCTGGACCGGATCGCATCGCAACCGAAACGCGAACTCTGGAACGACCTGTGGTCGGCGTTGTGTCACCAGGGGAGCGTCTACTCGGCCAGCTTCGCGGCACTGTCCTGGCTGGCCAGCGTAGCTGGCAATGATGACCGGGAGGAGGCGGTGAATGCCCTGACCCTGGCAGGAGCGAAGTCCTGGCCTGGGGGCTCGGAACGAGGAGTACGAGATCTCCTGTCCCGGTTGCGAGACGAACCTGTTCATCGTCCTCGGTGAGCGCGGGTTCTTCTCCACCAGCGTGGACTACGCGCTCTCGGAGGGCGACATCGAGATGAGGCCACTACGACCGGCCGACCCCGCAGACCTGGATGGCATCGGCCGCCGTCTCCACGACATCGCGACCGCTGACGGTCAGCACGAGGTCGCCGATGCGTGACCTACGTCTTCGGCGGCGCGACATGCCCGGACTGCGAAACCGACTTCTTGGTGCCCGACCGGATCAGTGCTGACTGGTCTGCCACACGATAGGGCCAGGGGGCGTCGCCACCTTCGCCGGGAACGGGCGCAGGATTCCTGGGTACTCGAACTTCGGTGAGACGAAACTGCAGGTTCGTAACGCCGATCAGCTCGCCGAGACCGCCGTCCACGCCGCCGAGCACCAGCACACCAGCTGTTGCGCGACGGGCGGTGCTACGAGCTCAGCTGGTGGTTCAAGGTCCGGGTCGGAAATGCGCCTCGGAACTTGAGCGGGGTCAGTTCTGGGCGGTGGGCCGGACGACGATCTCGTTCACGTCGACGGTTGCGGGCTGCTCGATGGCGAACGCGATGGCTTGGGCGATCGCCTCCGGCGGGATTGCGATCCGGTCCCGCATCTCCGTGATCTGCGCTCGGACCTGCGGATTGGTTGATGCCTCGGCGAAGGCGGTCGCTACTGCGCCGGGCGAGACGGTGGTCACCCGCAGAGAATCACCAGCCTCCTGGCGCAAGCCTTCGCAGATGGCGCGGACCGCGAACTTCGTACCGGCGTAAACCGCCATGGTCGGCACGATGCGATATGCGGCCGTGGAGGCGATGGTGATGAAGTGGCCCGCGCCCTGGGCCCGGAAGACCGGCAACGCTGCGCCGATTCCGTGCAGCACACCCTTTATGTTGACGTCGATCATCTGGTCCCACTCGTCGACCCGCAGATCGTCCAGAGGCGAGATCGTGCCGGCACCCGCGTTGCTGACCAGCACGTCGAGTCGGCCGAATCGCTCGCCGGCCAGTGCGACCAGGGCGTGCAGGTCGTCCCGTCGCGTCACGTCCGTGCGGGTCTGCACGGCCGTGCCACCCGCCTTCTCGATCCTCGCCACCAGCTCCGCGAGGCGCTCGGACCGGCGTGCACCCAGGACGAGCCGCGCGCCTCGCTCAGCAAGCAGCAGCGCGGTCGCCTCGCCGATGCCGCTGCCGGCTCCCGTGATCGCCACGACCTTGCCGTCGATTCCCGACACGATGTCCGCCTCTTCCTTCTGAATTACCGGCAGTTGGTGACCTACAGAGGTCATCGGCGGGAACCACACCTCCCACTCGGGATCCAGTGTGTGAGGTGTTTAGCCTGGTATCCAGAACGTACTTATTCTGGAACCAGGGGTGCCATCCACCATGCAGACGCAGCCGAATCAGCGCCGTGAGCTGGGCGCTTTCCTTCGCAGCCGCAGAGAGCGGATCACCCCTGACCAGGTCGGACTGCCACACACAGGCCGACGGCGGACCCCGGGCCTGCGCCGGGAAGAACTGGCGCTGCTCGCCGGGATCAGCGCCACCTGGTACACGTACCTCGAGCAAGGCCGGGACATCCGCACCTCGGACCAGGTGCTCGACGCCCTCGCCTCGGCGCTGCAACTCGACCGGTACGAGCGCGGTCATCTCTTTCAGCTCGCCGGTCACGCGGCTGCGGTCGAACCCGAAGAACCCGAGCCACTCGCCGCCGAGGTGGCAGCCGTACCGCTCCTGCTCCAGCCGCATCCGGCATACATCATCGGCGGCAACTACGACGTGCTCAGCTACAACCGCGCGGCCGACGAGCTGTTCCCGCACCTCACCGCGGCGGCAGACCGGCCGGCGAACTTCGCCCGCTGGGTGTTCCTCGAGCCTGCCGCCCGGGCCGTTCTGGTCGACTGGGAGCTCGAGGCACGCGGCCTGCTCGCCCGGCTGAGGACACTGGCCGGACGCCACCCGGGCGACTTCCGATACTCCCGGCTGATCGACGAGCTGAACACGGGCAGCCCTGAAGTGCGTGCCTGGTGGCCGCAGTACGACGTGCAGGCCCGGCACGGCGGACGGAAACGGCTACGGCGCCCGGGAGGTGGGGTGATCGATTTCGCCTACACCGCCTTCCACCTGGCCGAACAGCCAGAACAGTCACTGGTGATCTACTCCGACAACCGGGACTCGGCTGATTGAGCTTCAGGCAGCCCATCGCTTTCGCGGCTTGACAAACCGCATGACGGATCGATGAGACAGCACATCGGCGCGCTGAATCGACGAAATCGCGCATCGCACCCAAAAGGCGCCCCACACGGGGGCCGTACGGGCGGCCGATCTCCAAGGCGCCGTTGGGCACGACGTCGGAGTCCGGAGGGGCGCCAAAGTGCCGCACAGGTGATCTCGGCCGTCCGAACCGGCGTTGAGTGCTCCATACGGGACGCCCAGCGCCACCGACGCCAGGCATGTTGGGCGAGACCTGGGGCTCAGCCGGGAATCAATCACGAGGTTCACCAGCTCGCTCGGGGGCGGCCGGCGTTCGCGTCAAGATCACCACATGGTCCCTTTCAGGTTTGCCTTGGCCGGCCGGTCCGCTCCTCGGCACGTTGACACGCGTCTGTTGACATGTTGCTATGAGGCGCCGCTCAGCCGGACCTGGGCCGCGTCGCATGCCGCTCGACGGGAGCGGCACCGGATCGAGGGCCGCTTGACCGGGCGGCATCCCGATGCCGCTTCGGAGCGGCGCCCCCGAACCCAGAGCGAGGACCCATGCCGCAGCGCGCCGCGACCATCGTCGGCGGCGGGATCGGCGGCCTCGCGGCGGCCATCGCCCTGCACCGCCGGGGCTGGCGCGTCGAGGTGCTGGAACGGGCCCTGGATTTCACCGAGATCGGCGCCGGCATCTCCCTGTGGCCGAACGCGCTGCACGCGCTCGAGGCGCTCGGCATGGCCGGCGCCGTCCGGGCACTCGGCGCCGTCGAGGCAACAGGCGGCGTACGCGACCGCCAGGGCCGCTGGCTGTCCCGTACGGACAACGCGGAGCTGGCGCGCCGCTTCGGCCATCCTCTGGTGGTCCTGCACCGCGCGGACCTGTTGCGGGCGCTCACCGAGGCGCTGCCCGCGGACAGCCTGCGGCCGGGCAGCGAGGTGTCCGCGGTCCGCGACGACGGCCACGGCCTGGTCGTCGATCACCGTGGGGGCGAGTCCCGCCCCGACCTCGTGGTGGGCGCCGACGGGCTGCGCAGTGCGGTCCGCCGCGCCCTGTGGCCCGACGCGGCCGGTCCCCGGTACGCCGGTTACACCGCCTGGCGCATGGTCACGGAGCCCCTCGCCGAGCCGCCCTCCGAGGGCGCAGTGACCTGGGGCCGCGGAGCGAGGCTCGGCTATACGGCGCTGCCGGGCGGGCGGATGTACTGCTTCGCGACCGCGTCGCTGCCGGCGGGAGCGGCCTCCGGTTCGTCCGAGTACGCCGAACTGCTGCGCCGGTTCGGGTCCTGGCCGGATCCCGTCCCCGCCCTGCTGGCCGCCGTCCCCGCGGACGCGGTGCTCCGCCACGACCTGTACGACCTTCCGCCGCTGCCCTCCTTCGTCCGCGGCCGGGTCGCGCTGCTGGGCGACGCGGCCCATGCCATGACCCCCAATCTGGGCCAGGGCGCGTGCCAGGCGCTGGAGGACGCGGTCACCCTCGCCCATTGCCTCGACGGGACCCCGGACGTGGCCGCGGCGCTCCGCTCGTACGACCTGCTGCGCCGCCCGCGGACCCAGGCCATCACGCGCCGCTCCGCCCGGCTCGGCGCAGTCGGCCAGTTGTCGTGGCCGCCCGCGGTGCTGCTGCGCGACGCGGCCGCCCGGCTGACGCCGACACGGGCAACGCTGCGTTCCATGACGCCGGTGCTCGGCTGGACCGCGCCCGGTGACCCGTTGACCGCGACGGAGAGCGAGAGCCGCTGATGCCGGACTGGACGTATCACCCGCTGCGCGGCCTGGCCGCTGCCGTCCTCGGCCGGCGTCGTTCGCACCGCACCGCACTGCGGCTGCTGGCCTCGATCGGCTCCCGTCCCGCCGGTGCGCGGCTGATAGCCCGCGGGTTCGGCCACCGCCATCCGCCGGAGCGGCTCGCCGGCGAGATCGCCGGCGTGCCCGTGAACGTCCGCCTCGGCATATCCGTCCCGCCCTCGCTCGCCCGCGAAGCGGTACGCGCCATGCCCCCGCTCGGGGCCGGTGTCGTCGAGGTGGCACCTGTCTCGGCGGCCGACGTGGGGACCGTACGCGAGGCCGCTGCCGGCCGCTCGATCCCGCTGGTTGTCCGCGCCTGCGACCCGGAGGCCGAGGCCGCCCTCAAGCCCCACGTCGACGGCTTCACCAGCGGGGACGACCCGCACGTGGTCCATGCGTCCGACCCGTCGGTCACGGCCGCGGCCGCCGCGCTCGAACAGCCGGGCGCCGTCGTGCTCGCCCAGCCCGGGGTGCTCGTCGCGGCCGGACCCGGCTGGTTCGCACGGGTCACCGAGGCGGCCACACCCACCGCGCCCGCTCCGGTGCTACGGGATGTCGGCCGCGATCCCCGCCGCTGGCCCGCCTGGTGGTGGGCGCTGCTCGTCGGGCTCGGCATGACGGGCGCCGGACTCGGCGCCGCGGTGATCACGCTCGGGCCGGTGCTGCTCTGGTACGACCGCGACTACCTCGGTATGACGCTGCACGAACTACATGCCGCCAACCACCACCTCGTGCACTTCCTCCAGCACGACCGGATCACGATGGCCGGCACGATGGTGGCGATCGGCGCCCTCTACACCGGCCTCGCCGTGGGCGGGATCAGACGCGGCTGGCCCTGGGCCCGCGAGGTGTATCTGCTCTCGGGGGCGATCGGTTTTCCCACCCTGTTCTACTTCCTGGCCACCGGCTTCGTCGAACCCCTGCACACCGCCACCGCCACCGTGCTGTTCCCGATGTTCGTGGCCGCGGTCCGTCGGGCTCCGCACGCCCCGCGGTGGCGTCTTGCGTCCGAGGGGCCGGAGCCGGAGCGCCGACGGGCGCTGGTCGGCCAACTGATGCTGATCGTCACGGGAGCGGGGCTGTTCGTCGGCGGAGCGGTGATCTCGGTGGTCGGTCTGACCGGCGTCTTCGTGCCGACCGACCTGGCCTTCCTCGACACCAGCACGCAGACGCTGGCAGCCGTGAATCCCCGGCTCGTGCCCTTCGTCGCGCACGACCGCGCGGGGTTCGGCGGCGCCCTGATGGCCGCCGCGGTGGCGATCATGCTGCTCAGCGCGTGGGGCTGGCGGCGGGGTGAGGCCTGGGTGTTCTGGACCCTGGCCGCGGCGGCGACCGCCGGCTTCCTGCCCGCTGTCGTGGTGCACGGTGCGATCCACTACACGGACTTCATCCACCTCGCACCGGTCTACTTCGGCATCGCCATGACCGGCGCCGGCCTGCTGCTCGCGCGTCCGTACCTCTGCGCCGAGGCGTCGGCCAGGCCGAAGGACTGACTGCCGCGTCTTCGGCCGCAGCGCGGCCGGTGCCGGTGAGCGGACTGGCGCAGCTGCTCCACGAAGCCCGGAACAGCAACCAGTTGGCGGTGGTCGTGATGCGGATCCCGTCCAGACACTTTGCCGAGCACCTGGCGTGGTCCACATCGGGCAGCGTGTGCGCGATCCGGCGCATCACACCGACGAGCGGCCGCTGCGCACCCCGCTGCCCCGCCGGAGCAGCCCGGCGGAATTGTGCGAGATCGGTAACAGCCGGATCCATTGCCGTCCCCACCCCGTCCTCCCGAGTGCGAGTCGGATGCCGGCGTAGGAAGAGCGGGGGCGGACATGGGGCAGAGTCGAGGCCGAGGGACGAACGGCCGTGTACTGGCGGCGGCGGTCGGCGTGGCGGGGGTCACCGCCCTGGCCGCGGCGTGGACCACTCAGGCCGTCCCCGCCGGGGCCAGTCCGGCCGCCCCGTCGAAGCCGAAGCCGATCGCGGGCCAGACCTCCGTGCCTGATCCCAAACTCCCTGCCCCCGTTGTCAGCATGGACATCGCCCATGCCTCCGACAAGGGCCCCAAGGGCGTCAACATCACGATCGACGACGGTCCGGACCCGACGTGGACGCCGCAGGTCCTCGCCGTGCTCAGGGAGAACGGCGTCAAGGCGACCTTCTGCATGGTCGGTACGCAGGCCCAGGCCCATCCCGACCTGGTCAAGGCCGTGGTCTCGGATGGTCACCGGCTGTGCGACCACTCCGTCTCCCACGACACGACGATGGACACCGCGTCACGTGCCTACCAGGCCAAGGAGATTCTGGACGCGGAGCGGATGATCACCGAGGCCTCGGGCGGTGTCGAACCGCTCTACTACCGTGCTCCGGGAGGCGCGTTCACACCGTACAGCCGTCAGCTCGCCGCCTCGCGGGGCATGCGGCCACTGGGCTGGAACGTGGACTCCAAGGACTTCAAGCAGCCGGGAGCGGCCGCGATGGTGAACACCGTGAAGAACGAGCTCTCCAACGGTCCGACGGTCCTCTTCCACGACGCAGGCGGTGACCGCGGTCAGACGGTGGATGCCCTGCGGCAGGTTCTGCCGTGGTTGCGGCAGCAGGGGTACGTCTTCGGCTTCCCGGTGCGGTGAGACCACAGTGAGCCTTCGCCGTCCGTCACGGGGCTCCCTCGGCGAGCGGGCCCGGGCGGCGGAAGGTGTACTTCAGGCAGTGGGCTGTGGTGAGCAGGTACTCGCCCGCCGTGTCAGCTGCGGCCAGCCGCCGAACTCCGCCCCTTCGGGGTTGCGGCCGAGGTCGACCGTGTCCAGCATCCGCGTCTCATTGCGCCGCAGCCCGTAGGCATACGCGGTCTTGAACAGCATCGCGTCACGGAATGCGGGCAGCCATCCCTTGCGGCCACGTCCGCGGACCCGGCTCATTCCGTCGTCGGCGTGGTCGAAGAAGGACATGGGCCGCGGGCCGCCCCGGGCGGGTCCCGTCCTGATGTTCTGCCGCTTCGGCCCCCTTCCACGCAGGGGCCGGCTTGACGCAGGGACCGGCGGGGGATCGGTGCGGGCGCCGGCCGCGTGCTGGTGGGCGCAGATGATTCGGGTGGCGGGATCCGAACCCGCCACCCCGTCGGCCCGGACACGGGCTACTGCGATGGCGGGAAGACCAGCGGGGCCGAATCGGACCGGGTTACGCCACCCATCAGCTGGAAGTTGATCGCCACCCACGATCGCCGTCTGGGCTCGCCGCCACCCGCTCGCGTACATGAACAGGACCCGTACCGAGCGCGAGGGTGGCGCGTAGCCCTGGCCACTCCTGCCGGGCACCAGGGTGCGCGCGACCTTGGCGGCGGTCCGCGCTCCCTCGTAGCGAGCCGACAGCGTCGAGGAACTCTGCGGCGGACGCGCCCCAAAGCCGTGGGCCCTCCCCTTACTTCACCACCTCCGTGTCGTAGAAGCAGTAGTGGCCGGCAATGGCGGCCACTTCGGGTTTCGGATCCAGGTAGGACCAGACCACGTCGTCCGCACCGGGGACCAACCAGTAGGAGGCGTCGCCCTTGAACGGACAGTAGGAGGTTGCGGCGGACGGGATGAGCAGGTCGGTTCGTACGTCGGCGGGCGCCAGGTAGTACCGGACCGGGCAGCCGGTCTCGCGCAGGACCAGGGGCTGCCGGCTTTCGGCGAGCAGCCGGCCGTCCCGTACGACGCGGACATGCTCGGTGCCCCGCTCGACGGTAATGCGGTGGCCCCCGCCCTGGCTTTCGGGACTTGTCTGTCGTGAGTGTGAGGTCATGACCGGTTCAGCGTTCCGGCGGGACTCAGTGTTCCCGGCTGCCGCGCCCAGTGGTGGCTGTCGGGGCACCTCGCCCGCTCAGGAGCACACACGCACGGCCGAGCCGGTCCAGGCGGACATCCCCAGTCCGAGGAGGATCACCTCGTGGATCATGCGGCCCCTCGAGGTCCTTACTGCGAGCCAGGATGAAGGGCTGCTTCAGGTCCGGCTCGCCTGCCCGGACATCACCCGGGCCTGCGACCTCGCCCTCACCTTCGCCGATCCCGTACGTCACCGGCACGTAGACCTGCTGCTGGAGTGGATCCGCCAGGCCGAGCAGGGAGCCCCGATGCGGGCTGCACCGGCTTCCTCCGCCAGGACCTCGACGCCGTCACCGCCGGCCTCACCCGTAGAGCTCCGGGGGCACAGCGGGAAACGTGAACCGGGTGAGGACGCTCGAGCGGATCATGTACGGTCGGGCCTCGTTCGCCCCCTCCGAGATCTGATGCTCACGCAGCCTTGAGTCCCGAGTTCAGGGGGAAACATCCGGCGGCACTACCGCACGTACAAAGTCGACCGGAGGCGGAGTGACAACTGTGTAGTACGCCATGGTGATTGTCTACCAGCAGCCCACCGCGCTCGGAGGCCATGGATACACACCCACCGCGGCAGGATCACGGACTTCCGGCCAGAGCCCCGAAATGCCCGAGCATGCTCAACGTCCCGCCGTCCCGAAAGTCAGGCCATGGCTCGGCCGGCGGCGGCGACCAGTTCCTCAGTCGCTGCGATGGCGGCCTCGCGGCGGGAGGCCAGGTCGGGCTGGTTGGTGGCGTTGCGCAACTCGAACGCGGCAGAGGCAGCCTGACGAGCTGGCTCAGCTAGGGACCTTTCAAGGACAGATACCGCCACCAGTGGGCCGGTTACGGCCCAGTCAGGCGCGCCGGGGTGGGGAGCTCCGCAGGTCGTCCGGTGTGGCCGCTGATGCCTTTCCGCTGCCGCAGCCCTGTCGGTTGCTGTCCGGCTTCAGCGGCTTCAGAAGTTGAGGCAGGCCTTGTTGCCGATGCTCGTCAAACCCAACCAGGGGGGTCAGGTCGCCTGTTTCCGCTTCACCCAACCCCAACGGCAAAACGGACACCAACTGGTGAATTCCCCTCAAAGATCACCCAGATGTCCAGGTAGAGTCGCCGCTCGCAGCAGGCCTCCCGGGTCAGACTTGAAGCGAACATTTCCGGCAAAGGGACAGATATTCCCTTTGGTCCCCAGAAGACTCGGAGATTTGCCATGCGCAGAATCAAACTCGCCCTGAGCGCGGCCACCGCTTTCGGTGCAGTCCTGTACTGTGCCCCGCTGGCCTCGGCCGCACCGCCCATGGTCTTGTTGACGCGGGTCACCGAGGCCACAACCGTTGGGGACGGTACCAGCCAGGGCAGCCAGTTGGTGATCGCCGAAGATGTCTACCGCGACAACCAGAAGGTCGGCCGAGCCGGCGTCACCTGCACGATCGTCCGCATCGACCCCATGGACAACTCTCGCGACATGCAGTGCCTGTCGACGTTCCTCCTCGCCGGCGGCGACATCACCCTGCAGGGGAGGCTCACCTTCACCCAGGCCCCCACAGACTTCGATGTCGCGGTCACCGGAGGCACCGGGATCTACAACGACGCCCGCGGTACGGCCCACGGCCACGTCGTCAACGAAACGGACACCGAAGTCATCATCACCCTCAACGGCTGAAGCAACGGCTGGGGCTGCTTGCCCACCGTCGCCTCGGACGCCTCGCCGGAGCCGAAGCAGCGGTCGCAGCGGTACACGGCGTACCACGCGGTGAGGTCGAACATGCTGCCCGGGTGGCGGCCGAAGTGAACGAGGTCGCCCTGTGCACCAGAGGTCGGGGCGGCCCGCATGTCGCCGCACCCGGTGCAGCCGGTCCCCTGTACGTCCACGGGGATGCCAGGGGTCCGACGATCAATTGGTGACCGGAGCGGATTCCTTCGGTGTTCTTCGGGACGAGGGGCAGGCCGAGGACCTGGCGCAGGTCCCGGCATCGGCTGGCCGGTGTCGGCGAGTACGGCGAGGACGTGCTGGTAGGCGCGGTGGTCCGGAACGAGGGGTCTGCGGTTCCGGTTCGGGGGCGAGCTCCTTGGCCAGGCCGAGGAGGGTCTTGCGGGTGATCCGCAGGTGGTCCATCTCCTCGTCGAGTTCACGCAGCCGTGCGGCCAGTTCGTCGATGCGGGCCTGGGCCTGCTCGGCCTCGCCGGTCAGCGCCCGCTCCCTAAACCCGGCAGCGGCAGGTCGCCTCCCCAGCGGTCGTACCGCGCCTCCCACAGCACCCCGCCCGCAGTACCGGATCCGCCCATCCCCTCCCATGCTCCAGGTCGCCGGAGCGCATCTGCTCCAACGCCTTCCGTCCCGGGCAGAGGACGACATCGCGCCGGGGCTGCCGGAAGGACTCGTCCGGCCGATACGTGCAGAGCTCGCGGGAGTTGAACGGGACGCGGTCCGGCTCGATGCGCCCCGGCGGCCGACTCCGGCATGGTGAGCAGTTCGACCAGCAGCCTCTCCGGCAGGTTCCCGGACCGCTGATCAAAGTCGCTCGCCGCGCGTCCAGGGGGCGAACTCGGCCCGCTCTTCGTCGCCCGCCGCACGTACTGCGCCAAGCGGGTCCTCCTCGTCCGGCTCGGCGGAGATGGGCTCCCACGACCTGGGCAGCCGGACAGGTGCACCGCCTCGACCTGATACGCCCGGCTCGCATCGAAGTCGGAAGGGAACGCGGCCAGTTCGGCCGGATCAGGGCGGGTGCGCAAAGAGTTCCGGAACGGGTCGGTCATACGACCGAACCCTGACGACGCTCCAGCAGGAACATCCGGCGCAGGTGACACTCCAAGGTGACCGCGATGCGTACGTAGAGCTCGATGTGCTCCACAGAGGCGCTTGGGCCCGGCCACGGCGCCGAGCTACGCCGCCGCGGCACACCCACACCGAAGTGCTGCTCCACTGCACCGAGGAGACCCCGGCTCTCGGCCCCCCTCGTGTGCGGACCCCTACTCCCGCCCGAGCCAGAGGTCAGGGCCGAAGACCTCGTAGTGGATCGCTTCCGCAGGCACGCCGCGGCGCAGCAGGTCGCCCCGGATCGCCCGCATGAACGGCAGCGGGCCGCACAAGTAGGCGGTAAGCCCCGGGGGGAGGTCCAGGCTGCCGACATCGACCCGGCCGGTCGACGCCTCCGGCGCCTGGTCGCCGGGCTCCTCGTACCAAAGGTGCAGCCGGGCGTCCGGCAGCGCCCGCACGAGGCTGCGCTGCTCCTCCCGGTGCGCATGGTCGACGGGGGTGCGGTCGGCGTGTACCACGGTCACCGGACGGGTGGAGCCTGTGGAGGCGAGGTGGTCCAGCATGGCCAGCATGGGCGTGCAGCCGATACCGGCTGAGGCCAGCAGCAGCGGGGCGTCGCCCTCCGGCAGCACCAGGTCACCGAAGGGGGCGGACACGGTGAGCACGTCACCCGTCCGCGTGTGCGTGTGGAGCCAGGACGAGACCTCGCCGTCCGGCCGCTCGGCGTCGTGGACGCGCTTGACGGTGATACGCCAGCAGGAGTGGCCGGGTGCGCCAGACAGGCTGTACTGGCGGATCTGCCGGGCACCATCGGGCAGTTCGGCCTGGACGCTGACGTACTGGCCCGGACGGAACGGCCCTGTGGGCCGGCCGTCTGCGCGCCGTAGCAGGAACGAGACGGCGTCGAGGGCCTCCTGGGTCCGTTCGATGACCTCCATGCGGTGCCAGATGCCACCCTCGGTCGTACCGGCCTCCTGGTAGAGGCGGGCCTCGATGGCTATCAGCGCGTTGGCCATCAGCCAGTACACCTCGTCCCAGGCCGAAGCGACCTCGGGGGTGACGGCGTCGCCGAGCACATCGGCTACCGCCCCGAACAGGTGGTGGTGGACGATCTTGTACTGCTCGGACGTGATGCCGAGGGAGGCGTGCTTGTGCGCGATCCGGGCGAGCATCGCGTCGGGGCGGTCGTCGGGGCTTTCCAGCAGCATGCCTGCGAACGCGGCGATGGAACCCGCCAGTGCCCGCTGCTGTTCCCCGTTGGCCTGGTTGCCCCGGTTGAACAGGTCCCGCAGCAGCTCGGGATGGGCATCGAACAGCTTCCGGTAGAACAGCTCAGTGATGTCCCCGATGGCGGCACCGACTACCGGGAGGGTGGCCCGGATGACAGGGGCGGACTCCTCAGAGAGCACAGCGACTCCTTAATTGGTTAATGATCTTCGCATTTAAGGGGGTGAGCGACCGATCACCTTGACGGGTGTGAGCTACTCCGGCGAGCGGACCGTCAGCCCGACGAGCACCGGCCCGGTGGGCGAGCCCACGAGGTCGGTCACCGTCAGCGGGTCAAGCGTGGCGTAGAACGCATTCTGGGCGTCGCGCAGCGCCCGCCGCAGACGGCAGGCTCCCCGCAGCGGGCACGGCGGATCGTCCTCGCAGGCGACAACTTCGCCCTCACCCTCGAGCTCCCGCACCAGCCAGCCGACCGAGGCCCGCCGACCGAGGTCCGTCAGGGCCAGCCCACCGCCACGGCCTCGCCGGGCCTCCACCACTCCCAGGTGCTGGAGGCGCGTGATCGCCTTCGCCGCGTGGGTGTACGGCACGTTCATGACCTCCGCCACCTCGCGGGTGGTCAGCGGGTCGTCGCCATCCTGGGAGACCGCCAGGCGCATCACGGAACGCAGCGCCAGGTCGGTGAACTTTGTCAGCCGCACAGCCCGGACACTAACAAATGCGCATGCGAGACTCCGATTTAAAAGCGCCCTCGGCCGTGTGGAGTGCGTCACGGGCAGGACCGCTTACGGACCTGGTCCCGACGGGTCGGTCCGCCGGCGGTGGATCACGCACATCGGACGGTGGGACCTGCCGACTGCGGACACCAGCGGCCCTCTCGGCCCGACCGGCGGCGCACCCCTCCCCCCGTGCGCCACCGGGTCGCTCGTGGCGCCCGACAGCGCGCCGGCCGGTGCGCTGTGGCGGTTGACGGTACTCGGACGGCACTCGACGCCACTGCCGTCCGCGTCCCGTCCGCCCGGCGAACATCTTGCGGACCGACGCCGAGCAGCACCGGCCGCTGCCGGGCGACTCCGACCTGGCCAGGGCGACTACCTCTGCTCCGGCCCCGTCCGACTCGAGCACCTGCCCACGGGATGGGGTGAACGCAACCGCGAGGCATACGTGTCCGGAGCGCAGTCTGTGAGTTCCACGCCAAGCGAGACGACTTCCAGGTCCACTCTTACGGATCTTGGATGGCCTCGAATGGGACAGTCGGAGGCCTGTGGGACGATCACCCGCATGACGCCCGATCCTCAGTCGACGGCTGGCACCCACGTACGGCTTCTGGCTGGTCACGCTGCAGCCGGGCACCCGGTGTTCGAAGTGCTGCCGGCCCGGCAGGTGGATTCTGACCTGTTCGAGTTGGCGGGCAGTCCGGGCCTGGTGCTCGGATGCGCGGCTGGTGATGTGCTGCGGGTCGCCGATGACGGTCAGTTCGAGGTTGTTGAGCAGGGCGAGAACCTGTGCATCCAGACTGCCGGCCAGGGCCACTTCAGCCACGAGTCGTTTACGGAACTCAGGAAAGCGGTCGAGGATCTGGGGGCCATGGCCGAGGCACCGCCAAATCTGCGGTTCATCGTCGTCACCGTCGGCCGCTCGGTCGGCCTGCCCGCGATCGAGCAGATCATGGACACCTGGGTCGCAGGTATCGATGGGGTCGAGTGGTGGTTCGGCAACGGGGATCGAGCAAGCACCTCTTACTGAGCAAGTCAGCGGGCGGACCACTGGGACACCGTGCGGGCAGCGCAGGCCGCGCCGACATCACTTCGCTGCTCGCCGCTGGACCGGGAAGCCGCTCAACCGGCCACCCTGCGGGGCTGCGACGGTCTTCGCGTTCCGCGGTGGCTGCATGTGCCCCGCGGCGTGCTGTTCACCGAGACAGTCGAGGGCCCCACTCTGGCACACGACCGGCGGCCACCACGGCGGCGCGCGTGTGAAGGAAGCTGTCGCTCGACAGGCCGCGCCCGTACTCCTTGCGATCCAGTCGGTAGAGCGCCCATGACAACTGCTCGGCGAACCCGATGACCATTGCCAGAGGCCCGGAGGCCGGACGGCCGTAAGTGCTGCGGCCAGCTGTTCGGCGTCGGCCGCCTTACGGGCGCGTCGCCGCCTCGTGAAGGGCTTTTGTCCGTCCACAGCGGGCGATGAAGAAGGCAAACGAGAGTTCCCACCCCTTGCCACTCTCAACGTATAGCGCACCGGGGGGCTTGCGGCAAGGCCCGGGTCGTGCCGCAGAATCACTGGCCGAGCCCAGAAACCTGCGGAAATGGGAGATTCACGAAGTGCGTGCTTTGTTGTCGGTTTATGGGTCGTGCGGTGGCGTCGGGCAGGTGGTGGGACTCGCGCCGCTGTTGCGGGCTCTCGGCACCGAGGTGCGAGTGTGCGCGCCGCCGGACTTCGCGGGCGCGACCTCAGATCGGAGCTGATGATATGAACCCCTTGATTACCAGCGCGTTCGACCTTCCCGACCAGCTCTCCCCCAAGGCCGACCCGATGCTGATCGCCGGCGACGAGGAGCACTTCGCAGCCATCGCGGAGACCCTGGAACAGGCGATCGCCGAGCTGTCCGACCGCCTCGATGCCGAGCTGAAGGCACCCGGCGGCGTTGGCCGGCAGGCGATGGACCGGGACGCGGAGGTCCACCGGCTGACCGGTCGTCTGCGTGCCTTGCGTCGCTTCGGTCTGGATCTGTGCCTCGGACATGTCGTCAGCGCGGACGACCCCGAGCCCGTGTACATCGGACGACTTGGCCTCACCGACAGCAAGGGTCGTCGGCTGCTGCTCGACTGGCGCTCCCCCGCGGCTGAGCCGTTCTTCGCCGCGACACACGCCAGCCCGATGGGTCTGGCGAGCCGCCGCAGGTATCGCTGGACCCGCGGCCGGATCAGCGACTACTGGGACGAAGTGTTCACCGCCGACGGGCTTGAAGGGCACGCGGCGCTCGACGACCAGTCCGCCTTCATCGCCAGCCTGGGCAGCAACCGGTCGACCCGGATGCGAGACGTGCTCGCCACCATCCAGGCCGACCAGGACGCCATCATCCGGGCGGGTTCCCGCGGCGCTCTCGTCGTCGACGGCGGTCCGGGTACGGGGAAGACCGTCGTCGCTCTGCACCGCTCCGCCTACCTCCTCTACTCCGACCCTCGCCTCGGTCACCGTCGGGGCGGCGTACTGTTCGTCGGTCCGCACCGGCCCTATCTGGCCTACGTCGCCGACGTCCTCCCCAGCCTCGGAGAGGAGGGCGTGCAGACCTGCATCCTGCGGGACCTCGTCGCCGAGGGAGCCGGAGCAGCGATCGAGACCGACTCGAACGTGGCCCTCCTGAAGTCGTCCGCGAACATGGTGAAGGCGATCGAGACAGCCGTCAGGTTCTACGAAGAGCCGCCCGCCGAGGGGATGACGGTCACGACCTCGGGGTCCGACATCTGGCTGAGCGCCGACGATTGGGCCGAGGCGTTCGACGCACCAGAACCAGGTACTCCGCACAACGAAGCGCGCGACCAGATCTGGGAGGAGCTGGTCACGATCCTGATGGACAAGCACGACGGCGATGTCTCGCCCGGCCTGTTCCGAAGGTCGCTGCTGCACGACAAGGAGCTGGTCAGGGCCCTCGACCGCGCGTGGCCGATGCTCGAAGCGGCCGACCTCGTCGGAGACCTGTGGTCGGTACCCGCCTACCTGCGGATGTGCGCCCCCTGGCTCAGCCCCGATGACGTTCAGAAGCTGCAGCGCGAGGACGCCCAGGCCTGGACGGTGTCCGATCTGCCACTCCTGGACGCGGCACGGCAGCGGCTCGGCGACCCGGAGGCGTCACTGCGCAAGCGTCGGCACGATGCCGCGGTCGCCGCCGAACGCGAGCGCATGGCCGGTGTCATCGACAACGTGCTTGCGGCCGATGACGACGGTGAAGGTGCGGTGACGATGCTGCGCGGACAGGACCTGCAGGACAGTCTGATCGACGAGACCGCACTGCCGGTCACCGAACCGGACCTGCTCGCCGGCCCGTTCGCACACGTCGTCGTGGACGAAGCTCAGGAACTCACCGACGCGGAGTGGCAGATGCTGCTGCTGCGCTGCCCGTCCCGGAGCTTCACGATCGTCGGGGACCGCGCCCAGGCCAGGCACGGGTTCACGGAGTCGTGGCAGGAACGCCTCGAGCGGATCGGGCTCGACCGGATCAGCGTGGCCTCCCTGAGCATCAACTACCGTACGCCGGAAGAGGTCATGGCGGAAGCCGAGCCGGTCATCCGGGCCGCGCTCCCGGACGCCAACGTGCCGACCTCCATCCGCAGCAGCGACGTACCCGTCGTACACGGATCTGTTTCGGATCTTGACTCGATCATCGGCACCTGGCTCGCTGCGCATGCCGAGGGGATCGCCTGCGTCATCGGCGATCCCACGTTCCGGGCCACATCCCGCGTCCGGTCGCTGACCCCGGAGCTGTCGAAGGGGCTCGAGTTCGATCTGGTCGTCCTCATCGACCCGGAAGCGTTCGGCAAAGGTATCGAAGGAGCGGTCGACCGCTATGTCGCGATGACCCGAGCGACCCAGCAACTCGTCATCCTCACGAGCTCCTGACGTCGGCCGGGAACAACGTGTTCGCTTTTCGCCGATCATGAGGACCGCCACCGAAGGAGTCTGCCCGGGCTTCGTGGTCCGCGCCGCGCTGAGTCAGCGGCCGATGACGACCGGGTGCTGCGATGCACCGCATCTGACGCTGCGGCCTGTTCCTCGAAGATCACCCGGACAGGACCTGGGGGCCGCTGTTCCGCTGCGGCAGCGGGTGATGAGAATGGGCCGGGTGAAACGCATACGCATGGTGATGAGTGCCCTGGCCCTGCTCGTGGCCGGCTCGGTGGGTCTGGTCGCCCCCGGGCCGGCCGCGGCCGCGGATGCTCCGCGGTCCTCGACCGGCCAGCGGTGGGCCCTCCAGGTCGCGGACGGGGTCACGGGGAAGGACTTCTACGTCGCAGCCGAGCTGAGTGACACGCTCGGCACGGACCAGAAGGGCAGGCTGCGGGCCAGGACCACGGCCCCCTCGCCGTCCGTGATCGGCACCTGGGAGACCTTCACCCTGCACACCGCCGACAACGGCGCGACCGTCTCCCTGCGGAACGAGGAGAACGGCCTCTACGTATCGACCGAGGTCAACCACGCAGCCCCCTACACGAAAATGCTGCGCGCCCGCGCGCAGTCCATCGGCACCAGCTCGGGCGCCTGGGAGAAGTTCCAGCTCCTCAAGGACTCGCAGGTGGCCGGGGCCTACAACCTGAAGTCCATGGCGACGCAGCAGTACGTGTCGGCACGCTTCAACCTCACCCCCGCCGGCGACCAGGGGCTGCTCCTGGCCGCCTACGGCGCGGCCTCCGGGTCGTGGGAGCGCATCCGGCTCGTGCCCGTGCCGAACACGGGCCAGTACGGAGACACGGCCAACCCCCCGGGCGACGACGAACAGCGCGGCCGGAACCGTGAAGAACGTCGTGTCGTGGAACGCCTGCTCCAACAACAACGCCGACTGCGCCCTCGACAACGCCGAGGTGGCCACCGTCGGTGACACTGTCGCCGCGCGGGCCGCCGACGCCGACGCCGACGTGATGCTCGTACAGGAGTTCTGCGAGAAGTCCGCCGTCCCGTTGGAGAGCAGCCTCGAGAACCGGCGCGTGGGCGGCCTCACGGACTGGGACGTGCGGTTCGCGCCGACGTACCGGAAGATGACCGGCACCGACGTCCTCGCCCAGAAGCACTGCGCGAACTCCTCGGGCGGCGCCGACCGGGGCGCGTACGGCATGGCCGTCGCCGTCCCGAGCGAGAACACCTGGTACCGCTCCTGGGTCCTGCCCTCGCGGGACACCGCCGAGCAGCGCCCGCTGATGTGCGCGACGCTGCCGTCGCAGGGCACGGCCTACTGCGGCGGCCACTTCAGCGCCGGGGTCGCCGGCGACGACGTGAACGAGACCGGTGACACCAACCCCACCGGGTACTTCAGGAACGAGCAGGCGAAGACGGCCTTCCAGCAGGCCTCCACGCTGCGCGGCCTCGGCTACGAGGTCGTCTTCGGCGGCGACCTGAACGCCAGCCCGCCCGACGCGCCGCAGGAGCCCGGTTCGGCCCCGGCGTGGGTGCTCGAACCGCTCTACTACCAGCCGGGAGTCGCCGACAGCCGCTTCGAGGAGTGCGACCAGCAGGCCCACGGCGGCTCGCGCACCGGTGCCCCCACCCATGTGAGCGCGTCGTCCAGCCTGAAGCTCGACTACATCTTCGGCCCGCAGAGCGCCGACTACTCCTGCTCGACCACCGCCACCGGTGTCTCGGACCACTATCTGATCCGTGCCGTGGTGAGCTACCACTGAGTGAGGAACTCCCCTTCCCGGGACCGTCGGGACACCCTGCCGGTCCCGGGTCCGGTGTGCGGCTGCCCGACGGCGCTTCGGACACAGGTGACAGCCGAGCGGCACCTCACCGGCCAACCGCCGTGCCCTCGGTGGCGCTGGGCGCGCATCGCTGAACGTAGGCCACGACGTCGCTCTATCTCGCGGGACTGCGGGGGTCGCGAACGACCCCCGCTTTCCGGTACGGACGGCTCCAGCCATTGCCCAGCGGAGATCCGACAGTTCGCCCGCCCCGGGAGCCCAATGGGCCACCCGGTGTGTGGGGATATTCGTTTCGCGCCGTGTGGTGAGCGCCTTACTGTGGCGCGGTGACGACTCAGATGATCATTCTCAACGGTGGTTCCAGCTCGGGGAAGTCCGGGATCGTACGGTCTCTGCAGGCCGTACTGCCGGATCCGTGGCTGGCGTTCGGCTGCGACTCGTTCGTCGACGCCGTGCCCGCGAAGATGCAGGCGTCGGATGGGGGGATCGTGTTCGCGGCGGATGGCGGGGTGAGCGTCGGGGCGGAGTTCAGGGCGCTGGAGGCGGCCTGGATGGAGGGGGTCGTGGCGATGGCCCGTGCTGGCGCCAGGGTCATCATCGATGACGTCTTCCTCGGCGGAGCGGCGTCCCAGCAGCGGTGGCAGAAGGCTCTGGGCGAACTGGCCGTGTTGTGGGTCGGCGTCAGGTGTGAGAGTGCGGTCGCCGCAGGCCGTGAGGTCGCACGAGGAGATCGCGTCCAGGGCATGGCCGCGTCACAGGCGGATGTGGTTCACCAGGGGGTGTTCTATGACCTGGAGGTCGACACGACGCATACCGAGTCCCTGGCGTGCGCGCGAACCATCGCCGCCCACGTCAGCTGATCGCCGGATCGGCTCCCGGGCCCGGCCGGCAGTCGCAGGCCGCTCGAGCTGCGGCGGTGCTGGGGCCCCCGCGGATGCCTGTGTGTTCGGGATCGCCGTGGCCGCGGCAGGACATGCGCAGGCCCGGCCCGGATCGAATGGTCCTGGGCCGGGCCGGGATTCACCTGCCGGTCAGCTCGTCATGCTGGTGAACATGCCGGGCTCGTAGGAACCCCCCTGGTTGTTCAGGATCACACCGAACCGGTTGGACGCGTTGATCATGGCGACCAGGGAGACCAGTGCGGCGATCTGGTCGTCGTCATAGTGCTTGCGCACTTGGGCCCAGGTCTCGTCGGACACGCCGTCGTGGGCGTCGGCGAGTCGGGTGCCCTCCTCGGCGAGCGCCAGCGCGGCTTGCTCCGCCTCGGTGAACACGGTGGCATGGCGCCAGGTGGCGACCAGGCCGAGCCGGAGCGAGGTGTCACCGGCCGCTGCGGCCTCTTTGGTGTGGATGTCGACGCAGAATCCGCAGCCGTTGATCTGGCTGGCGCGCAGGCTGACCAACTCCTGGATGGTCTTGGGCAGCGACGACTGCTCGATCACCTGGCTGACGTTGTAGGTCCGCTTGGCGATCTTGGAGCCGATCTCGTTGGCGAGCAGGTTGAAACGGGGTTCCATGGCTTCGTCCGCATTCGTGGACCTGCGTGCCGCGCGGATCGTCCGCGCGGCGTCCTGACGAACACGGGATGCCGGCGCCCCGCTCTTTGTGACAGCGCCGGTTGCGTGACGAGCCGCACAACGACTCGACGTCACAGAACAACGGTGCCCGGTGTCTGCTGGGTGACACAGTCGAGAGTGCGGAGGAACCATCCATGGCCGGCACGTCGGAGACCGCGCCCGAAGTCCGCGGTGGGGGCAGGAGCCACTACGATCGCCCGGACCCCGCCACCAGCGCGTTCGTTGCCCACCGCAGCCTGCTCTTCACCGTCGCCTACGAGATGCTCGGCTCGGCCGCCGACGCGGAGGACGTCCTCCAGGAGACCTGGCTGCGCTGGGCGGATGTCGATCTCGACGCCGTACGGAATCAGCGCGCCTACCTGGTCCGGATCGCCACCCGCCAGGCTCTGATCAGGCTGCGTACGCTCGGCCGCCGCAAGGAGACCTACGTCGGCCCCTGGCTTCCCGAGCCGCTGCTCACCACACCCGACGTGGCCGAGGACGTCGAGCTGGCCGACAGCGTCTCGATGGCGATGCTGCTGGTCCTGGAGACGCTCACCCCGAACGAGCGGGCGGTGTTCGTACTGCGTGAGGTCTTCGACCTCGGCTACGACGAGATCGCTGAAGCCGTCGACAAGAGCCCGGCCGCGGTCCGCCAGATCGCCCACCGGGCACGGTCACACGTCGCCGCGCGGCGCCCGCGCGGAGTCGTTTCCCCGGCCGAGACCCGAGACGCACTCGGGGCCTTCCAACGGGCGGTCGAAACAGGCGACTTGCAATGCCTGCTCGACATCCTCGCGCCGGATGTCGTCTTCCTGGGTGACGGCGGCGGAGTCGTGCAGGCCACGCTGTCGGCCGTCGTGGGCGTCGGCAGCGTGGCCCCGCTGCTGGCCGCTTCCCGGCTAGGCAGCACCGCCGCCGAGGCACCGCTGCAGCCGGCACAGGTCAATGGCCACCCGGCGCTGGTTCTCCGGCTCAACGGCGAGATCGACACCGTCCTGGCGGTGCGCATCGACGACGGCCTCATCACCGGGCTCTACGCCGTGCGCAACCCCGAGAAGCTGTCGCATATGCAGCGGGAGACCGTCCTGCACCGCTGAGTCCGGCGGCCCGAAGACATCCCCGGCACGCCCCTGCGGGAGACCACGACCAGCATCTCCCCGCAAGGCCCGGGGCGGGCGGGGCCACTTCAACCCGTCACCAGCCTTAATATGCTGGCGTGCCCCGCCCGCTGGGGCTACCCGGAGCCAACCTGCGGCGACCGCCTGACAACGTCGGCGCCGCCCCAGGTCAGCGGAGGGAACGGGGATCGTTTCGTCAGGGTGTCTTCAACCGTCAAAAAATCCTGTCCGGTTGTCGGACACGCGGTGATAGAGAGTCAGTATGACAACGACACTTGAGTTCGCCGTCCTGCTGCGACAGATCGACGAACGGTCGGTCGCGTTCCGGGCCTCGGTCGCCTCCGCACCCAGCCTCGACGTGCAGGTGCCGACCTGCCCCGAGTGGACGCTGTTCGATCTGGTGCAACATCTGGGCGAGGTGCACCGCCGCTGGGCCGCCACCGTCGCCGCAGGGCCTGCCGCCGCTCCCCCGGCCGAGACCGCTTCGGAGGGCGCCCCGACTGCGCCCCGGGAGCGCGAGGCACTGCTGGCCTGGTCGGCCGAGTCGACGATGCTGCTGCTGAGCGCGCTGCGCGAGGCCGGGCCGGATCGCGGTTGCTGGACGTGGTGGGGTGCGTCGGAGTCGCCGCAGACGTCCGGTGCCGTCGCTCGGCACCAGCTCCAGGAGGTCGCGGTGCACACTTACGACGCCCAGATCACTGTGGGTGCCCCGCAGCCGTTGCCGGACGAGGCGGCACTCGATGGTGTCGACGAGTTCCTGTCCACTTGCTGCGCAACGACGAGTGCCTGGCCGCACGAGGCCGCTGACGTCGACTTCCACGCCACCGAGGGCCGCTCCTGGCGCCTCTCGCTCTCCGCCGACGGCGCACGGATCACCCGTCTCCCCACGCCCGGCACAATGCCCGCCACCGCTGCCGGCGAGGGCCCGGATGCGGCCGCTGCCTCTGCCTATGCCTCTGCCCGGGGCACGGCCGGTGAGCTCGTACTCACCCTGTACGGCCGTATTCCGGTGGACTCTCTGAAGCTCGACGGCGACCGACGTCTCTTCGACCTGCTTCAGGCCTGGGAGCCGGAGGACTAGGACGCCGGGCTCCGGGTCGAGGTCGGCGGCCTGGCCGTGCCCGTCGAGCCGTCACTCGGGTGCTGCGGGGCGGCCAGCTGGTCATGGCGAGAGCCTGGAACATCCCGTGTGGCGCCCGGTCAGCCGGCCTGGGCTTGTTCGGCCTGGGCCTTGGTGTGGGCGAGGCGGTAGGACTCGGTGCCGGTCCGGATGATGGCGCCGTTACAGGTGAGGCCCTCGCCGTCTGCGGCAACGGCGGCTGCAGCAGCGCCCATTGGCAGTCCGTCAGATCGAGTCGGCTCATCCCGAGATCGTTCCACGAGTCTGATCAACGTCTCCCGCGCGGGGGGGGGGGGGGGGGGGGGGGGGGGGGGGGGGGGAGGGGGGGCGGGGGGGGGGGGGGGGGGGGGGGGGGGGGAGGGGGGGGGGGGGAGCCGGCCCCCCCCCCCCCCGCCCCCGGCGGTCGTGGGCCGGAGCCGGAGCCTGGGTGGGTGGGGGTGCAGGCTCCGGATTGCGGGCCGCCGCCGTGGAGAGCCGGATGAGCCG
>NZ_JBWKDT010000063.1:0-26263 GCF_056435785.1 Streptomyces sp. NPDC043870
CGGCCACGGCGGTTATCGCCGCGGTGAGCTTGATCCTGCTCGCGCGCTTGTGAGTTGCCATGAAGAGGGGTCTCCTCGTCATCATTTGTGGGGGGGTTGGCTTCCGGAAGGAAAATCTCCGGTGGCTGTTTCGAAATCCTGACCAATTGATGTGCTCGCATCAAGACCTTCACACGGCTGCGGCTTGATCAATAGAAGTGCAGAGTGCGAAATCGGCCAGGCCTACACGTCGGCGTCCCGGTCGAACTTCCTTCACACACAGGGAACTTCAGTCAAGGAGATGCGTCCATTGGGGTAACTGCCGCGTAACCATGGAGAGTACGGGTACACGTGCGCGCGCACAGCGGGACACGGGAGAATCCTGGGCCTGTCCGACCGGAAGGAAGCGGAGGAGAGGAAGGAGCAGTTCTTCGCTTCGGGCAGGATCGGCCTGATCTGAAAGGGCTGGCGTCAGAAGGCGTCGACATCGGCCCGGGCGGTGTCTGCGGACCACCTTGTCTCGGGGCCTCGAAGGCCGTCACCGTCAAGGGGGCCCGGCTTGTGGACTGCGTCGCGAGCGAGGGCGAACTGATACGCGCTGAGCCCGTAGGGCGCAATCAGCGCCCGGAGTCTTGAGGGAGCGCAAGGCGGGAATCGTCGGGCGTGGTCACGGACATGGCAGCGCAGGAGTTCATGAATGACCTGGTGGGTTCCGTCGTCCCGCCAGGCGGCGAAGCGGTAATACGTCGCACTCTTCTGCGGAAGGCAGGTCCACTGGCAGCCGGTCCGCCCCTGGTGGAGGATCGCGTTCACGATCTCCCGCATGTCGCAGGCGCCCTGATGACCGCTGACCGAGCCGTGCCGGTCCTTCCACGCGGTGATCACCGGATCGGTCAACGACCACTGCTCGTCCGATAAGCCGCTGGGATACGGCTTCCGTTCACTCCCTCCGCCAACCCCTGCAGACCCCCGCACAGCGGCCCCGTGGATTCCCCCCACCCCACACCATCAGGCGACCGCAGAGCGACTCATGGACTCATGAACGACCCTCTCGGAACTCTCGCATCTGGGTCCTTTGTGAGAGCAGCTCGGCGTCTCGGGGCGCGCGAGGAGTCTGCGGCCAGGTATCGCGCGCCGACGTCACCGCCGGTCGAGGGCGGCAGCGACCTGGTCCATGACACGCTTCCAGTGCGCCCGCTGCTGTTCGCGTTCTTCGGCGCTCGCCAGGTGCTCCTGGTGGAAGCGGAGCGTTGTCCGGGCCCCGTCGGCGGCGGGGGCGAGGGCGACCTGGATCGTGGTGGTGCCGTGGGTGACGCGGATGCGGTCTGCTGGGCGGTAGCCGCGCACCTGGCCCGTCACTCCTGCGGCCGTCCGGTAGGGGGCGCCGCGTTCCGGGGTGAGGACTGTGCCGGGGCCGAGCCAGAGGGCGAGTCCTTCGGGGCTGCTGATGAAGTCCCAGACGACGGGCGCGGGGTGGGGCAGCGTGCGGGATACGCCGATCTGCCAGCCGGTGTCCTTGGTGAGTCCTGTGGGCATGGCGGTCATCCTTCCTCGGAGCGGCGGGCGCGCAGCGCGCTGACCTTGTGGCGGTTGCCGCAGTGCTCCATGGAGCATCAGCGGCGGCGGCCGGGGTGTGAGGTGTCGACGTAGACGAGGTGGCAGTCCTCGGCGGCGCAGGTGCGGATGCGGTGTGCGAAGGGACCGGTCAGCAGCTCGACGGTGTTCCGGGCGACGGTCGCCACCAGGTGCGTTCCGCTGAATGTTCCGGCCCACTGCCGCTTCCCGGCCGGGGTGATGGCGGGCGCCAGGGCCGGACGGCCGGCTGCCTCGTTGATGGCCTGCAGGTCGCCGGGCGGGTGCGGTTCGCCGCGTGTGTGGGCGATGGCCACTCGGAACAGCGTGTCGCGCAGCCTTCGCGCGTCGGCCCCTCGGATTCGGAGATCTCCAGTCAGCAGTTCCAGGCACGTTGCGCCGGGGTCGAACCGGCAGGCGACGCCGGTATGGGAGTGCAGCGTCACGCCCTTGGTTGCGGGCAGACCAATGTAACCAATATAACCGGTTACAAGGCGGATCGGCCACTCGTCGGCTGTATCCAGGTCATCCCATGTGCGCCCAGCCAGGCGGGCAAAAGGTCATGGTCACGTCCGGCAAGCGGGACCGAGCTCAAGGCGCCCCTGTTCCTTGTGCAAGTGAAGGGGTGGGGGAGTGGTCGTGCGGGGTCGCTGGCGTCGGCCGGCCCGAGGGCGGCCCGAGCGGAGTCGGGGCGAGAGACGAGGGAGACGGGGCATTGGGTGGGGCGGGGCAGCGGCCGTGGTCGGCTGTCGACGACATGGTGGGTCTGTGACCTGGTTCGCCTTGGTAGGCGTGCCTCGTGGATCCGTGCCCGACCACGTACACGGATGAGTCGATTCCCTCGGAAGACCGCAGGAAGGCGCCGGGCCTGGCAGACTGTGCGCCACCTGGGGGAGGTTGTCGTGCCGGATGAGCTGACCGTCCGCCGGATACTGGGGGACCAGCCATTCGCCGAGATCGGCCGGCCCGTGTGGGCGGTGACCGACGCGCGTCACGGCTGCGTCATCGCGGCCGGTGACCTCGGGCACGTCATGTGGCGCGGTACGGGCCACTGGCTCGGCCACCGGATCGGCGTGTACGAGGCCGGTACCCTCCGTCCGCGCCACGTCGTCGCCTCCCGCTACTCCGTATGTGCCATCGAGCCTCACCCCGAGCTGCCGCTCGTCGCCGTCGGCACCGGCCGCTACGACGGCTCGTGGGACTTTCAGGGACAGCTGCTCCTGCTGCACCTGGAGACCGGGCGCGTGACGAACCTGCTGAGCAAGAGCCGCCAAGCGCGCCACCTGCGCTGGCTGGAGGACGGCAGGCTCGCGATGCTGCTCTCCCCCGAGGACAAGGACGGCGGCTTTCGCAAGGGCTTCGAGCTGGCCGTCGCGGTGGACGACTGGCTGTCTGCTCCGGCCGGTCTGGTCGACCCCGACCACACACGCCATCCGATGGTCGAGAGCGGGCTCCTTTACGACCCGCGTGTGGAGGACACCCTCGCGCGGCTGACGGAGGGCCGGTGGCGGCGGCGGGCGGAGGTGCGGGACCTGGCGGTGCTGGCCGACGGCCGGGTGCTCGCCACCGGCTGGCACACGGACCTCGAATGCTGGGATCCGTCGGGCGCGCTGAGGTGGGCTCTTCCTGCGGACGGGGAGGGGAGTGTCCGGGTCGAGGCGGCCCCTGACGACGAGTCGGCGTGGGTGACGTACCGGGGCTACCGGCGCGACGAGGTGACGGGTCGCCCGGTTGACCGCGCGACCACTGTTCGGCGGATATCGACGGCGGACGGCGGTGCAGTGGACTGCGTGGACGTGCCGTCGGTCCCTGCACTGTGCGCCGCAGACGAAGGCTGGCTCGCTCTGCGCCCGCAAGGGCGCGACGCACACGCCGCGCTGCTGCTCGTCCCCACGCACCAGGAGGTGGCACGCATCGGCCTCGCCCCCAGCCGCTCCAACTCCCCGGCGCTGCGCGTCAGACACAGCGCCCGTCTGCTGTATGTGGACGGCCCCGGCCCGGACGACGACGCGCCGTGGATCCACGCGATCGATCCTCCAGGCGCCCACGGTCCCGCCACTGTGCGCGCCCTCTTCCCCTTGCTTTGGGACCCGGCGTCCGCATTCCAGCCCTGGTACGGCCCCGCCGTCGAGCTGACACACACCCTCGTCCACGCGGGCCGGTCGTACGAACAGGGCGCCACCTACGGGGAAGCCCGTGAGGGCACGTACGTCGTGAGCCGCCGGCTGCCGGACGGAGAGGCACGCTGGGTGTACGGCACCGACAAGCCGCTCGCCGATCTCGACGGCGACGAGCGGAGGGTGTACGTCGTATATCTCACCGGTGAGGTGGAGACCCTGGACACGGCGACGGGCGAGGTGCGAGCCCGGCACACCCTACGCGCGCACGGCCACGCGGTCACGCCGGTGTCCGCCGCGTACCAGGCGGAGCAACAGCGGCTGGTCGTGGGGACGGTGGACGGGCGGATCCTGGACTGCTCGGTCCCGGGTTGACCGGGTGGGTAGAAACCGCCCGCCACTACGATGTGCCAACTGCCGGCGGAGGTCTCCTCAAGAGGCTTCAACGGACGACCGAAGGGTGAGGGGGCTGGCTGGCTGCATCGGACGAGCCACCAGTCAGTACCCCTCCGCGCGGACACGATCCGCAGTACCCACTGTCGGCGAGGTTTCGCCATCATCGGGCTGAGCTGGCCAGATGGAGGGTGAGGGCGGCTTGGACGAGGGTGGTGATCCGGCGGGTCGAGCACCGAAGCTTCCGAAGGAGCCGCCAGGACTTGAGGGTGGCCACGGCCTGCTCGACGAGTGCGCGGATCTTCGCGTGGGACCGGTTCACGGCCTTCTGATCAGTGGAAAGGGTCTCCCACCGTCCCCAGCAGGGGGGTGCGGACCGTGCCGCCTGCGCCTCGATAGCCCTTGTCTCCCCAGCACTTGATGTCGGCTGGGGTGAGGGCGTCGATGATGTTGTGCTCGCGGGCGGCGCGGACATCGCGGACGGCCTCGGGCAGGGCCGGTGAGGCCCACAGCAGTCGACCGAAGGGGTCTGCGATGGCCTGCACATTCATCCCGTGCTTCTTGTGTTTGCCGGAGTAGCAGGGACGGTCCGCGGCAATGCGGTCGATGGGCAGCAGCGTCCCGTCCAGGAGGACGAACGCTTTCGTCGACGCGGCGCGGACGGCGCGTCGGCAAGGCTCGGAACGCGGGAGGCCAGGAGGTCGACTGCCTCGGTGACATAGCGGTAGGCAGTCGTGGTGCCGACGCCGAATCCGGCCGTGAGCTGGGCATAGGTGTGTCCCACCCGGAGATGGGCCAGCGCGAGCAGGGCCTGGCGGCCGGCGCTCAGGCGCCGCCAGCGGGAGCCGATCGCATGGCGGTGCTGGCGCAGTTGCTGGGTGAGGAAGCGAAGGGCAGAGCTGGACACGTCGATGCCCGACGGGTACTGACTTCGGCTCGTTGGGGTGATCTTTCTCGAAGTCCCTGATCGGCTTGGTGTGTTGTCTGTATTCGGCCGCGAGGTCGGGCCGGGACTCGCCCCTGCGGGCGCTGATGCTGTCATTGCTGCGGAAGGAGCCGTGGCGTGGCCGGCGAGGATGTCATGCCGAGGACAAGGTCTCCTTTGGCCGGTAGTGGTCGGCGATCATCTGCAGCACGTCGCGGGGGCCGTAGCCGATCGGCCACTTCGGGTCACCGTTCGGCAGGCCCCGCAGCGCCGTGTCCCGCATGGCCTGCGTTGCTGCGGCCTTCGCTTCGGTGACCCGGTGCCGGCCCTCCTCGCCGTCGTCGGCATCGGCCAGGACTGCGACGAGTTCCTGTTCCCAGGCGTGGACTCTGCCCCAGGCGATCATTTCGCCCTGAGCCGACCGCATGTTCTGCATGCCGACCAGCTGCCCGCCCTGATTTTCGGTCAACGGCCTGTCTGCCGAGACCCGCTCGACGTCTGACTGCGCTGCAGCCAGAGCCAGTTGCGTATCGGCGGCCGGGTCGGGGATGAACTCGTGCGGCGCCTCGGTACTGCGCGGTTCTTTCATTCGGTGATCGTGTCGATCTCTCATTTTCGACCGCCGGGACGGCGACGAGGGCTCGGCACGCTCCGCACGCGAGTGCAGGACCCGGGTGAGCACCTGCCGCAGTGTTGCCGGGGTTGCCGGTTCGGTGTTCGGGCTTGTCTGCGGCGAGAGTTCTTGCGGGTTGACGTAGCAGTTGTGCGCTTCGGCGTGGCTCGTCGGGCGAGTGTGGGTGCTTTGTGGTGTTGCGGTGCGTGGCGCCGGTGAAGTGCGGGGTGTGGCCCTGCCGGGGCCGGTGGATGTGTTGTGTGACGGGGCGGTGTGGCGTCTGTGGCGCACTGCGTGATGCCGGGGTGTGCCCGGGCGGCGTCGGTGTACAGATCATCGCCGGCGGCCGATGCCGGCGGTGATGCTTGCGCTGTCGTCGGGGACCGCGTGGTGGGGGTGGGTTGAGCGGGAGGGCGTGGTTGGTCTGAAGCTGTGAACGCGCACGGCATGGCAGGTATCGGACTGGCGTTCTGGTCATCGCTCGATTGGGTTGCTGGTCGTGTTCCTGGTGTGCCGACTACGCGTTTTTGGGGCCGTTCCCCTCTTACAGAGTGTCGGGGCTCGCCGACATGTGGCAGCGACGAAAGGGGAGAACCTGCAGTGCTCACAGTCTGGGGGTGGGTGTTCGCGGCCGGTGTGAGTGCCGCAGCCGGGATCGCATCACGCACGTATGCCTACTGGGTCCGCGAGGCGGCGCGTCGCAAGACGCTGAAGGTCGTGCTGCATCAGTTGTCCTCCAGTGGAGGTTCCGTTGAGGTTTCGGACGAGGACGGAGCCTATTGGGCCGCGAGGCGTCCCGGCAGTGAGCAGGAATGAATGCCCGGAGTGCTTCTCGAGGAGGAATTCGATGCGGTGTACCGAAGGTGGTATCAGCCGCTGCTCGCTCGTGCCTCCATGGTGTGTGGAGCCCTGCGTACTCTGGCGTTCGATGCTGTCCAAGAGACGTTCATTCAATGCTGGCGCCGGATGAACAATCCGGATGCTGTCCCCGTGCGGAGCTGGGGGCCCTGGCTTACCAAGACTGTGGTCCGCGAAGCGATCAGAGTATGCGATCGCCATCCTGGCGCGGTGCCCCTCGACGACGCCGATCATCCCACGCAGGGCCCGGACATGGCCGCATTGATGGATGTGAAGGAGGGCTTCCATCAGGTATGCGCAGCTATCGCGCAGCTGCCGCTTCGTCAACGCGAGGTGATGGCGCTCTACTATTTGGCCGATCTTTCCACCACTGAGGTTGCTGCCACTTTGGAGATCGATCCCTCAACTGTGCGGGTGCATCTGACTCTGGCACGTCGAAAATTGGAGCCTGTGTCGGTCAAACTGAAGCAGTTGGGTCTGCTCGACAGAGTCGAGGGGGTGAGCAGCAGTGACGAAGCCTCAGCATGAACAAACCGATCACACCCCGCTGACCGAGCCCGACCCGCTCCGGGACATGCTGCGCGCGACCGAGACAGCGCTGAGCCAGGCGGTCACACCAGAGGAAGCGGAAGCATCCCTGACTCAGCTGAAGGAGCGGCTCAGGCGTGAGGCGACACCTTCTGCGGTTCTTGCGGTTCGCAGGAGCGCTCAGGCGACAATCGGCGCGTCTGCTCAAAGCCACGCACGGCAGTCAGCACGAATTGCGGTCGGTGACGACACCACGCTCGACGCACAGCTTCCCGTATCCGTGCGACCCGCTGCCGGCGGCGGCGTGGGGCCGCCCGCGCCCTCGTCGCTCGAAGAGTTGTGGCGGTCGTACAAGGCCACGGGTGACGGACGGTTGCGGGAGCAGCTGATCCTGCACTACTCGCCACTGGTGAAGTACGTCGCGGGCCGGGTGAGCGTCGGTCTGCCGTCCAACGTCGAGCAGGCGGACTTCGTCTCCTGCGGGGTCTTCGGCCTCATCGACGCCATCGAGAGGTTCGACATCGAGCGGTCCATCACGTTCGAGACCTATGCGATCACCCGCATCCGGGGCGCCATGATCGACGAACTGCGGGCCCTGGACTGGATCCCCCGCTCCGTGCGCCAGAAGGCGCGCGCCGTCGAGCGCGCCTACGCCACGCTGGAGGCCCAGCTGCGGCGCACCCCCTCCGAGGGCGAGGTCGCCTCGGAAATGGGTATCTCGCTCGAGGAACTCCACTCCGTTTTCAGCCAGTTGTCCCTGGCGAACGTCGTGGCCCTGGAAGAGCTGCTGCACGTGGGCGGCGAGGGCGGCGACCGGCTCAGCCTGATGGACACACTGGAGGACACCGCTGCCGACAACCCCGTCGAAGTCGCCGAGGACCGTGAGCTGCGCCGCCTCCTCGCCCGCGCCATCAACACGCTCCCCGACCGCGAGAAGACGGTCGTCACGCTCTACTACTACGAGGGCCTCACCCTCGCCGAGATCGGCAACGTCCTCGGCGTTGCCGAGAGCAGAGTCAGCCAGATCCACACCAAGTCGGTGCTGAAGCTGAGGGCAAAGCTGGCAGACGTAGGCCGGTGAGTTGAGGAGATTGGGGTGGCTGGTTGCCGCGGCTGCTTCGACGTAGTTGGTGGCCCCGTGTTGGTGGTTGGTGTGTCAGTTGGTGCTGTTGGTGCCGCCGGTTCCGCCGTTGCCGCCGGTGGCGCTGGTTTCGCAGCCGAGGCCGATGCAGATGCCGCCGGTGCCGCCGGTGCCGCCGTCGCCGGGGTCGTCGAGGCCGAGGATGTCGTCGCCGCCGGTTCCGCCGGTGCCGCCGTTGGCGCTTGAGTTGCAGATGCCGGCGCAGATTCCGCCGTCGCCGCCGTCGCCGCCGTTTTCGCCGGGGTTGCCGGTGGTGCCGGTTCCGCCGTTGGCGCTGCCGTCGCAGAGTCCGGCGCAGATTCCGCCGCCCGTGCCGTCGGTGCCGTTGACGGTTCCGTCGCAGTTGCCGGCGCAGACCTGGTCGCCGATCTGGATGTTGTCGTCGCTGACGTCGATGTCGTCGAGGAGTGCGCCGTCGCTTTCGGCGGGGTGCTGGAGGGGGGTGTGGCTGATGGTGGTGGCGGTTTGGGGTGCGGGTGCTGCGGTGGCGGCGGTTGTCATGGCGCCTGCGCCGATGAGGGTGGCCGAGAGGGTGAGAGCGAGACGGTATTTCCAGGAGTTCATGCGCATGGAGTTCTCTCTTTCCGGAAGGCGGTCTTGGTGGCGCGGTTTTGGTGGCGCGGTTTTGGTGGCGCGGTTTGGTGGCGTGGTTTTTGGTCGTGTGTGTTTTGTGTTTTGCCCCGTGCGTGATGCGGGGGAAAGTTAGGGGGTGTGGGGTTGGTGTCCCTTTATCCATTAGGCGGGATCGGGGGCTGGGTGTCATGCCCCGGGGTTTCGGTACTTGACAGGCTCCTCAGGTGCCAGTAGAGGCGCGGCTGGTGCTTTCGGAGTGTGGGTTTCCGGGACGGTTTTCGGGGCCTTTGCTGAGGGGGTGGCATGTCGTGGTGTTCGGGTGGGGTGGGGTGTGCCGCGGGGGCGGGGGAGTGGCTGTGCCGGGGGGCCGCGTGTGGTGTGGGGGCCCGGGCGGCCGGTTGGCTGGTTGGCTGCCTGGGCCCCTTTTGGTTGTGGCTGGGGGTGGGTCTGTTCGGTTGTGGGGTTCGGCTTGTTGGTGGGGTGGGGGTTAGGGGCGGAAGGGGAAGTTGTCGAGGAAGCCGAGGTCGAAGTCGGTTCCGAGGAGTTCGGAGAAGTCGCCGTCGAGGAATTGCTTCTTCCAGGTGTCGACTTCCTTTTCGGTGATCTTGTATTTCTTGGCGACTTCCTTGGTGGTGGTGTCTTCGGAGATCAGGGCGATGACGATGCGTATCTTGTCGATCCCGGTGAGGTCTTCCTTGGATTTGTCGGGCAGGTCGCCGAGCTGGAAGCAGCCGGACTGGCCGGGCTGGCCGGGCTGGCCGGGTTCGCCGGGTTCGCCTCCCTTGCCGCCTTCTCCGCCTTCGCCTCCCTTGCCGCCTTCGCCGCCCTTGGCGCAGTCGGTGAGCTGGGCGAGGAGGTCGCCGGTGTCGTCGTCACCGGCGCTGGCGCTGGCGCTGGCGCTGGTGGTGTGGGTGGTGAGTGCCGGGGCGCTCTGGAAGGCCTGTGCGGCGCCTGCGGTGCCGGAGGCGAGGGCGAGGGAGGCTACCGCCAGGATGAGGGGGCGCTGCCAGAGGCTTCTGGGCATGGGGGTGCTCCGTTTCGGTGACAAAGAGGGGGTGTGTGCGGGTGCTGTGCCCGGACGCCGTTTGTGGCGGCCGGGCTGCTTGTGGAGGCCTGTAGCGGGCCGGGTTGTTTGTCGGGGCCGGGCTGCTCGCGGTGACCTGGGGGATGGGGGCTGGGGGGTGGGGGTGGGGTGGAGGCCGGGTGGTTTCCACCCCACCGGGGTGGGCCGGGTGGTGGCCCGGGTGGTTTCCACCCGCCGGGTGGTGGGCCGGGTGGTGGTCTGGGCTACCGCGGGGGTGGGTTAGAAGAAGCTGAAGCCTCCGTCGCCGCCGTCGCCGCCGGGTCCGGCGTCGCCGAAGATGCTGTCGCCGCCGCCTCCGCCTTGGCCGCCGTCGCCGGCGTCGCCGAAGAAGCTGTCGCCGCCGCCTCCGCCGTCGCCGCCTGCTCCGCCGTCGCCGAAGATGCTCTCGCCGCCGCCTCCGCCGCCGCCTCCGCCGCCGCCGGCGCCGAAGATGCTGCTGCCGCCGTCGCCGCCGTCGCCGCCGGGTCCGGCGTCGCCGAAGACGCTGCCGCCGCCGGAGCCGCCGGAGCCGCCGCCGCCACCGGAACCGAAGACGCTGTCGCCGCCGGCGCCGCCGGCACCGCCGGCACCGCCGTCGGCGACGAACGCGGTCGCGGCCGCGGGCTGGGCGGTGACGGTCGCGGCGGATGCGGGGAGGGCCACGGCCCCGGAGAGCACTGCGGTCGATGCGAAGATCATCGCGAGGCGGAAGCGCCGGTGGGGCCGGGCCTGGTGGTGAGGGTGAATGTTGCGGGTCATGGATTTTCTCCTTCTGCAGGGTTTGCTGACATTCCCCGGAAATTTCGGGGGACAGCCGGCGGGGCCGGCTCTTTTTGCCGCCGGCCCGCCGTGCCGGGATATCTGGCGGTTCGGCGAGGAGGGGAAATTCTTGTGCGAGGGGAATTTCCTTGTCTTGCCGTGCTGCCTCGTCTCGTTTCCGGTGAGGCCCGCACTTCAAGTAGGCCCGGCGGGCAGCGTGTGGTCATGTTCCGAGGACTCGGGACTTGACCAAGCCGCGAGGTGTCGGGTATAAGCCGGCTGAAGACCCTGCCGGGGCGGTCTGCGGCCACCCCCCCCGCGCCCCTGCGCGCCCCAGCGCCTGCGTGCGAGCCGGGCGGGTACCGGGGGCCACCCCTGCTCGCCCCTGTGCGTCCCGGCTGGGCCGGGGCAGCCCGCCGCCCTGCAGCCTGGGGCCGCGCACAGTCACCCCGGCTGCGCCGGCTGCCCGCTGTCGTCCGCCGTCTGGGGCCCACGTCGGGCGGCGGGGGCGCACACTTCTCCTGGGCAGCCCGCCGCCTGCCGCCCCGTCTGCCGCCCCAGGCAGCCTGTCGCCGCCTACCGCCTACCGCCTGCCGCCTGCTGCTCTGTCGCGCGGGGCCGTGCGCGGTCACCCTGGCTGCCCCGGTGGCCCGCCGTGCTGCCCCTGCCGCCTGGGGCCGCGCGCAGTCACCCCGGCGGCCTGTCGCCCCTGCCGTGCGGGACTGTGCGCAGTTATCCCCTGGGCGGCCCGCCGCCTACCGCTGCACAGCGGCCCGGGACGGTGCACCTTCACCCTGGGCAGCGGGTCGCCTGCCGCTCTGCCGCCTGGGGCCGTGCGCAGTGACCCCGGCTGCCCCGGCGGCTCGCCGCCTGCTGCCGTGCCGTCCGCTGTCTGGGGTCCGGGCCGGGCGCCGGTTGCATGACTGCTGCGGGATGCGGCGGGCGGGGTTTGTTGGCCGGTGTTTGTGCCGGTGTCCGGGTCTGCGCGGGGGAGTGTCTTTTGCTGGGTGGCGGTGCGCCGGGCTGTGGTGGCTGCTCTCCGGTGTCCATGGGTGCTGGTTTCTTGGTGGTTGGTGGCTGCAGGGGGGTGTGTGTCATGCCGTCGTGACGCCTGGGGGTGATCGGGTGTGCTGGTCGGGCTGCCGGGGCAGGGGCGCCGGTGTGTCTGTGTGCAGGGTCTGGGTGCCGTCTCGGCCTGTTTCGTGGAGGTGGCGGGGTCCGTCCGTCCGCTGCCGGCCGGGCGCCGGGTTGCTGCTGATCGGTCTGGTGGGGCACGGGGTGGGTGGCGGGCCGGCGGGCTTTGGTTGCATGCGGGGCTCACCTGCCGGTGTGCTTGCTGTGGCCGTGAGGGCTGTGGGTGTCACCGGTGCGGAGTTGGCCGCGCACGGCCTGGGCGGCTCGGTGGCCGTCGTGCTGAGGAGGATCTCCCAGAATTCCGGGCGCTTCTCCTGCCTGGCTGGTTGCGGTTTGGGGCAGTGGCCGGGGTGCGGCCGGTCAGGCCAGGAACTGTGACAGCAGGCGGTTGAGTTCGGTCGGATGCTCGGTCGGCAGGCAGTGGTGGGAGGCGCCCGGCAGGGTGGCGTTCGGCAGGAGCCGGCTCGCGCCGGGGTGACGTGCCGCACGTCGTGTGCCCGGCTGTGCCCGGCCAGCAGTACCAGGGTCGGGACGGTACAGGCCTGCAGGTCCTGCGTCCTGGGTCGTCGCATCGCGACGACCTTCGAGCGCCGGACGGAGGCGGTCTGTCCAGGAAGTCTCGCCACAAGGGGTTTTGGGGAGCGTTTTGGCTCTCCGCGCGGAAGAGGGCGCGTTGGCGCCCCGCGGTGCGCCGCAGCAGCATGGGCACCGCGGGCAGCAGGTAGCGGGGGCTCATACCGGCGATGCAGTTGGTGGGATCGAGCAGGGCGAGCCTGCTGACCCGGTGGGGTGCGTGCAGCGCGTAGTTCAGCGCGATCCAGGCTCCCAAGGAGTGGCCGCACGGCTGGGCTGTGTCGAGCCCCGGCGTCTCGTGGAGCGCGTCCAGCCATGGCATCAGGTCTGCGGTGCCGCGTAGCGGGGCCCCGTGGTGGATGCGGCGTTGGATGTCGCCCATCAGGTCGACCGCTACACCTGGTGAGTGCGGCTGAGGGCCTCGATGGTGGCGAACCATACCGCCGAGGTGCCGCCGGGCAGTAAAAGGAGCGCCGGTGGCGTCCTTTGGGCCGCTGAGACGGACCCGTGTGGTGCCGTAGGCGCAGGGCACATCGATGCTTCGGGTATCGGCAGGCCACTGTCGCAGCACGGCGTCGTACGCCGCGTGGAAGGCCGCTTCGCCGTCCATGACTCCTCGATGAAACCATTCGGCCATCGATTCTCTCGGCCATCGACTCTTTCGGCCATCGACTCTTTCGGCCATCGAGGCAATGGCGTGGAGGGAATTCATGGACGATCAGGCCTTCCCTGTCCAGCTGGTCCGTCTGCTGCGGGCCGTCACGGTCGAACTCGATCTCTTCGGCGCGGAGTTCGCCGACATCAACGGGCTGCATCCCCCGGATGTGCGCGCACTGCTCCGCCTGCTGGAGGCCGACCGGGCGGGCCTCACCGCCGCACCAGGTCGGCTCGGCAGCAAGCCGGGCTGAACTCGGCCTCCACCGGCGCCCTGATCGACCGACTGGAGCGGCTCGGTCTTGTCGGCCGCGAGCGGGACACCCACGACCGCCGCCGGGTCCTGTTGGTGGTGGACAGGGCCGTGGCCATGGGCTTCTCGTTCTTCGGACCGCTGATCAACAACATGGTCGTGGCTATGCGTTCCTTCGAGGATGCGGAGCTGGCCACGGTTGGGCGCTTCCTGGTGGAGATGCGCGACGTCGTTGCCGCAGGGCGACAGGTCCAGCAGGAGCAAGCCACCGGTCGGTGAACCCGGCTGAACCCGATGGCGCGGGGGGGGGAGGGGGAGAGAGAGCAGGCGAGCAGGTTCGAGGCGAAGCCGCCCCTCGTGCACTTGGGGCACCTCATGAGCACCACCTGGCATCGCGCCTGGGGGTCTGAGGAAAACCATGTGCCGTGCGGTGCCCGGGTCGTTGAGAATCCACGCGTGGCCACCATGAACTCCGACAGGACCAGGCGCGGCCCGTTGTCCCGGTCCTCCCCGGCCGCGCCGGGCGGGCGTAGCTTCGGCGCGATCCCGCCACCGGCGCTGGTGGTGCTCGGCATCGTCAGCGTTCAGGTGGGCTCGGCATCGGCCAAGCATCTGTTCGGCGCAGTGGGCAGCTTCGGGACCGTCGCGTTGCGGCTGTTGTTCGCGGCGGCGGTGCTGATGCTGTGGTGGCGGCCGTCCCTGCGCATGAATCGTCGCACGTGGACAGTGGTGCTCAGCTACGGCGTGATTCTCGGCCTGATGAACCTGTGCTCTACCTGGCGCTGGCCCGGATCCCGCTGGGGATCGCGGTGACCATCGAGTTCCTCGGGCCGCTGACGGTGGCCCTGGCCGCCTCGAGGCGATGGCTGGATGCGTGGTGGTCCGTGCTCGCGGCAGGTGGTGTTCTCCTGCTGATGGAGCAACGCGGCGACCTCAACCTTGCCGGTTTCCTGTTCGCCCTCGCCGCAGGAACGTGCTGGGGCCTGTACATCCTGGTCGGCGCGGCGCTGGGCCGCCACACCACGCAAGGCAATGGTCTGGCTCTGGGCATGGCCGTCGCGGCACTGGTGGCTGTGCCGTTCGGCGTGGCCGACAGCCAGACGGCACTGATTCAGCCGTGGGTCCTGGTTACGGGGCTCGGCGTGGCACTGCTGTCGTCGGTGATCCCGTACTCGCTGGATCTGGAAGCACTGCGCACGATCCCACCGCACGTGTTGCGCATCCTGATGAGCCTGGAACCCGCAATGGCGGCCCTCATCGGCCTCATCGTGCTTGGGGAGCCGCTGCACTTCTCGCAGTGGATCGCGGTGCTGTGCGTGGTGGCCGCATCGGCGGGCGCCGCACGCGGCACCCGCCCTGACGCCTGATGGCCGACAACGCAAGGAGCGGTCATCTCACCGGGTACCGAACATGCTGCCGGGATCCGGCTCAACGAGGTACGAGGTACGAGGTACGAGGGACGCTGCGCTCCTCATCCTCGCCGCACCAGCAGCCCCCGCCAAAGCGGCCCGGCCTGCCTCGCCCCGGCCGGCGGCCCGTACGCCAAGCGTGCGCTGACCTGGCAGAACCTCAACACCCGGGATGCGGCCTTCCCGTGCGACTACCACCTGTACGAGGTGACCCGGTCGTTCGTGGTCCGGGAGGGCTCCGTCGCCCCCTGGTCGAGCAGCCGGGCGGTGGCCGTCAGATCACGCTGGATGCGGCCTTCCTCGCCCCGGGCGAGGGCGAGCGCCGAAGCGTCATGTGGCTGCTCGGGCACGGCTATCGGGTCCGCGTGTCCGCGTGAGCCAGAGGCAGACGCTCGAGCGGGCACTTCGCCAGGCCGAAGTGCCCGCCGAGCACTACGGGGAACCGGCGACATGCGCTGATCGGCGTCGTCGGGAGGCCAGCACAGGATGTTTCCCGCGAAGGATGTGATCGTTTCCCACACCCCAGGCGGGCCTGTCTCGCATCGGGTCGCACCTGGCTTCAGATCGGGTCGGGGTCGTCCTCCTTCTCACCAGAGAGAGAGCGGAGGACGACGCCGTACTCCGCCAGTGATTCGGGCAGCGAGGCCAGGGCGGACAGTTGCTCGATGTGGTGGACCCCGGCGGGCTGGGCGCCGGTGAGCAGTTCTCGGGTGACGTACGCCGCGACCAGTGCGGTGACATGGCTCTGTGCCCGTCCGGTCAGCACGTATGCGGCATGGCGGTCGCCGCGCCAGGCGTCGGCCCGCACGGCGAAACCGTCGTCACCCACGTGCACCCGGCTGAAGACGCTGATCAGGGCCCGCCGTACGTGCGGGCGGCGGGCTGCCCGCAGCAGCCGGGAGCGCCGCAGCGCGAAGAGGGCGGCGTTCAGCGGACGCGAGTTCAGGCAAAGGCGGGTGGTCACCCGGGGCACTCCCAGCGTGCTGGGCAGCGTGTGCTGGTCGGAGAACGGAAACGGGTACGCCGTGCGCGTCCCGTAGCCGGGCAGCTCGGTCCGCTTCGGACCGGCCGCCGGTGGTTCGGCCAGGCCCTCGACCGTCCAGCGGACCGCGTCGACCCCGTGCCGCTCACCCGCTCCCAGCAGCACGGTCAGGTCGATGCGTTCCGCGCCGTGGACGGCTTCGTGTGCCCGCCGGGCGAGGAGGTTGGTCAGGCCGGGGGCGACCCCGACGCTGATCACAGCCGTGGCACCGGCGCCGACGGCAAGGTCGTGCAGATCCGCAACACGGTCGAGCAGCCTTGGGGTGGCGCCGATGTCGACCACGTGAATGCCGCGTTCGAGACAGGCACGTGCGATGCCCGCGTCGGGTGGCTCCACGCACAGCACCACAGCAGCCAGGTCACCCAGATTCTCCAGGGTCCGCCGGAAGCCGGCCAAGTCGCCGACGTCAACCCGCACGCCGCCGAGACGACGGGCCTTTGCCTCGCCGCGCCCTGCGACCACCACCCGGCCGGGAAGCCAGCCGTTGAGCGTCGTAGTCACCACGGAACCGACAGCGCCGTAGCCACCGATCACCAGGACGCGCCCACCGGAGTCACCGAATTTCACTGTAGTCATACTCCAATGAATTACACTGTAGTCTCACTACAGTCAAAGAGTCGCGACAGTGAGGAGTGCCCGTGACCGCAGCCCTGACCCGCGCGGAGAAGGCCCGCCGCACACGGCAGCGGATGCTCGACTCCGCCGCCCGGCTCTTCGTCGAGAAGGGGTGGGCCGGCACGACGGTCGATGACATCGCCCGCGCGGCGGAAGTCGGCGTGCAGACGGTCTACTTCACCTTCGGCAACAAACGGGCACTGCTGAAGGAGCTGCTGGACACCGCCGTGGCCGGCGACTCCGACCCTGTTGCCACGCTGGACCGCCCCTGGGCCCGCGAGGTCATGGACGAGCCCGCCCCCGCCGCACAGCTCACCCTCCAGGCTGCCGGCGCCCGCCGCGTACTGGAGCGTGCCGCGCCGATCCTCGAGGTCGTACGAGGGGCAGCCACCGCGGATCCGGAGCTTGCCGAGCTGTGGCGGATCAACCACGAGCAGCGGTACGCCGTCCAGCTCCGTTTCGCAAAAGCCCTGACGTCGAAGACGGGCGAGCGCCTACGGGAGGGCCACGACACCGCATCGGCCGCCGACATCGCGGTGACCGTGCTCAGCCCGGAGACCTACGGTCTGCTCGTCACCCGCCGCGGCTGGTCTCCAGCGCGCTGGGAGCGGTGGGCTGCCGACGCGCTCGTTCGCCAGCTCCTTCCCTGAGCCTCAGCCGACGCGGTCCTCGCCTTCGAAGAAGAGCTGGCAGGCAGGTGACAGGTACGACAGCCACCCGGCGCAACGGCGGACAAGCCACGCGGCGTCCGCAATCGTGCTGCCCCAGGTGCTCCATCTGCTGCGGGCCGCGGTCGAGGGCGGGAGCTGGTCGGACACCGTCAGTGCCTACGCCCCCCGGCCTGGATCACCCACCGACCCGTTGAGGACCGGCTTCAGCCGCGGCAGACGAAGATCGACCAAGCACATCAGAGCCAACGTCGTGACGAATGCCACGATGTGGGCCCTTTCACGTAGAAGCGCCTGGAAGTACATCCGAGTCAGGCCCGACTGTCCTTGGACAGCGAATCCAGTCGTCCGCTGAGCGCTGACCTGCGGCGACCAACTTGATTGGCAAAAGGCCCCGTGAGCTGCCCCTAAGGCATGCCTGATGGGTCGCGGATCTAGGCGGGCGTCATCGAAGTGGTGCGGCAATGACGTACCGGTGCTCTTCGAAGCTCCACCGCCTGCGCCGCGCTTCCTGCTCGGTCCGCTGGCGCAAGTGCGCTGAACAGCGGGTCAGCTGGCTCCTGCTGCCTCCGCCATGAGGCGGGCCCGCTTCTCGGCACGCGGTTCGGCCTTCCAGCCAGGCAGGAACGCCGACAGCCGCGGGTCGCTTTCGATTTCCTGTTGGGTGAGCCGCATGCCTTCGTCGATGAGCGCGTCCCACTTCTCCGCGGCGAACTCGACGCGGCAGGGCAGATCTTTGATGATCTTCTCGTCCAGGGTCAAGTAGTTCGACGCACACCCCCTGGCCCCACGGGCCGTAGGCACGTAGGCGTCGGCGCCAGCCTGGTCGGGAAGTAGGGAGATGAGGACTGCGTCCCCGTCTTCGGCGATCCTTCGGGCCGCCTTGTCGGCTGCCGAGATCTCTGACTTGGAGGGATCTCGCTCCAGCATCTCGATCAGGGTACTGCGGATGCTCACCGTCTCCCGGCTGGCCAGCGCAGTCTGCAGGGCCTGGCGGAAGGTCTCGGTCATCGATGCCATGACCGCGATTGTCGCGACTGGCTGGCCCGAGGCCGTGCGCTCGAGGGCGGCTCCCGGCGTGTGTCCCCCCGTACGGCAGATACGTACGGGACGTCGTCGCCGACTGATTGCTCTGAGTAGGTGTAGCGAAGGTGGACGTGGACCGGATTCGGGAGGCGCTCGTCCGAGGCCAGAGTCGATGTGCACGAGAACGGAAGGCACCTGGCATCGGTCCCGCCAGCCGGGGGATAGGGGCTTCAGCTCGTCACCGACCCATCGGACAGGCACGAGCCACCAATGCCGAGTCGGTCGCTACGCCTTGACCTGCAACGACTGAGTTCGTTGACACACCATCTGAGCGTCGTGCCATGGGCCGAGTTGAGTGCTGCGGGGTCACAGGCCGTGGGCGATGGGATGCAGCGGTTCGTACAGCGGAAGTTCGGCGCCACTGGGGAGCCGGATCGCAGTCAGTTTGCCCCAGCGTTGTTCGCTGACCGGGCGGGTGATCTCAACGCCCTTGGCGTGGAACTCGTCGAGCTGGGAATCAAGGTCGTCGCACATCAGGTAGAACTCGTGCTGGGGCGGGCCATCGGTCGGGTGCACGGCGACTTCGGCCGGGGGCAGCTTGAAGATGAGCCAGCCGCCGCCCGCGTCGACGCCGGGAAAGTCGAGGGTGTCACGGATGAAGGCACGGTCCGCCTCGGCGTCCGGGCTGTAGAGGATGACATGCGCACCGCTGATCATGGCTAGCTCCGGTCCATCGACGTGCTGGCGGTCGTGTCCCCGGCATCCTGGCACCCCCAGGTTAAGAAGATCTTCGACTGGGTTCGATGACACGGCCACTGACTTGAATGTCAACGGACACCGATGGGCACAACTCAACGAGAAACGGGTCCTCACCTGGACTTTCGTCTCTGGCGAGAACCCGTTTCGTCGGTTTCTCACTACGGGATCGGGGGCGTCTGCGAACCCGCCCCCACCGCGCCCGGCTTCGTCCGTCTGCGCGCGCGGCCGGGCGGCGGCCGGGAGACGGGGTGGTGTTCGAGCGGGGCGTGTACGAGCCGGTCGCCGAGCAGGTACGCAGGCCGGGGCATGCCCCCACCTGCGTACCCTGCTCGGCGTCTGATCAGCAGCCGCAACAGGTCCCGTGACCACGGGCGGAGGTTCAAGAACACCTCCGCAGGACGCGGGCCGGGCTCGCGGGCACACGGGCAGGCACCGGACGCCGGCCATCGCGTTCATGACCGACCGGACAGGGCCTAGCTGGGTGGCTGGCGGAAGACGGGCCGGGCCCAGGGCGGTGGTTCGGGTGGTGGGCCAAGGTGCCCGGTGGCGGCTTGGGGGTGGTCGATGCGGGTGGGCGGGTGGCTGGTCTTGCCGGTGTGGTCTTCGGTGGCGCGCAGGGCGGCGACGAACTCGAGGCAGGAGCTGTAGCGGTCGTCGGGGACTTTGGAGAGGGCTTTGGCCAGGACGTCGTCGAGTGCGGGAGTGATCCCGGGCCGCTTCTCGGTCAGGGCGGGCGGCTGGTCGTACTGGTGCGCCCACAGCAGCGCCATGTCTTCCTCGCGCTGGAAGGGGGGTTTGCCGGTGAGGGTTTCGTAGACGACGCAGGCCAGGCTGTAGAGGTCGCAGCGGCCGTCGACCGGGCGGCCGGAGATCTGTTCGGGGGCGACGTAGTCGAGGGTGCCGACGAACTCGCCGACGGTGGTGAATCCGGTGAGGGACAGGGACTTCTTGGTCAGTCCGAAGTCGGTGAGGTAGACGTGTTCGGGGTGGTCGACGTCGGTGCCTTTGGCGACGAGGATGTTGCCGGGTTTGACGTCGCGGTGGACGAGGTCGTGGTCGTGGGCGGCGTCGAGTGCGGAGGCGACCTGGGCGGCGATGCGGATGGCGGTGTGGACGGGCAGGGGGCCGTCGCGGTCGAGCAGGGCCCGCAGGTCGAGCCCGGATACGTAGCGCATGGCGATGTAGAGGACGCCGTCGGTTTCGCCGGCTTCGAAGATCGGCACGATGTGGGGGTGGTCGATGGCGGCGGCCACGCGTGATTCGTGGGTGAAGCGGCGGCGGAAGGTGTCGTTGCGGGCGAGTTCGGGGGCGAGGAGTTTGAGCGCGACGGTGCGGTCCAGGCGCAGGTCCTTGGCGCAGTAGACGACGGCCATGCCGCCCCGGCCGATCTCACGCTCGATGCGGTAGCCGGCGATCTGCGCGCCGATCAGGCCGGAGGGCCGCCCCGCATACAGACTCATGTCGTTCGATGCCTGCTCCATCAGGCACCCCCGCCACCGGTTTGCCGGCGCGGCGAGGACCTGGGACGGTGCCCCGCACAGGCGCCCGCACGGGCCAGTGCACGGGTGGGCTCGTCGTGGCCCGGATCCCGGGTGTGCCGCCCGCAGCCCGGTGGTGAGCCGGCGGCGTACGGAGGCCCGGCCGGTGCAAGGTCACCGGCCTCACATCCAGGCCGCCCCGCCGGTACCGGGGTCCTGCCGCTGCTGTCCGGACCGCAGCCCCTGCCCCAGCCCCTGCCCCAGCCCGTGCCCGTGTCTGTGTCCGTGTCCGTGTCCGGGGTGCGGCAGCCGGTGATGCTGCCCTCTGCGGCGCCGGGCGCACGGGCGCGGCGCCCGCTGGCGCAGGGGCCCATCGCGTGGCTCTCGACCATGGCCGTCCGGCTCCCGGCAGCGGCTCTGGCGCGCAGGACCGGATGGGGTGGGATGCGGGTGTGGTCGGTGACGATGCCGCTGGACGGGCCGGATCCGGCGTGGTGGTACCGGCTCGGACTCATCACCGCGAAGCCGGTGCCGCAGCCGCCGGGACCGGGGCCGGGACCGGAGGTGGGGCTGGGGCTGGTTTCGGGGACGAGTTCGGGCGTGGCCGGCGCGAGGGGCCGCTCTCCCATGCCTGAATTCTATGCTTGCTCCAGATCGGTGTCCGCCGCTGGTGGGGGCCTGTTCGCTCGCGCCCCACTCGGCTCGTGGCCACTCCGGCGTTCGCCGGGTGGCTTGTGCGGCAGGCGTATCGGGTCCAGACGGCCGGAAAGACAGAGGGCGGTTCAGGTCACCGAGACGCCGGCGGGTGGGTGGCCAGTGGCCGGCGGAAGACGGGCCGGGCCCAGGGCGGCGGCTCGGGTGGCGGCCCGGGGTACGGGGGAGCGGGGGTGGGACGCAGGTCGATGCGGGTGGGCGGATGGTTGCCGTTGTGGTGTTCGGCGGCGCGCAGGGCGGCGACGAACTCGAGGCAGGAGCTGTAGCGGTCGTCGGGGACTTTGGCGAGGGCTTTGGCCAGGACGTCGTCGAGTGCGGGGGTGATCCCGGGCCGTTTCTCGGTCAGGGCGGGCGGCTGGTCGAACTGGTGCGCCCAGGGCAGGGCGATGTCTTCCTCGCGCTGGAAGGGAGGGGTGCCGGTGAGGGTTTCGTAGACGACGCAGGCCAGGCTGTAGAGGTCGCAGCGGCCGTCGACCGGGCGGCGGGAGAACTGTTCGGGGGCCGAGTAGTCGACGGTGCCGACGAACTCGCCGACGCTGGTGAATCCGGTGAGGGACAGGGACTTCTTCGTCACCCCGAAGTCGGTGAGGTAGACGTGTTCGGGGTGGTCGACGTCGGTGCCCTTGGCGACGAGGATGTTGCCGGGTTTGACATCGCGGTGAACGAGGTCGTGGTCGTGGGCGGCGTCGAGTGCGGAGGCGACCTGGGCGGCGATGCGGATGGCGGCGTGCACGGGCAGGGGGCCGTCGCGGTCGAGCAGGGCCCGCAGGTCGAGCCCGGACACGTAGCGCATGGCGATGTAGAGGACGCCGTCGGTTTCGCCGGCTTCGAAGATCGGCACGATGTGGGGGTGCTCGATCGCGGCGGCCACCCGTGATTCGTGGATGAAGCGGCGCCGGAAGGTGTCGTTGCGGGCGTTTTGGGGGGCGAGGAGTTTGAGCGCGACGGTGCGGTCCAGGCGCAGGTCCTTGGCGCAGTAGACGACGGCCATGCCGCCCCGGCCGATCTCACGCTCCACCCGGTAGCCCGCGATCTGCGCGCCGATCAGACCGGAGGGCCGCCCCCCGTACGGGCTCAGGCTCATGTCGTTGGACGCCTGTTCCATCAGGCACCCCCCTCACCGGGCCGCCGGTGCGGCCGGCGCGGCCGGTGAGGTGTTGTGGCGCCCCGGCGTGCTGCGGCCCGGGCGCATCCGCATCCTGGGCGTGGTGCCGGGCGTGGCCCGCCTCCCGCCGGGACCGGAGCCCGAAGCACCCGGTGGCTGTCCGTGTCCGTGTCCGTGTCCGTGCTGCTGGGCGGGCCGGTCTTCTCCCCGCGGCCAAAGGGCCCGCCCGGCGTGGCCAGGGTGCCCGCCGGTGTGTGCGGGCCAGGTGCCCGGCGTGTGCGTGCGGTGTCGCCCGGCCCCGCAAGGGCGCGGGCCAGGCGGCCACGGGCGCCGGTGGGCCCGGCGCCCGCGGCGTCGCCCATCCAGTGGGGGATGACGTCGCCGGGGCCCGCGGCGGTGGTCGTCGTTCCCGCCAGGGTGGTCGTCGTGGCTGAGGGGGTGGTCATGTCGTCCTCGGTGAACAGGTCGCGTGTGGCATCCCGTGCTGCTGCCCGGGCGGTCACCGCGCGTTCGAACAGTTCCTGCGGGGCCGGCCGGAGGGCCGCGGCGGTGGCGTGGGCCAGGCCGTCGAAGACGGGGAGGCCTGTGCCGGCACCGGCACCGGTGCCGGGCTCGCGGTCGGGGCGGGAGCCGGGTCCGGGTCCGGGGCCGGGGCCGGGGCGGGGGCCGGGGAGTCGAGGACGTCCTCGCCGTAGAGGTCTTGCACCCAGTTGGTCTGGTAGATGGTCTCCAGATACCGCTCACCCAGGTCCGGGGCGATGGCCACCGCGGTGAGCTGCTGTTCCTCCTTGCCGGCCAGCCAGTTCATCGCGCCGCTGACCACCGTGCCGGTGGAACCCCCGAACAGGAACCCGCGCCGGGCCAGCCGGTGACAGGTGCGGATGGCGTCGGCCTCCGGCACGTGCACCACCTCGTCCACCAGGGACGCATCCAGCATCGGCGGACGCACGCTGGTGCCCAGGCCGGGGATCATCCGCCGGCCCGGGGTGTCCCCGAAGGTCACCGAGCCCTCGGTGTCGATCGCCACGATGCGCACCGGCCGGTGCCACCGGCGGAAGTAGCGTGCGCAGCCCATCAGGGTCCCGGTGGTGCCGGCCCCGACGAACAGCACATCCAGGTCGGGGAACTGCCGGGCGATGGCCGGGCCGGTCCTGCGGTAGTGGGCCATGCCGTTGTGGGGGTTGGTGTACTGGTTGAGCCACACATAGCGGTCGTCCAAGGCGCACAGCGCGCGGACGTGGTCGATGCGCGCGCCGAGGAAACCGGAGCCGGCGGCGGCCTCGGTGATGACGTGGACCTTTGCGCCCAGGGCCTCCATGAGCAGCCGGGTGGACAGGTTGCAGCGGGAGTCGGTCACGCACAGGAACTGGTAGCCCTTGCTGGCTGCGATCATGCTCAGGGCCACGCCCAGGTTCCCCGAGGAGGACTCGACCAGGACCGAGTCCGGCTTCAGCAGGCCGTCGCGTTCGGCGGCCTCGACCATCTCGGTGGCGGCTTTGAGTTTGATCGAGCCAGCGAAGTTGAAGCCCTCGCATTTGAGGAACAACGAGTGCCCGAAAATCGCCTCTAGGTCAACGAAAAGCTCGTCTTCGTTGAAGTCCTGGGGGACGGATATGACAGGCATGGTCGCCTCCTCGTCTGCGGCAGAGCGCTCTGTGCCGCTCATCCGTACCGGAGCGGCTCATGGAAGAAAGGGAAGAAATCGAAGGCGAGAGCAACTCGCCGGAACACATCCAGTACGCCCGGCCGGAGCAGCCCTGTCATGCCACCGGAATTCGGGGCTTGACAGCCATCGTGAACGTGGTTAGAGGAACGTCGCCGTGGCCGGAACGGGGCTGTATCGAATGCCCGGGACCGGATGTATCCGCAGCCTCCAGCCGCCGCCCCCTGGCTGCGCCCCCGCCCCCCGGCTGCCGCCCCAGCCCCTGGCTGCTGCCCCCGCCCCCGCCCCGGCCATAGCCCCAGGCACAGCCGTAGCCGGGCCTGCAGCCGCCTGCGTGGCCCGGGCCCGCAGGTCCGCAGAGGTCTACCGGTGGTCTACCGGCGGTCCTCAGTGGTCTGCGGCTGGTCTGCGGGTGGTCTGCGGGTGGTGTGCCGTGCCGGTGGTCTGCGGCCGGTGCGCCTCGGTCGCCCGGCCCGGCCGGCCGGTGTCCGGCGGGTCACGGCTGTGCGGATGCGGCGGCTGCCTGCTGCGCGGCCCTGAGCCCTGGCGGCGTACACGAAACGCCGGGAAGTAACGGGCAGTAAATACGGGCGGAGTCCGCCTGCGGCGGCTAATTACCAGGACCGGTTTGCTGCGTCAAGTTCCGAGATCCAGGGGCAGGACACAGCAGAACCCCCTCGGGCCTACTGGAGAGGCGTTCGGCACGAAAAACACGGCGGCATCGAGAGATACCACCACGCCGGCGCGGTCGAGTTCGAATGGCAACCCGACGGTGGACTGCACAGACTGCAGGTGGACGACACATGTTTTTGTTGCTTGGCGACCAGAAAAGGGCTCATGACCCCGTGGCTTCCCCATCGCTTGCTCCCGCCGTCGCGTCAGCGACGCGAGGACGCCGGGCGGCGGCCCGGCCGGCCGGCACCGGCCGGCACCTACCGGGAGAGCTCACGTGCTAGGGAAAACCATCGAGGCCACTGTGGCCGCTCCGGCCGGCACTCATGCCGTCATGGACAGCGGGCACGAAGGCGCGGTGGCCCATACCGCAGGGCCCCTGGCTGAGGTGCCGGCCGGCGTCGTGCGCGCCGAGCAGGTGCCGCTGGACGGTCACTTCTTCCATGACCCGGGTGCCGACTCCCTGGTGATGGCCCAGTTCTGCGCCCGGGTCAGGAAGCGCGATGACCTGCCCACGGTGTCGATGAAGGACATCTACCGGCACTCCACGATCCAGAGCCTGGCGACCGCGCTCGTCGGCGCCGCGCCCATCCCCGCCCAGCCGTCGGCACCGTCGCCCCACCAGTGGCCGAACGAGCCAACGGCGCCGTCGCCGGACCGGGTGCCGGTGCCCTCGCCGTACGAGTCGCCGAACGAGCCGGCGGTGCCGGCCGGCACGCGTCACCTCTTTCTGGTCGAGCGCACCCCCGTCACCATCGGCGACGACTGCACGCTCAACGTGGGCAGTGTGGTCCCGTGCCACGCGCAGGAGGACGGCACCTTCACGTCCGACCGCACCACCATCGAAGCGGGCGTGACCCTCGGGGTCGGCGCGTTCGTCCACTACGGGGTGACCATCGGCGACGGCGTACAGCTCGCCTGTGACTCCTTCCTCATGAAGGGCGCGGAAGTTCCCCCGAACGCGCGGTGGGGAGGAAACCCGGCCCGGGAAATACGGGACAACAAGGCCCACCTGACGGCCCGCCATGCCGGCAACGACCACGACACCGCCGTCCCGGCACGCGGCAACTGAGCCGCAGCACCACCCCACGAACGTGAGGAAAGACACGATGGACATGTATGTCGACGCGGGCCGGGAGTTCTGGCGCGATGTTCTTCTCGCCGGTGGTTTCACCGCGATCCCGCGGTGGACGCACGATCCGGTGCCGGGCATGGCCCAGTACGAGGCGACGGCGCCCGACGGCATCGCGCAGGCGGTCGACCGGCTGGCGAAGGAGCTGGCGGTGCCGCTGGGTTCGGTGGTGCTGGCCGCGCATGCCAGGGTGCTCGCGGCGCTGTCCGGCGAGGACGAGGTCACCACCGGTTACGTGCCCGCAGCGGGCGGGCGGCCGTTGCCGTGCCGGCTGGTGAGCGGGGCCGGCTCGTGGGCGGCGTCGGTGCTGGATGCTCATCGCGCCGTGTCCGAGCTGGTCGCGCACAGCGCCTTCCCCGTGGAGGAACTGCGGCAGGAGCTGGGGCAGAGCGGGCCGTTGTTCGAGACCGAGTTCGATCCGGGTGTTGCCGGCGCAGCCGCAGGCGCAGGCGGCGGTGGTGAGCTGGCCGAGGGGACTGTGCTGCGGGTGGGGTTCGTGCGGGTCGCGGGCGCCTGGGTGCTGCGGCTGCGCTATCGCACCGATGTCCTCGATGCCGAGGCGGCCGCCAGGGTCGCGGGCTACCACCTGGCCGCGCTGACGTGGATGACGGACGGTCCGGATGCCGCGATCGGTGGCCGGAGTCTGCTGTCGGCCGAGGAACATGACTTCCAGGTGCACGGGCTGGCGGGGCGGCGGCGGGAACTGCCCGGCCGGCGGGTGCATGAGCTGTTCGAGGAGCGGGTGCGGGTGCATCCGGACGCGGTCGCGGCCGTGCACGGCGGGCGGCAGCTCACCTACGGGGAGCTGAATGCGCGGGCGAACCGGCTGGCCCGGGCCCTGCTGG
>NZ_JBWKDT010000064.1:0-25567 GCF_056435785.1 Streptomyces sp. NPDC043870
CCCCCCCCCCCCCCCCCCCCCCCCCCCCCCCCCCCCCCCCCCCCCCCCCCCCCCCCCCCCCCCCCCCCCCCCCCCCCCCCCCCCCCCCCCCCCCGGCCCGCTTTCGTACGGAGTCCCACCCTGGTGTGCAGATGGGGCACGGAAGGGTTACGGGCGGCTCCCGGGATGGGCTACGGATGGGTCGGCAGCTCGAACCAGACCACCTTGCCGGTCGACAGCCGGGTCGCTCCCCACCGTCTGGCCAGCCGGTTCACCAGGAACAGCCCGCGCCCGCCCTCGTCGGTGTCCCGTGCCCGCCGCTGGCGCGGCAACTGCGGAGAGTCGTCACCGACCTCGCAGCGCAGCACGTCAGTGCGCAGCAGCCGCAGCGTCACCGGCCGTTCCGCGTACCGGACGGCATTGGTCACCACCTCGCTGACCAGCAGCTCCACCGAATCGGACAGCCCCTCCAGGTCCCACCGGGCCAGGGCGCGCCTGGCCAGCCGACGGGCCCGGCCCGGAGCCGCGTCCTCCGGCTCCAGGAACCAGTACGCGACATCACTCGGCGCGATCCCGTCGAAACGGGCGGCGAGCAGCGCGATGTCGTCGTCCCGGTCGCCCGGGCCGAGCATGTCCAGCACGTCGTCGCAGAGCGCTTCCAGCGGCGGTGAATGATCGGGGCCGGTGAGCTGCGCGGTCGCGGCCAGCCGCTCCCGCAGTTGCTCGATCCCGGTCCACACGTCGCGCAGCCGCGATTCGACGAGCCCATCGGTGTACAGCAGCAGCGTGGCTCCCGCGGGCGCGTCCAGCTCGACCGCCTCGAAGTCCACCCCGCCCACGCCGATGGGCGCGCCGGGCGGCACCCGCAGCACTTCGGCCCGCCCGCCCAGATGCAGCAGTATCGGCGGCGGATGGCCCGCGTTGGCGATCGTGATCCGGTGCGAGACCGGGTCGTACACGGCGTACATACAGGTCGCCATGCGGTCGGTGCCGAGCCGCTGCGCCTGCTCGTCGAGATGGTGCAGGACCTCCTGCGGCGGCAGATCCAGACCGGCGAGGGTCTGCGCAGTCGTCCGCAGCTGGCCCATGATCGCGGCCGACGTCATCGAGTGGCCCATGACATCGCCGACGACCAGCGCGACCCGGCTGCCGGGCAGCGGGATCGCGTCGTACCAGTCGCCGCCGACCCGTGCGGTCTCGGCCGCGGGGAGATAGCGGGAGGCGAGCCGCACACCGGTCGGCTGCGGCAGTCCCTCGGGCAGCATCGTGCGCTGCAACTCGTCCGCGATGTACGCCTCGCGGCCGTACAGGACGGCCTTGTCGATGCCGAGCGCGGTGTGCGTCGCAAGCTGTGCGGCGACCAGCAGATCGTTGGGCTCGAAGGCCGGCCGGTCGGGCCGGCGCAGGAAGATCGCCGCGCCGATGACCCGGCGCCTGCCGCGCAGCGGAGCGAGGATGGCCCGGTGCCCGGTCGGTACGATCCGGTCGGCGCCCAGCAGCTCGGGCAGCGCCGCGCGGGCGGCGGCCGAGTCGCCGAACACCGGCCGAACGCCACGGAGCACCTCGGCGAGCGCCCCGCCGGCCACGACCTCGCACAGCTCGGTCGCGGGCGTCAGATCGGCCGGGGTGGTGAGCACCGGCACCTGGGCGGCGCCGCCCAGGAGCGAGCCCTCCGTGTCCTCGTCGGTCAAACGCAGCCGGTCGGTGCGGCGCAGCCGCAGCACGAACGGAGCGACCGGCCGCTCGTCGCCGACCGGCAGCGGATCGCGCAGATACACGAGGATCGCGTCGGAGAACGTCGGCACGGTGGCCCGGCACAGCCCGAGCACGATCTCGTCCAGGTCTATGCCGCGCGCGATCCTGCGGGTCGCGGCCCCGACGAAGCGCAGCCGGTCACCCTCGCGCCGCGCGACCCCGACGGGGTCCTGCGGCGGTGGGCCCGCAGGCGGGGGCGGCTGCGCGGGGACAGCGCCGGCCGTGGCCGGCACAGGGGCATGGGCGGCGGCCTCCTGCCGCGGCCGCGTGCGCTCCTGAGGCCGGGCAGCGACAGGCTGCCGGCCTTCGTGGGAGGTGGGATGCTCCGTCACGCGTGGGATTCCGTCCGTCCGGGCCGGTGGTGCGAGGCTGGGGCCTGTCTTCCGGATCTTGCCTGGCTCGTGTGCCCTGGCACGCGCTTCTCCAGAACTTCTCCCCCAGAGCTTCGCCTGGAGAGCCCCCCAGCGGGGACCTCCAGCTGCGTTGTCGTCAGTCGCCATGGCCCCGCCACGACTCCCTCCTCCGCCTCGCGATCGCACGCACCGGACCCCGTTCGCCCCGCGGCGGTAGCCGCTGATGTCACTGCCGGCCCGACCCGGAGGACGGGTCGTGGCGCCTCGGGTGCCGCTGTGCGCGTCCGGGGGCGGTGACGATCGCGGCTGCACCGCGGATCCCCGGGCCGCCGGGCGGAGCCGCCCGGTGTCCGGGGCGGCAACGCCCCTGGGTGGTCGATATAGCCCATACCCATTCCGAGCGAGGCGTTGACGGGATGAGGGAGATCCGGGCACACATCCGGCACGGTTCCGTCCCCCTCGTGATGACTTACGGTCAGTTCCTGTGCTGTGCTCAATCGTTGATGCGACGCAGCCTTGCGGAGGACGATCCTACGTTTGAACCCCGGGGGCGCATCAAGGGTCTCACGGCGTCGTCATGCGGACGTGCGCGCCGGGGTGCGATTCCAGTCAGCGGGCAGCACCGGGACCGACCAGCGGGGATCGGGCCGCCAGTCCTCCCAGCCGTCCGAGTACGGAGGCCCCCACGCCTTGATCGCCTCGACCGCGTCACGCCCGGCGGCCCGCACCCGCCGGGCCTGGCCGGCGCCCATCAGCCCGGCCGCCTGGGCCTGGGCGAACTCGTCCTCGTCCAGCCAGCGCCAGCTGCGGTCGGGCCGGACCGCGATGTCCAGAAAGTGATCCTCGGAATCGACGCCGCCCGCCCAACGGAGGTGCGGCTCCTCCAGGTTGACGTACCAGTTCCTGAACTGCCAGCCGTGCTCCCAGAACAGCCACACCGACCAGGCCTCCCCGGGCCGCGCCAGCTTCAGCACCCCCGTCCCGGACCACCGCGAACGCACGGTGGTCCGCGGCGCGGTGTAGCGGGTCGCGAGCGGCTCATGGTGGACGGGCTTCCCATCGGCGAGCACCGGCTTCACACACTCGGTCCCCGGCGCCATCCACACGGCCAGCAGCTCGGCGCTGTCCCGCACGACGGTCACGGGCCGGCAGATGTGCACCTCGCCGGACCCGTTGCCCCGATACCGCCAGAGAATGTGCTCCCCCGGCGCCCAGCGCTTAACCCCTGCCGATCCCGTCATGCACAGATCTTAGAGTCGCCGTTCACGGCTCGCTGCGGTGCAGGTCACGGGGCCGGGCGGCTCGGTCGGGCGGGGGCAGGGCGGGCCGGCGGGGCACCGGCCCCGTGACGTGGGGGAGCGGGAACCTCAGGGCCGCGTCATCCGCAGGACGTCCAGCGCCTCGTCGAGCTGCTCCAGCGTCAGCTCGCCCCGCTCCACGTACCCGCCTTCCAGCACCACCTCACGGACCGTCTTCCGCTCCGCCAGCGACCGCTTCGCCACCTTGGCCGCCTCCTCGTACCCGATGTACTTGTTGAGCGGCGTCACGACCGACGGCGACGACTCGGCGTACTCACGGGCACGTTCCGCATTGGCCGTGATGCCGTCGACCGTCCGGTCCGCGAGCAGCCGCACGGCGTTCGTCAGGAGCCGCACCGATTCCAGCAGGTTCTTGGCGATCACCGGCAGCATGACGTTCAGCTCGAAGTTCCCGGCGGCGCCCGCGACGGCGACCGTCGTGTCGTTGCCCGTTACCTGCGCGGCGACCATCAGCACCGCCTCCGGAATCACCGGATTGACCTTGCCCGGCATGATCGACGATCCGGGCTGCAGGTCAGGGAGGTTGATCTCGGCGAGACCCGTGCGCGGGCCGCTCGCCATCCAGCGCAGATCGTTGGAGATCTTGGTGAGCGAGACGGCGATGGTACGGAGCTGACCGCTGGTCTCCACGAGCCCGTCCCGCGCACCCTGCGCCTCGAAGTGGTCGCGGGCCTCGGTCAGGGGCAGTCCGGTCGCCCGCGCGACCTCCGCGATGACCGCCGCGGAGAAGCCCGGGGGAGTGTTGATCCCGGTGCCCACTGCCGTGCCGCCGAGAGGGAGTTCGGCGAGCCTCGGCAGGGAGGCGTTCAGCCGCTCGATCCCGTACCGGATCTGTGCCGCGTAACCCCCGAACTCCTGGCCGAGAGTGACCGGTGTCGCATCCATCAGATGTGTACGACCCGACTTCACGATGCCCGCGAACTCCCGCGCCTTCCGCTCCAGTGACGCCGCCAGGTGCTCCAGCGCCGGGATCAGATCGCCCGTCACGGCCGCGGTCGCCGCGATGTGGATCGACGACGGGAAGACGTCGTTGGACGACTGCGAGGCATTGACGTGGTCGTTGGGGTGGACCGCACGGCCGAGTCGCTCGCCGGCCAGGGTCGCCAGGACCTCGTTCGTATTCATGTTGGACGATGTCCCGGAACCCGTCTGGAAGACATCGACCGGAAAGTGCTCGTCCCAGCGGCCGTCGGCGACCTCCTCCGCCGCGTCCTGGATGGCCTGCGCGATGTCCTGGTCGACCACCCTGAGCTCGGCGTTGACCTTGGCGGCGGCGGCCTTGATCCGGGCCAGGGCCTCGATATGGGCGCGTTCCAGCCGTTGTCCGGAAACCGGGAAATTCTCCACGGCCCGCTGGGTCTGGGCCCGCCACTTGGCGTGCGCGGGGACCCGCACCTCACCCATGGAGTCGTGTTCGACCCGGTACTCGCCTGTGTTGTCACTCGTGTCCGACATCTCCAAACCTCCCAAAAAGTTGAGCACTTGTCTTGTTCTGCCTATTCCCAAGTGCGCTACCGGCCAGTAAAAACCGGCGGTAACACCTAACCGGGGAGGCGCAATGAGGCGCTCTGGGTACAGACGCTCCAGGCACAGACTTCGCTCTGCGGTCGCAGCCGCCGCGGCCCTCGCGGCGGCTCTCGGCACCATGGCAGCCACGGCCCCCGGGCGGGCGCACGACACGGCCCGCCAGACGGCATATGCATCGTCGGTACCCCTTCCGCCGGAGCTGGAGAAGATCCGGGCCGCCGAGGCGACCGCCCTCTACGGCGACCCCGCCGAGCGCCCGCTCGGCGAGCGCAAGACCGGCTTGATCTCGCTGGGTGACAGCGAGATCTCGGGCGAGGGTGTCGGCACGTACGAACCCGGCACCGACGGCCCGGACAACTGGTGTCACCGCTCACCCGACGCCGCCATCCACCGCACGGGCATCGCCGCCGACGTCACGTACAACGTCTCCTGCTCGGGCGGTTACAGCGGCAACATCGTCATCGGCGGCTCGAAGCAGTACGCCGACGAGCTGGTCCAGAGTGACAGTCTCGCCATCAAGGCCCGCAACACCCGGATCAAGATGGTGCTGCTGGTCGCCGGCGCCAACGACGATCTGCAGTTCGGGCCCGTGATGACCGACTGCGTCGTCCGCTGGTTCACCTTCCAGGGCCCCTGCGAGTCCAAGTACGCGGCAGGCTGGCAGGCCCGGGTCGACGGACTGGTCCCCAAGGTCGAGCGGACCGTACGCGATCTGCGGACGGTGATGCGTGACGCCGGGTACGCGGACGGGGACTACAAGCTGGTCGTGATGGGCTACCCGAGCCCGATCGGGCCCGACTTCCGCGACAACCCGAACTTCCCCGGCAAGCTGATCTGCGGCGGTACGGGCTACGACTCCGACACCGTCTGGGGCCGCAACACCGCCGTCCCCGCCTTCGAACGCGGCATGCGGCAGGTCGCCCGCTCCACCGGCGCGGTGTACCTCGACAACTCACGGCTCTTCCACGGCCATGAGGTCTGCATGGAGGACACCTGGGCACGCGGGCTGTACGTCGAGCTGTCCAACCCGTTCCCGCCCGACGCCAATTCGGTCCGCCAGTCCTTCCACCCGAACGCCCGGGGACACGCGGCCTTCGCCTCGTGTCTGACCCAGATGTACGACTCCGGGCTGAGCGAGGCCAGTTGCGCCGACCCGGCGTCCACGGGCAAGCCGGTGCTGTATCCGTTCGCCTGGGACGACGTCTACAAGCCGCTGAGGAACGAGGCCACGGGCAGCTGCGTCGATGTCGAGGCGGGCGTGTCGCGCAACGGCACCGGGGTGCTGGGCTGGGACTGCCACGGCGGCCCCAACCAGGGCTGGTGGCACGACAGTGCCCGCAGGTCCGTCCACAGCCGGCTCAGCCAGGACCGCTGCCTCGACGTCCCCCGAGCGGACTACAAGGCGGGCGCGGTGCTCGTCCTGTGGAACTGCCACGGTGGTGCGAACCAGCAGTTCGTCCGTCAGGACGGGACGGTGCGGCCGGCGGCCGCACCGAACCTGTGCCTGACGCTGGCCGCGGCGAAGGACCCGGTGCGGCTCCAGCCGTGCGACGGGTCGGCGAAGCAGCGCTTCGCGTAGCGGGGCTCCGCACCGGACCCCGCGCTCTCGGTAGCCGGACGGGCTGGAAACCCAGCCCGTCCGGCGATCGAGGACGCCTGAGGGGCGACCGAGCGCCTGTCTTTCGGATTGCCGGGCTGATCCAGAAGACAGGTCCTAGGCCCTAGGCCAGACCGGGGCCTCGCACCGGGATGCTGGTGAACGTCGGCGCGGGCGCCGGGTTCTGGAAGAAGTCGTTGCCCTTGTCGTCCACGACGATGAACGCCGGGAAGTCCTCGACCTCGATCTTCCAGACGGCCTCCATGCCGAGCTCCTCGTACTCGACGACCTCGACCTTCTTGATGCAGTCCTGCGCGAGCCGCGCCGCCGGGCCGCCGATCGAGCCGAGGTAGAAGCCGCCGTGCGCGTCGCACGCGTCGGTGACCTGCTTGCTCCGGTTGCCCTTGGCCAGCATGACCCTGGAGCCGCCCGCCGCCTGGAACTGCTCGACGTACGAGTCCATGCGGCCGGCCGTCGTCGGGCCGAAGGAGCCGGAGGCGTAACCCTCCGGGGTCTTCGCCGGGCCGGCGTAGTAGACCGGGTGGTCCTTCAAGTACTGCGGCATCTCCTCGCCCGCGTCCAGCCGCTCCTTGATCTTGGCGTGCGCGATGTCGCGCGCCACCACCAGCGGGCCGGTGAGCGAGAGCCGGGTCTTGACCGGGTACTTGGTCAGCTCGGCGAGGATCTCGTCCATCGGCTGGTTGAGGTCGATCCTGACGACGTCACCCTCCGACTCCAGGTGCTCGTCCGTGGTCTCCGGCAGGAAGCGCGCCGGGTCCGTCTCCAGCTGCTCCAGGAAGACACCCTCGGCCGTGATCTTCGCGACGGCCTGGCGGTCGGCCGAGCAGGACACGGCGATCGCGACGGGCAGCGAGGCGCCGTGCCGCGGCAGGCGCACCACGCGCACGTCGTGGCAGAAGTACTTGCCGCCGAACTGCGCGCCGATGCCGATCTTCTGCGTCAGCTCGAAGACCTTCTTCTCCAGCTCCTCGTCACGGAAGCCGTGGCCCAGCTCCGAACCCTCGGACGGCAGTTCGTCCAGGTAGTGCGCGGAGGCGTACTTCGCGGTCTTCAGCGCGAACTCGGCCGACGTACCGCCGACGACGATCGCGAGGTGGTACGGAGGGCACGCCGCCGTGCCCAGCGAGCGGATCTTCTCCTCCAGGAACTTCATCATGGAGGCCTCGTTCAGGACCGCCTTGGTTTCCTGGTAGAGGAACGACTTGTTGGCGGAGCCGCCGCCCTTCGCCATGAAGAGGAACTTGTACGCGCCGCCGTCGGTCGCGTACAGCTCGATCTGCGCGGGCAGGTTCGAGCCGGTGTTCTTCTCGTCCCACATGGTCAGCGGGGCCATCTGCGAGTAGCGCAGGTTCAGCCGGGTGTACGCGTCGTAGATGCCGCGGGAGAGGGCTTCCTCGTCGCCGCCCTCGGTCAGCACGTTCTGCCCGCGCTTGCCCATGACGATCGCCGTGCCGGTGTCCTGGCACATCGGCAGCACGCCCGCGGCCGCGATGTTCGCGTTCTTCAGCAGGTCCAGGGCGACGAACTTGTCGTTCGCCGACGCCTCGGGATCGTCGATGATCTTGCGCAGCTGGGCGAGGTGCGCCGGGCGGAGGTAGTGCTGGATGTCGTGAATCGCCTCTTCGGCGAGCTTGCGCAGCGCCTCCGGCTCGACCTTGAGGAACGTACGGCCGTCGGCCTCGAAGGTGGAGACACCCTCGGCGGTCACCAGGCGGTAGGGCGTGGTGTCCTCTCCCAGTGGGAGCAGATCGGAGTACGCAAACTCTGGCATTACGGCCATTCCTCACTTGGCAGACTGCGACGCGGCCTCCATTGGCAGCGCGTCCACAAGCGTAAGACGCCCCCAGCCGTACGGGCTTGTGAGGTAAGGCTCAGTTGTCGGGGCGTGTTGTCCGTACCGGCGCAGCCGGCCGGTTCGCGGCGGCGTCACGGCCACGGCGACCTGACCCGCCGGACAGGCCCTAGTCGCGATCTATCGCGTTTCGCTAGGCTGAGCACGTGGACCTCGACAAGCATGATTCAGCGGCCTCCGGCCGCGGAAACCTTCAGAAGCCGGTCGCTCACGCCGAGCCCGCGGACCGTGCCGCCGACCCGTCCGGCTCCATCCGTGCCTCCGACGCCGACCGGGACCGGATCGCGGACATCCTCCGGGAGGCCCTGGCCGAGGGCCGGATCGACGCCGAGGAGCACTCCGACCGGATCGACTCGGTCTACCGCGCCAAGACGGTCGGCGAACTGGAGCCGCTGGTACGGGACCTGCCCACCACCCGCCCCCGCCCGCAGCCCGCGTCCTACACCTACGGACCCGAGGACACGTCCGCGCCCACCGACAACCTCGTCGCGGTGTTCTCCAGTTCCACCCGCAAGGGCCGCTGGCGCGTGGGACCCAGGACCAATGCCTTCTCCCTCTTCGGCAGTATCGAGATCGATCTGACCGAGGCGATGTTCGGGCAGCGGCTCACCGTCATCAACGCGACGTCGATCTTCGGCAACGTCGAGGTCCGCGTTCCTGAGAACATCTCGCTGCGCGGCAGCGGCACAGGGGTCTTCGGCAACTTCGAGGTGCGCACGCTGGAGGCCACCGACCCCGAGGCTCCCGTCGTCGTGGTCAACGGCTATTCCGTTTTCGGCAACGTGGAGGCCAAGCCGAAGCGGGGCAAGCGCGTCGCCGACCTCCACGACCGCATGCGCAAGCACCTGGGCCACTGATCCCGCACGGTTCCCGGCGCCCGCGGTCCGTGGTTCCGCCTCTCGGAACTCAGTGCCACTCAGTGCATAGGCGCGCGCACAGCGGGTAGGGCTTGCTGCATCGTCTCTCGCTCGCGAAGCCGTCGTCAGGAGTAGATCGTGCTGCAACTGCCGCATCAGCCCCTGCAGGTAGCCGCCGTTCCGACCCAGCGAACCACCGCTCGGGAAGATCAGGACGGGCCCTGGCACACGGAGGCAGTATGCCGCCGGGATGAAGCCGGACTGTTCTTCGCGCCATCCAAGGAACCGACCGCCGCACGGCTCTCCCGCGAAGATGCCGCCAAGCGCGTCTGCGCCCGCTGCCCGGTCATGGTGGAGTGCCGGGAGCACGCCCTGCTCCAGCCCGAGCCGTACGGCGTGTGGGGCGGCCTCACGGCGGCCGAGCGCCGCGTCGTGCTGGCCCGGCGCAGGCGGCGCGAGATGGAGCTCAAGAAGTCGGCATCGGCGGCCTGACGCATCCGTTGACGTACGCGGTTCCCCGCGTACGTACGGGAAGGGGCGCTCCCACCGCACATGGGGGCGCCCCTTTCTGTGTTCCTGGAGGCTCGGTTCGCCTGCGTTCCTGGAGGCTTGGTTCGCCTGCGGCGAGTGCGGCCGTCCTACTTCGCGCGGTCGAAGTCGATGGCGCTGTAGGCACGCAGCTTCGACAGGCGGTGGGTCGAGTCGATCTGGCGGATCGTGCCCGACTTGGAACGCATCACCAGCGACTGCGTGGTCGCCGTCTCGGCGCGGTACCGCACGCCGCGCAGCAGCTCGCCGTCCGTGATGCCGGTCGCGACGAAGAACACGTTGTCGCCGCTGACCAGGTCATCCATGAACAGCACCCGGTCCAGGTCGTGGCCCGCGTCGAGTGCGCGCTGCCGCTCCGCGTCGTCCTTCGGCCAGAGCTTGCCCTGGATCGTGCCGCCGAGGCACTTGATCGCGCACGCGGTGATGATGCCCTCCGGCGTACCGCCGATGCCCATCAGCATGTCGACGCCGGTGCCCTCGCGCACGGCCATGATCGCGCCCGCGACATCGCCGTCCGAGATGAACTTGATGCGCGCGCCGGTCTCGCGGATCTCCTTGACGATCCCCTCGTGGCGGGGCCGGTCCAGGATGACGACGGTGACGTCCTCGGGCGAGGAGTTCTTCGCCTTGGCGACCCGGCGGATGTTCACCGAGGCCGGGGCGTTGATGTCGACGAAGTCGGCGGCCTCGGGCCCGGTGACCAGCTTGTCCATGTAGAAGACCGCGGACGGGTCGAACATGGTGCCGCGGTCGGCGGCCGCGAGGACCGCGATCGCGTTGGGCATGCCCTTGGCGGTGAGCGTCGTGCCGTCGATCGGGTCCACGGCGATGTCGCACTCCGCGCCGGTCCCGTCGCCGATGCGCTCCCCGTTGAAGAGCATGGGGGCTTCGTCCTTCTCGCCCTCGCCGATCACGACGACACCGTTCATCGACACGGTGCTGACGAGGGTCCGCATGGCCTTGACCGCGGCACCGTCCGCGCCGTTCTTGTCGCCGCGTCCGACCCACCGGCCGGCGGCCATGGCGGCGGCCTCGGTGACCCGGACGAGCTCCAGGGCGAGGTTGCGGTCGGGGGCCTCGGGCGAGACCTCGAGCTGGGACGGCAAGTTGTGCTCGGTCATCGGAGCGCACCTTCCTGTACGACGACGGCCGGAAAAAAGAGGGTGCTGTGACTCTATCGGTACGTCGACAAATTGAGCAGAGGGGCCCACGTTTGAGCAAACAACCTTGATGCGACCATAGTGCGGTGGCAGGTATGCGAGGCAAGCAGACAGTGCGCGGAATGATCCAGTCGATGGCGGTCATCTGCGTCTTCGCAGGTGTGATCTACATCTTCGTTCCGCACGACGACTCCATGGACCCGAACCGGGCCGTCGACTACCGCGTCGAGCTGGTGACGGCACGCCGGGCGGCACCCTATCCGGTGGCCGCCCCGACGGGACTCCCCGCCGGCTGGAAGCCCACGTCGGTCACCTTCAAGGGCCAGGAGGACCACGCCTGGCACCTGGGCTTCCTCGACCCGGACGGCCAGTACGTCGCGGTCGAGCAATCGACGGCTCCGGCCGGAAAGTACATCCCGAAGGTCACCCAGCAGGCCACCAGGACCGACCGCACGCAGAAGGTGGGCGGTGAGACCTGGGAGCGCTGGGAGGGCCCGAAGTACGACGCGCTGGTGCGCACGGACAAGGGCTCGACGACCGTGGTGACCGGCACGGCGTCGTACGAGCGGCTCGCGCAGATGGCGGCGGCGCTGGAGTCGAAGTCGGAGTCCACCACCCCCACGCCGGACCCGGCCGCGTCCTGATGCCTCCCGGCTCGTCCTGACCCGGCACGACAAGGCCGCCGCACCTGGATGGGGTGCGGCGGCCTTGTGCTGCCGGCGCGAGGCCGGGGGGCGATCCCCGGACCCCCGGCAGGGGCCCGTCGAGGTCAGACGGTGGTGATGACCTCGTCGTAAGCCAGACGCGGCGAACGCGGGAACCACGCGTCCTCGCCCGGCTTGCCGATGTTGATGACCATCAGCGGCGTGTGGTCGTCGTCCAGGAACTCCTTCTGCACGCCGGCGAAGTCGAGACCGGTCATCGGGCCCGCGGCCAGACCGGCGGCACGGACACCCACGATGAAGTACGCGGCCTGCAGCGCGGCGTTCAGCGCGGCGGACCGCTCACGGGCAGGGCGCTCGGCGAAGAACATGTCCTTGGCCTGCGGGAAGTGCGGGAACAGCGCCGGGAGCTCCTCGTGGAACTCGTTGTCGGCGGCGAGGATCGCGACCAGCGGTGCGGTGGCGGTCTTGGGCTGGTTGCCCTCGGCCATGTGCTTCACCAGGCGCTCGCGGGCCTCGGCCGAGCGGACGAGGACGACGCGCAGCGGCGACTGGTTGAAGGCGGTCGGGCCGTACTTGACCAGGTCGTAGATGGCCTGCACCTGCTCGTCGGTCACCGGCTCGTCGGCGAAGGTGTTGGCGGTACGGGCCTCACGGAAGAGGAGGTCCTGGGCTGCGGGGTCAAGAACGAGGGACATGCTGCGTACCTTCCGGATGAGCAATGAGGTTCAAGCTGCGGCTTCACCGTACGACCGGAATAGGTGAAGGTTCAACTAAATCCGGCGCCTGGTGAGCTAAGTCACGCAACTTTCAAATACTCAACCTTCAACTAAATGGCGTTTCCGTTTATGCCGCCGCCCCGCCAAGGCGCCTCACCGGGCCGAGTCGTCCCCGTTCCCGTCCTCCTCGGCGCCGCGGGGGCCCGCGCCCTCACCCGCGTCCCGCTCCGCCAGCGCCGCGTCCAGCCGGGCGCGGGCGCCGTCCAGCCAGCGGCGGCACACCTTTGCCAGCGCCTCGCCGCGCTCCCACAGCGCGAGGGACTCCTCCAGCGTCGTGCCGCCCGCCTCCAGCCGGCGTACGACCTCGATCAGCTCGTCCCGTGCCTGCTCGTAGCCGAGCGCGCCATCGTCCGTCTTGGCTGTCATGTGATCCACCCTATGTGCGCCTACTGTCAGTGATGCCGACCGTCGGTGATGCCGGGTCCATCGCCTGCGACGTCGGTGTCTCCGACATCGGCGTCTCCGACCTCGGCGTCTGTGGCGCCGTCGCCCGTAACGGCGTCGCCCGCGACCCGGACCGTGAACTCGCCTTCCGTGACCCTCGCCCGCAGCTCCTCGTCCGCCCTGACCTCGCCGGGCGACCGCACCACCGCGCCGTCCGCGCGCTGCAGCACCGCGTACCCCCGCTCCAGCGTCGCCGCGGGCGACAGGGCGACGACCCGTGCGCGGGTGTGGGACAGCTCGGAGTCCGCGCGGTCCAGCAGATGCCCCAGGACCCGCCGGCTCCGGGCGACCAGGGCGTCCGTCTCGTGTTCGCGCTCCTCCACCATCCGCTGCGGATGCTCCATGACCGGCCGGTGCAGGGCGTGCGCAAGCCCCCGCTCCTCGCGGTCGAGCAGCCCCCGTACGGTCCGCAGCGACCGGTCGCGCAGGGCCTGCACCCGGTCCAGCTCCTCGCCGACGTCCGGGACGACCTTCTTCGCGGCGTCGGTCGGGGTCGAGGCGCGCAGATCGGCGACCAGGTCGAGCAGCGGCGAGTCCGGCTCGTGTCCGATCGCGGACACCACGGGCGTACGGCAGTCGGCGACGGCGCGTACCAGCTGCTCGTCCGAGAACGGCAGCAGATCCTCCACACTGCCACCGCCGCGCGCGACGATGATCACGTCCACGTCCGGATGCTCGTCCAGCTCCTTGACCGCCTGGACGACCTGCGACACGGCGCGGACGCCCTGCACGGCCACATTGCGCACGTCGAAGCGGACGGCCGGCCACCGTCGCCGTGCGTTCTCCAGCACATCCCGCTCGGCTGCCGAGGCCCGGCCGCAGACCAGGCCGATCAGCTGCGGAAGGAACGGCAGTGGCTTCTTGCGGTCGAGGGCGAAAAGTCCCTCCGCGCCCAGGGTCCGCTTCAGCTGCTCCAGCCGTGCGAGCAGCTCACCGATGCCGACCGGCCTTATCTCGGCGGCGCGCAGCGAGAGCTGGCCGCGCGGGGCGTACCACTCGGGCTTGGCGTGGACGACGACCCGGGCGCCCTCGGACACGACGTCGGCGACCGCGTCGAACACCTGGCGGTAGCAGGTGACGCTCACCGAGATGTCGTACGACGGATCGCGCAGCGTCAGGAACACCACGCCCGCGCCCGGCCTGCGCGACAGCTGGGTGATCTGTCCCTCCACCCACACCGCGCCGAGCCGGTCGATCCATCCCCCGATGAGCCGCGACACCTCGCCGACGGGCAGGGGAGCTTCGGCAGATGTAGTGAGACCCATGCCCGCGAGCGTATCGGCACCCTCCGACAAGACCATGTCGCAAGACCAGGTCTACCTGGGCGGCCACAAGGCCAGGTGTGCGAGCCGGCATCGCCATCCATCCGGCGATGAACCCCGGCCCCTCACCGAGCCCCCCCGTGGGCGATCGTTGGCCTGTACGGCGCGCCCTTACGATGGGGGCATGACTGCAACGAACGCCCGCCGCGTCCTCCTCGCCGCTCCCCGTGGCTACTGCGCGGGCGTGGACCGTGCCGTGATCGCCGTGGAGAAGGCCCTCGAGCAGTACGGCGCCCCGATCTACGTGCGCCACGAGATCGTCCACAACAAGTACGTCGTACAGACCCTGGAGAAGAAGGGCGCGATCTTCGTCGAGACGACGGCGGAGGTCCCCGAGGGGTCCATCGTCATGTTCTCCGCGCACGGCGTCGCGCCGGTCGTCCACGACGAGGCCGCCGAGCGGAAGCTGGCGACCATCGACGCGACCTGCCCCCTGGTGACCAAGGTCCACAAGGAGGCCGTCCGGTACGCGAACGAGGACTTCGACATCCTCCTCATCGGCCACGAGGGCCACGAGGAGGTCATCGGCACCACCGGCGAGGCCCCGGACCACATCACGCTGGTCGACGGCCCGGGCGATGTGGACAAGGTCGAGGTCCGCGACCCGTCGAAGGTCGTCTGGCTCTCCCAGACCACGCTCTCCGTCGACGAGACGATGGAGACCGTCGACCGGCTCAAGACCAAGTTCCCGCTCCTGGTCTCCCCGCCGAGCGACGACATCTGCTACGCCACGCAGAACCGCCAGATCGCGGTCAAGCAGATGGGCGCCGAGGCGGACCTGGTCATCGTCGTCGGTTCGCAGAACTCCTCGAACTCCAAGCGGCTGGTCGAGGTCGCGCTGGGCGCCGGAGCCCGTGCCTCGTACCTGGTGGACTTCGCCGGCGAGATCGACGAGGCCTGGCTCGAGGGTGTGACGACGGTCGGCGTGACGTCGGGCGCGTCCGTCCCCGAGGTGCTCGTCGAGGAAGTCCTGGAGTGGCTGTCGCAGCGCGGCTTCGAGGATGTGGAGATCGTCAAGGCGGCCGAGGAGTCGATCACGTTCTCGCTGCCCAAGGAGCTCCGCCGGGACCTGCGCGGCGAGGCGGCGGCACTCGTCGAAGACTGAATGGCCGGGCTGTGAGGACGCTCAGGGAGTAACTGTCAGCGGTTCCTCGTAACGTTGTGTCCATGAACGTCTTCGGAGTGGACATCGGTGGGTCCGGGATCAAGGGCGCTCCCGTGGACCTGGACCGCGGCGACCTCGCAGAGCCCCGCCACAAAGTACTGACACCGCACCCGGCCACGCCCGACGGCGTGGCCGACGGCGTTGCGGAGGTGGTCGGGCATTTCGGCTGGTCGGGCCCGGTGGGGATCACCTTCCCCGGCGTGGTCACAGGATCGGTGATCCGTACGGCCGCGAATGTCGACAAGAGCTGGATCGACACCGACGGCGGCAAGCTGCTGGGCGACCGGCTGGGCATGCCGGTGACCGTGCTGAACGACGCGGACGCGGCGGGCGTGGCCGAGATGACCTTCGGTGCCGGCCGTGGGCGCAAGGGCACGGTGATGCTGCTGACCTTCGGTACGGGCATCGGCAGCGCGCTCTTCGTCGACGGCCGCCTCGTGCCGAACACGGAGCTGGGCCATCTGGAGCTGCACGGCCACGAAGCGGAGAAGCACGCGTCGACCAAGGTCAAGGACGACGAGGAGCTGAGCTGGGAGCGCTGGGCGCACCGGGTCCAGAAGTATCTCGAACATGTCGAGATGCTGTTCTCGCCGGAGCTCTTCATCATCGGGGGCGGGGTGAGCCGTAAGGCGGACAAGTTCATTCCGCTGATCAAGCACATCCGCGCGGAGATCGTCCCCGCGGAGCTCCAGAACAACGCGGGGATCGTCGGCGCGGCGATGGCGGCGGCGGGCCACTGAGCGCTGCCCGGTGCCGCCGCGCGAGGCCGTCAGGCGTGGCGCGGCGGCGTCCCGGGCCTGGGACGGCGGTGTCTGGGCGTGGGGCGGCGGCGTCCGGGCGTGGGGCGGCGGTCCGGGCCTGGGGAGGCCCGCAGGCCGGCGGCGGGGCGTCAGGCGCGGCGCGGCGGCGTGGAGGGCCGGCGTGAGCGGCGGCGGGTCATCAGCCGGATCTTCCGCACGATCGTGATGACGCCCGCGATGAGCGTGCCGCCGTACAGCCAGCCAGCGTTCACGGCCAGCGCGGTGATCACCGCCATCACCTGGCCGCCGACGCCACCGGTCCCGCCGGAGATCGGCACGATCCCGACGGCGAACGCGATGGGCACGCCGATCGGTGCGGTGACCAGGTCGGCGCCCCGCACCCACAGCGCCGTCAGGGCGCTGACCGGCAGGAACAGCACGCAGTACACGACGGCGGAGCCGCCGAGCAGCAGTGAGTCGAGCGAGCCGATCAGCAGCATCACGGCTGATGCGAAGAGCCCGCTGCCGAGTCCCGTCAGTCGCGGATTCGGCAGTCTGCGCAGGGCGAGCACCACCGGCGGCACCGGGCGGGTCGGCCGCAGTGCGGGCCGTTTGCCCGGCTGCGCGGGTGCGCCAGGGGCCCCGGGGCGCCCTGGCCGGGCTGTGACCCGGTACACCGCGGCGCCCTCGATGAGCGCGCCTTGCCCGGACAGAGGGGCCTGCGGCCGCGGCCGCTGCCTCGACGGTGTACCAGTCTTCTGTTGCTCCACCTGTCCAACGTAGGTCGCAAAGTGCGATCAGTACGTCACAGGACACGCCCTTTGGGTGACCTTGATGCTGAGTTCGACGTATCGGACGCGTGACGTGCCCCGGCGGCGCGCCCGTAAACTGGGGGATCGGCCCACCCTCCGGGCCCGCGGACCAACGCCATCAGCCAGTCAGTCGCCGGCTCGCAGTCCTCGCCCCAGCAGTCCTCACTCCAGGAAGTCGCCAACGTGTCGCTCACGATCGGAATCGTCGGTCTGCCGAATGTCGGCAAGTCGACCCTGTTCAACGCCCTGACCAAGAACGACGTGCTGGCGGCCAACTACCCGTTCGCCACCATCGAGCCCAACGTCGGCGTCGTCGGCGTCCCCGACGCCCGGCTCACCAAGCTCGCCGAGATCTTCGGCTCCCAGCGGATCCTGCCCGCGACGGTCGACTTCGTCGACATCGCCGGCATCGTCCGCGGTGCGAGCGAGGGCGAGGGCCTCGGCAACAAGTTCCTGGCGAACATTCGAGAGTCCGACGCGATCTGCCAGGTCATCCGCGCTTTCAAGGACGAGAACGTCGTCCACGTCGACGGCAAGGTCTCGCCGAAGAACGACATCGAGACGATCAACACCGAGCTGATCCTCGCGGACCTCCAGACCATCGAGAAGGTCCTGCCGCGCCTGGCCAAGGAAGCCCGCATCAAGAAGGACACGGCCCCCAAGGTCGCGGCCGTCGAAGCCGCCCAGGCCATCCTGGAGGAGGGCAACACCCTCTTCTCCGCCGGCATCGTCCAGGGCTCCGAGAAGGCCGAGCTCCTCCACGACCTCCACCTGCTCACCACCAAGCCCTTCCTCTACGTCTTCAACGTCGACGAGGACGAGCTGATCGACGAGGACTTCAAGAACGAGCAGCGCGCCCTGGTCGCTCCGGCCGAGGCGATCTTCCTCAACGCCAAGCTCGAGGCCGACCTCGCCGAGCTCGACGAGGAGGACGCCATGGAACTCCTCCAGTCCGTCGGCGCCGACGAGCCGGGCCTGGCCACCCTCGCCCGCGTCGGCTTCGACACCCTCGGCCTGCAGACCTACCTCACGGCGGGCCCGAAGGAGTCCCGCGCCTGGACGATCAAGAAGGGCGCGACGGCCCCCGAGGCGGCCGGTGTGATCCACACCGACTTCCAGAAGGGCTTCATCAAGGCCGAGGTCATCCACTTCGCCGACCTGGTCGAGACGGGCTCGGTCGCCGACGCCAGGGCGGCGGGCAAGGCGCGTATGGAGGGCAAGGACTACGTGATGCGGGACGGGGACGTCGTGGAGTTCCGCTTCAACGTGTAGTGGCTGACATGTCACCACGTCTCTGACCTGGCAAACGTGCAGGTCAGAGAGGGTCCGACTCTTCGGGGTCGGGCCCTTTGTTTTTTCCGTGCTGGGATGGTGCTGGGATAGCTGATCCCTCGTCACCTGTCGTCATCCCTGGTCATCCGTACTGTGCTGGGAGTGTGCTGGGACGGGACGAGAACGCCCGTACTGGGTTTTCGGGCGTTGCGTTGCCCGATGCGAGGGGTGGGCGGGAGCAGCTCCACCCGCACGCTTTCTTCACTCTGGGACTCGGCGCAGATCCGGACCGTGGCGCTTTTCCTACTCGTTTGACACACTCGGGGTATGGGTGAGACGACGTACAGCATCGGGGAAGGGCCGGCAACGCGGGTGAGCCTGTCGCTGCCGGAGGGGACCGCGGAGGCGATCCGGGCGCGGGTGGGCAAGCGGGAGTTCTCCGCGTTCATCGCCGAGGCGGTCGAGCGTGAGCTGCGCGGGCAGGTCCTTGACGAGTATTTGGCGGACTACGAGAGCCGTAAGGGCCCGGTCTCCGAGCAGGCTCGCCAGCGAGCGCGGCAGGTCTTCGACGAGGTGTTCGCCGAGGAGGGTGAGTGGCCCGCCGCAAGCTGAGTCACGAGGGGACGCTGGTCCTCGACAGCGAAGGGCTCTCGAAGATGCTCGCAGACGACGAGCTGGTGGTGGCCCTGGTCGCCGAGGCGCGCTCGCGCGGCATGGAGGTCGTGATCAGTGCGCTCACCATCATCGAGGTCGTCCACGCCCGTACGAACAAGTCCCGCTTGAACTGGGTGCTGTCCGGACTGCGCGTGGTCCCGGTGGGCGACGAGGAGGCGAGGGCGGCCTCGAAGCTGCTGATGGAGGCCGGTTTGCATGGGCACAAGTACGCGATCGATGCGGCGGTCGCCGAGGCCGCGCTGCGACAGCGACGCCCGGTGGTCATGTTGACGTCCGATATCGACGACATGGTCAAACTGTGTGGCGACCGTGTCCGGCTCGTAGCGGTGTGATTTCCTGCGGTCGATGGTCACCCTTGAAGTGATCTGATCTCGACGCCGTGCGACGGCTCTTCCCGCAGTGACAAGGGATGTTGAGGCCAGCGCCCTTCCGCGCTCGGCTGGTCTGCCTGACGTCGGATTGGGCACAACGAGACTGTGGCACGGGAATCGACGTACCCCGGTCCACCGGTGTGCAGCGGGCTCATCCACTTCGGGCCAGCCCGTTCAGTCGGAGTCCGACAAGGTCCTGCTCGGCGGTACCTCGCCGCACGATCTTGTGGTCGTCAAGGAGGGGCGTTGTGCTGCTGAACCATAATCGGCACATGGACGTCGTCGGGATACTCGAAGCCGCCTCGCTGCTGGTGCCCGAGGGGGTTGCCACCGACAACGACATCACCGTTTCCGATGTCTGGGACTACCTCGCGCACGACGAGTGGGAAGTGGCACTCGACCTGCTCCAAGAGCTGGGCGACGAGTGGACGCCGCCGCCGGGCTTCTGGGAGGAGCTGGGGCGCACGGCGGAGATGCCCGGACTCGAACGGAGCCGGGAGTGGTGCTGGTGGCGGCACGCGGAGACTCGCCTGGGGGTCATCCGAGCCGAACTGGTCCTCCGCCCGGCCGGTGAGACGTTCCGGCGTACTCCGATCCCTGGAGCCGGGGTGCTGCGGCCGATGTGGGACATCGGCCACCGTCGGTGCGACGGAGCGCGTGAGCTGGACATCGCCCGCGTGTGGGTTGAGTTCGCTCCCGACCTCGCGCCCGGAGCTCGGGCTCCGGTGCGCCTCCTGCCCCTGACCCCGACGCGGTGGAGTCACCTCGCCCCGGGTGACCGGATCACGCTGTACGAGACCGCAGTGGCCGGCGGGACGGCGACGGTCCTGGAGGTGCAACCCGCGTCGGCGTAGGGGCACATTCCACGGTGGCGATGGTCGCGCCGGTCCTCGAGGACGCGGTCGCGGGGCGTCGGGCCCCTGGCCTCTTTCCCGTGCGGGCTCCCGCGCCGGCCCCTACCGGCCGCATCCGGCGCATCCTATGATCACGTGCCGTGAGGTTGTCCACGGTCGGCCGACCGTCCAATGAGCGAGATCAGGCAGGTGTCATGAACTGCGATGAGGCCGTTGAGCTGGTGACCACCTTCCTCGACGGCGCCATGGATGAGCCGACCGAGCTTCGATTCCTCGCGCACCTGACACAGTGCGACGGCTGCGAGACCTGCCTCGACCAGTTCAAGCAGACCGTGGCGATCCTGGGTGCACTGCCCGGCCAGAGCCTGCCCACCGAAGCGCGCGACCAACTGTGTGGCACTTTCCGCGCCTTGCGGCGAGACTGACGGACTCGCTGCAGCCCCGTCTTCACCGTTGTGAATGTCCTTACCGGGACATGAACAAAGGCACCGGCATGCGATCCCGGTACTGAACTGCCCTAAGCTGACCCTCCCAGTTGACGGTCGGCAAGGAGAGAGACGAATGGCGGGCGCACGCGAACTGCCGTCGGACGAGGTCCTGGTCCAGCGGCTGCGTGACGGTGACGAGGAGACGTTCGCCCTGGTGCTGGACACCTGGTCGGGTGGCATGCTCCGGCTGGCCATGTCGTTCGTGTCGACCAAGGCCTCCGCGGAGGAGGCCGTCCAGGACACATGGCTGGCGGTCATCAGGGGGATCAGCGACTTCGAAGGCCGTTCCTCCCTGAAGACATGGGTGTACCGGATCCTGGTCAACACGGCCAAGGCGCGCGGCACGAAGGAGAGCAGGACCGTTCCCTTCGCCAGCATCCTGCCGGAGGAAGAAGGGCCGACGGTGGACGCCTCACGGTTCCGCGGCCCCGGCGAGCGGTACGCCGGACACTGGGCCGTCGGTCAGGAACCGCGTCCCTGGCACATTCCCGAGGACTACGTACTGCGCGGCGAAGTCCGCGAGGTGATCGCGGCGGCGCTCGACGAGCTCCCGCCCCGCCTCCGCACGGTGATCACACTTCGCGATGTCGCAGGGTACGGCTCGGAGGAAGTGTGTTCCCTGCTGGAGATCTCGCCGGGAAACCAACGCGTCCTCCTCCATCGGGCCAGGGCCTTCTTGCGCCGTAAGCTGGAGGCTTACGTGTCCGGTGCCCATGACGTCGCGGGCGGGAGGGGACGAGCGTGAACTGCGTTGACTTCGTAGAGCTGGTGACCGAATTCCTCGAGGGCAGTCTGCCCGAAGAGGACGAGCGGCGCTTCATCGAGCACCTGGCGGAATGCCACGGGTGCGAGAGCTACCTCGATCAATTCCGTCAGACGATCGCCGCAACGGGCGAACTGACCCCGGACAGGATCTCACCGGACGCCAAGCAGCAGCTGCTCACCGCTTTCCGGGACTGGCAGCGGCAGTGATCCCCTGTACCCAGTAGGACCTGTCCGGCGGCCCCAGGGCCACCGGACAGGACCTACCGGTGATCCCGAGCTCACCCCGATCGACCAGTCGGCTTCCCAGGCAAGAGCCCAAGGGCTCAACTCGCCACGCTCGCCGGGGTCCCGCCCCCTGCCGGGCTACGACCTGGCCTTCGCCACGCCGACCATCCAGCCCGTTTCCCTTGTCGCTGATCCACAAGACACCGCCGGGTCGTGCCGCCACCCCTTGTGGACGGTGTCGCCCGCGACAAGCCGGCCGTCCTCGGGCTGACATCCCGTCAGCGCGCCCATCGGCGGGATCTGCACCGTCCGCGGACGATCCCCATCCTCCCAAGTCGCGCTTCTGACCGCCGGACTTGTAACGCTCGTGAGGGGTGCCCGCTCTGAACGTCTGACAGTGGGCGCTGGAGCCCCCCACATCTCGCATGGCCTTCGCCCTCGTCCCCCCTGGGCGGAGGCCATGCGACTACCGGAGACATCCATGACTCTGCTCAGAAGACTCTCGTTCGGCATCATCGCCGGACTGCCCGGTGGCGCGATCGTGGCGGTCGTGACGAAGCCACCGTGGATCCCATGGGCTGCGCACACGGTGGTGCTGGGAGCCGTGCTCGGCCTCCTCTTCGGCGAGCGCCGGCAGAGCAACGGCTCGGCCTTCTCCGTCGGTCTCCTCATCGGCCTGCTCGACTGGGTGACCTGGACACTCACCCTCGCTCCCGCGCTGGAGGGGATGACGCCGTCATGGACGGTCGCGGTGGCCGTGTCGCGCTTCCCCGAGCTCGTCGGCGCCGCCCTGTTCGGCGCGATCGCCGGGCTCGCCTTCCACGCCCTTTCGGCCTGGAGCCCGCCCAAGCCGGCGCCCCAGCGGGCCAAACCCCATGTGGTGATCGTCGGTGGTGGTTTCGGCGGCGTGGGGGCCGCGCGCGAACTGGACCGGCGGGTCGCCCGCGGGCTCGACGCCCACGTGACGCTGATAAGCGACTCGAACTTCCTGCTGTTCACCCCGCTGCTGGTCGGCGTCGCCTCGAGCACGGTGGAGGCCAGGCACGTGAGCGCCCCGGTGCGTGCCGGGCTCAACCATGCCTCCTTTCTGCACGGTCGGGTGGTCTCGATCGACACGCAGACGCGCAATGCGTACGTCTCCGCCGGCAGGGAGGGGATGCTCCGTGTGCCCTACGACGAGCTGGTCCTGGCGGTCGGCGCGGTGCCGCACTTCTTCGACCTGCCCGGAGTGGGCGAACACGCCTTCCCGATGAAGTCGGTCGAGGACGCCACCAGGCTGCGCAACCAGGTGCTGAGCGCGCTGGAGCGCGCCGACCTCGAGCCGGACCCGGCCGAGCAGGCCAGGCTGCTGACGTTCGTTGTGGCAGGCGGTGGATTCGCCGGGACGGAACTGGTGGCAGAACTGTTCGACCTCGTACATGACGTACTCCACTTCTATCCACGTCTGCACGGGCTGCGGCCCAGATTCGTGATCGTGCACGCGGGTGAGCGGCTGCTGCCGGAGCTGTCGCCGAGTCTCGGCCTGTACGCGCAGCGCAAGCTCCGGGGGCGCGGCATAGAGTTCCGCCTCGGCGCGCGCGTCGCCAAGGCCACCGCCGAGGACATCACGCTCGACTCCGGCGAGACCATCGCCACCCGCACCCTGGCCTGGACGGCGGGCAACCGGCCGAACCCGCTGGTGCAGCAGGTCACGCAGGGGCCTCTCGTCGTGGATCCCACCATGCAGGTCCCGGGCCTGCCCGGACTGTGGGCGCTGGGCGACTGCGCGAGGATCCCCGACCCGGCGGGCGGGCTCTACCCCCCGACCGCGCAGCACGCGATCCGCGAAGGCAAGGCGGCGGCGCGGAACATCGCGGCGGTCCTCGGCGGACGCCGTCCTGTCCCGTTCCGCTTCGGCGGGCTCGGCGTGCTGGTCTCGCTCGGGCACCGCACGGCGGCCGGCGAGATCGGCGGGCGGCGGGTCTCCGGCCTCCTCGCCTGGATCCTGTGGCGCTCGGTCTACCTGAGCAAGCTGCCCAGTGTGGAGAAGCGGCTGCGCGTGCTCGCCGACTGGACCCTCGACCTGGTCTTCCCCAGGGACATCGCCCTCTCGACCAAGGATGATCATCATGCGTAACGCCGGATTCGGAGCCTTCGCCGGCCTTGCAGGCGGGCTGGTCTTCGGCGAGGTGATGGTGCTGATCGGCTACCTGCCCACCGTCGCGGCCATCGTCAGAACCGACTCGCCTGTCGTGGGCTTCGCCGTCCACCTGCTGATCGCGGCGATCATCGGGAGCATCTTCGGCCTGCTCGTGGCACGGCAGCGCGAGCTGCTGTTCTGGGGGCTCGCCTACGGCGTGCTGTGGTGGTTCCTCGGGCCGTTGACGCTGCTGCCGATCCTGCTGGGCAGGCCGGTGGACTGGGACGTGGCAACTGCGCAGGCGCTGATCCCCAGCCTGCTCGGCCACCTTGCCTACGGAGCGGTCACGGCCGCCGTCCTCGCCCTGCTGTCACGCAGGGAGCGGCGGCTGCGGCCCGGTCTCCTGGTGCGCGCGTCGGCCGCCGGGCTGTTCGCCGCCCCGGTGCTCGGGCTCGGCTGGCACGGGCTGATCGTCGGGCTGCTGGTCGGCGCCTCCTACGCGGCTGTCTTCGGCGACCCCGGCGAGGGTTCCGGCCCTGCCCTGATTCGCGGCGCCGCCTTCGGCTTCGCTTGGTGGGTGCTCGCGGCGGTGACGCTCACGCCGCTGCTGGGCGGCCGTGGGCTGGAGTGGGCGCCGGCCGCGGTGCGCACCGCCGTGGCGTCGCTGCCCGGCTACCTGTTGCTCGGTGCCGCTACGGCCCTGCTCACCTGCTGGCTGGGCGGTCTGTCGCGGGCGGTGTTCTCCGATGACGTACGGCACACCCTGGAGGGACGCCTCGTCGGCGGGCGGGTGATCTCGATCTGGCACGGCGTCATCGCCGGGCTGGCAGGCGGCGTGGTCTTCACCGGTGTCATGGTCGCCGTGGGATTCCTGCCGGTCGTCGCCGACCTGGTCGGCTCGGAGTCCGCGGTCGTGGGCCTCGTCATCCACCTGCTGATCTCCCAGGTGGTGGGCATCACCTACGCGGTCTTCTTCCGCCGTCGCAGCTTCGACCCGGCATCGGCGATCGGCTGGGGTGTGTCCTACGGCTTCCTCTGGTGGGTCCTGGGCAACCTGACGCTGCTTCCCGTGCTGCTCGGCGCCGAACCCCGGTGGAGCGCCGCCGCGCTGGCCGTGTCCTTCCCCTCCCTCATCGGCCACCTCGCCTATGGCGCCGTGCTCGGCCTCGTGTACCAGCGGCTGGAGGAGCGGGTCAGCCCATGGCACCTGATCCGCAGTGAGGCGACCGCGGTCCGGGCGGCGGCGCGCCACGAGCAGACGCTGAGCGCGGCTCCGGCGCTGTGGAGCCTGATCACGTGCGTGGCCTTGCTCATCCCGATCCTGGTGTCCTAGGCCGTGTTTGAGAACTCCCGCCTGGCCCGTGACGCCTGGCACGCACCCTCGCTGCGTTGTCGGAGTCATCCAAGTACGTCCAGTACGAGGATGTTCCTCCGCCTTGCGATTGCACGCACCAGACGCCGCGGGCCCCGCCCTGCGGGCGGACGGCGCTAGTTCTCAAACACGGCCTAGGTGGTTTCGTCCCGGCCATCAGATCGTGGTCCGGTACCGGCGAAATCCGCCGCGCGCCGTGGCGCGACCAGTGGCCCCGTACCGCCCCGGCTCGCCGTCCCCGGCGGGCCGGGGCTTCTCCCCGCTCAGGGCCCAGGCGGCACGGCGAACTCCGTTCTGCGGCAACACTCGGGCGGTGCCCGCCACCACACCGCCGAGGATCAGCCGAGCAACTGGCGTAGGCCGTGGAAGCGGATGCGGCGGAGCCCGGCCCGATCGAGGAAGTTGCGGAATCGGCCCCCGGGCGGCAGGGACCAGGAAGGCCGTGGGGGGGGGGGGGGGGGGGGGGGGGGGGGGGGGGGGGGGGGGGGGGGGGGGGGGGGGGGGGGGGGGGGGGGGGGGGGGGGGGGGGGGGG
>NZ_JBWKDT010000065.1:0-24691 GCF_056435785.1 Streptomyces sp. NPDC043870
GGCCCAAGACCGTCCCACCCATGCAAAACCCCCGCTACACTCCCCACCGCCAGGCCGTTGACCAGCAGAAATACAGAAGTCCGGCTGGAGTACTAACTGATCGCTTCCGCCCGACGTGGCTCACGGCACGGCTCCCGACTGGGTTTAAGGCGACAATCGACCCTTCGTGGCCCGAGCCACGACCACGTAGGCCCGAGGAGCCGGTGTGCCCGCGCACCTTCGTGAACCATCGGGTTGCGTGCCGCGTCCTCCTGATGCGCGGCCCGTGCCAGGCGGGCGCTGTGCGAGGGAGAGCAGGGGACGGATGACGGGTGAAACGATCGGTATCGGACTGGCCGTATTGGTGGGCCTGGCGGGTCTGTGGGCCAGTGTGCGGGAGGCACGGCTGCAGATGCGGCTGAGCCGCTACGGGCTGCACGCTGAGGGGGTGGTGGTGGACCAGGAGCATGAGCCCGGGGACGATTCTTCGACGCCCGTCATCGAGTTCATCGACCGGCAGGGCCGGCCCGTCAGGTTCCGGCCACCCACGACGGCGACGGGGCTGGACCTCGGAACCCATGTACCGGTCGCCTACCTGCCCGAAAGGCCGAAAAGCGCACGGGTGTTCACCTGGAAGTACCGCCTGCATGAGATCGTCGGCCTGTTCTTCGGAGCCATGATCTTCCTCGGCGTCGCGGCTGGGTGCCTGCTCACGCGCTGAGCTTGTTCTCCCTCCTCGTTCTGACCAACGGATCCACCGCCAGACCCGTCACGGGACCCGTCGGACACGCCCTAGCGGTGAGCGGGCTTCCGGTGCAGCATGCCGTCAATGGCGAAACGGAGTCGTGGCCGTAAGCCGCGGGGCCCTTGGCCCACCTTCACTGTCTATTGACTGGCGATGGGGTACGACGGTCGTGATCGGGTGTCCCGCGGACTGTGTACGGACTGGCCGGGGACCCGACACGAGCGACCCTGCGTTCAAGCCGGCGCGGGTGGGCGCTGTGTGATGGCGCCCACTGAGACATCCGGCGCGGGAGATCGAGTCGCGGCAATGCGGAAGCCGAATCAGGCCCCAGTCAGGCACGATCCCGGCATGTCTACGGAATTCAGCGGGATGATCGAGTGCCGACCGGGTGCCCGCCTCTGGGGCCCTGACGATGAGGACTCCGTGTGGCAGGCCGCCATCGACCTCTTCCTCCCGAACAACGGCAACGCCTACGACGCCCTCGCCTGTCTCTTCGGCATCCGCAACTACTTCGGCTTCCGTCCTCTGACCGAGGGCCGCGGCTTTCCGGCCGACGCGTCCGAGGTGTTGCGAACCGAGTACGCCGCCTACGGCGGCCATCCTGACCTGCATGGCACAACGTGGATCACCTGGTCCGAGCTCGCCGTCGCCGACTGGAGCGAGACGGAGAGCTCCGGCACCCGAAGTCGCGACAGCGTCGCGGGGAACGAGACCCACTGGGGACCGGTCTGGAGCGTGATGCGAACGCTCAGCGAACTCCACGGCGCGGACCAGGTGCGGCTCGTCGTCTGGTTCCACTGATCGCGAGGTTGGCGGCCAGACACAGCCCAGGGATGTAGGAGCGTCCGCATACTTAGCGAGCCATCGTCAGCGCGGAGCCAGCGATCCGCCTCTATCGCAGCGCGGACGGAGACGACCAGTCGGTCGGCGACCTGTTCGCCGCGCACCTCGACCTCGCCCGCGGGCACCTGCTCCTGGGCGACCTGGACGGCACGGAGCCCCTTCGACGCGACCATCGACCGGGCCCGCGCGTTGGTGATCGAGCACATCGCCCGGCGGGGGGCGTACGAGATCACCTGCCTCGGGGGCATCCTCGTCTGTCGGCGATGAGGTGTCCGCGCTGAATGGCACTGCGCTGCAAGCATCGTGCTCAGAAGGGAAGGTCGTCAGCGTCAGCCGGTCCCGGCGGGTCCGGCATCGCGAAGGCCGACGCTCCGTGTGCGTCGGCCGATCGCTCACCGGACCCGGCCCCGAGCGTGACGAGCGCGACTACCTCAGTCCCCGGACCGCCCGGACCCCAGCAGCTCCCGCAGCTCCCCCACCGCCTCCCGGAGCCGGTCGGCGAAGGTCCGCATCTGGTCCGCGACCGCCAGTGGCGTACTCAGATAGAGGTTGAAGCGCTCGGGCAACAGCACATAGGCCACCCCGATGCAACGGCTGCTGGTCGATCCGAAGCCGAAGTACTGGATGTTGTGGGACGGCGCGGAGCTGGTGCTCAGGTAGTCGTCCCGCATCGTGAGCCAGCCAGGCGTCCGGTAGAGCGCGGGCTGCTCGGGTACGCCGAGCTCCGCGCCGCGGCGGCGCTGAATCAGTTCCAGTTCCCACAGGTGCTGCTCGGGGACCTGGCCGGCCTGAGACGCCTTCGCGCGGAAGACGTGGGCCTCTGCGGCGGCCCGGAAGGCGGCTCGGCGGGCTTCCGTGTCGGCCGCCGGGTCCTCCATCGCCGTCACGAAGGCCAGCATCTCGGGAGTGACGACGCGCATCGCCTCGGTCCGGCCGTTCCGGTACTGCCGGGTGGCGATCGACTCGTACGTGGCGCCCAGGAGCCCCTTGGCCCGCTGGTGGGCGAGCTGGTAGGCGACCTGGACGAACGCGTCCGGTGACACGCCCAGGGCCTTGGCCGTACTGCTCCCGAAGTCCGCGAAGGACACGGTCGTGGTCGCCGTGGCCTCCCCGTACGCGGCGAACGCGTCGGCGGCGGCGCGCACCTGGGCCCGTAGCGCGTCGTCCAGCTCGAACACGACCGGCTCCAGTGCCGGCAGGCCCTGGGAGCGGGCTCCGGACTGCCGGGAGTGCTCCTCGGCCGGGGTGCCGAGCAGGGCGTCGACGAAGCTGAGGATGGTGGTCCCGTCCAGCTCGCAGTGCTCCACGTTGATGCCCGCCCGGCCGTCGGCGAACACGATCAGGGACACGGCCTTGTCGAACCAGCGGTTGCCGCGGTCACCGTAGAGCAGCTCGTCGCAGGCCTCCTGGGTGTCCGAGGGAGCGAAGTCCTCCAGACAGACGCAGAACAGCGCGGCCTCGACGTCCTCCAGTGCGTCCGCGTTGCGGGGGTGGCAGGCGAGCAGCGACTGACGGGCGGCCGCCCACTCCGCGCGGGCCATGGTGGTGAGGGAGCCCACCGGGGTGTCCGCGGCGCCCGGCTCGGCTCCGGCCTTCATCACCGCGCGCAGGCCCGCCTCGAGGTCGTCCAGGCTGTGCGGGACGCCGTCCGCGCCGAGCACGTCCAGCCGGAACATGCTGCCGCGGAAGAACACCACGATGTGCCGGGCCTTGGACGGGCCCGGCCGTTCCTCGCTGTAGGGGGCGCGGACCGTGTCCTGTTGCGCGCCGGGGATCCGGGTGGTGGAGAAGAGGAACTTGTTCTGCACCATCGACTGGGGCACTCCGCGCTGCACCACCGGCGCAATGCGCTCCTGGTCGAGCTGCCGCTTGTAGTCGAGGGCCCCTGCGATGAGCCCGGCCGCCCGCTCGACCTGCGCCTGGCCGGAGTCCTGGAACAGGAAGAAGAAGTTGGCGTTGAGCGCGATCCGGTCCCGGCGGCCCAGGTAGCGGTACGGCCAGAAGGTGTCGAGCCAGCTGTGCACGCCCGCCGTGGCGTCGTACTCCTCCAGCGCCGCGTGCAGCACCCGGCCGGGGCCGTCGGGCCGGAGGAAGGCGGCCACCTCCGCCTCGGTCGCCGCCCGCTCGTCCGGGGTGAGCAGCGGCGCGCACCAGGCGAGGAACCGCTCGCAGCTCGCCTCCAGCGTGGGCAGCGGCACGCGCGGCAGACCCTCCTCATGGGCGAAGGTTGTCGTGCCGACCTGCGCGGCGAGCTGGCCGCGGCCGCCGCCCGCTACACCCTGACTGTTGTTCACTTCTGCTCTCGATTCGGATCGTTGGGACCTGAGGTGCCGTACGGCCGGGAAAGATGGAGCTGTGCGTAGAGCCAGCCTTCCGCCTCCAGGCCCCGCGCATCCACCCCGGCGGAGGACATGCCGTCCAGCACGAGGGCCTGCTCCTCCGGGGAGGCGAACTGCCGCTGTCTGAACAGACCGTCGACGCGGACGGTCCGGTATCCCAGCCCGGCCAGCGCGCGCTCGACGGGGTCGAACGGGAACATCCGCAGCACGAAATGCGCCATCCAGGGCCGATGGTCGCCCTGGGCCAGCACGACGTGCGTGAGCGTGCGCTCCGTGACGTACCCGAGGCAGCCGGTCGAGATCACCAGGTCCGTCCCGGTGAGCTGGTCGAGCTGACGGGGTGTGGGCTCGTTGTTCTCCAGGTCGGCGTGCACGGCGTCGTCGAGGAACCCGGCCTCGAGTGCGTAGGACAGCGCGCTGCCGGAGGTGTCCAGGCCGACGAAGCGTATGTCCTGCGCGGGCCGGCGGGAACGCGACAACTCCCGGTCCCGGGCCAGCAGGGCTTCGCGGCTCTCCCTCTCCCCCTCGCGGTCCTCGTCGCCGTAGCGCTCGTACAGCTCGTCCATGGTCGCGTCGTACTTCAGCAGGGCGGCGTTGATTCCGTACGAGCAGCCGATGTCCAGCACCTTCGGCACCGCGACGGACCGGGTCTCCCGGTACTCCTGGATGAACTTGGCGAAGTACGGCTTGGCGTGTTGCGGAACGCTGTAGCCGAGTGGGCGCAGCGCTCTGAAGTAGCTGCGCGGATCGGGCTGGGTGTAGATGTGGTCGAGCGAGACTTTTCCGGTCGCGTCGAAACGCACAGGGCTTACTCCTCCGTGGATCTCAGAGTGGATCTCAGGGTGGATCTCAGAGCGAATCGCACGTGGATCGCAGAGCGGGAAACGCCTCAGGCCTGGCGGGTTTCTTGCGGATCTTGCCCGGCTGATCCACACGACACCCCTAGTCCAGCAGCCGGTCGCCCCGGACGGCCCGGTCCTCGGCCGCCAGGTGCTCGGGCAGTACGCGGCCGAAGAGCTGCCGGGTCCGTGCCACGCTCCCGATGACCCCCGGGCGCTCGCTGTAGGCGAAGATCGCGGAGTGGCGCGCGACCCCGCCCCGCACCGGGCTCACCCGGTGCAGCGAATAACGGCCCTTGAACAGCTGCAGGTCACCGGGTTGCAGAGGCAGACGCCGGATCAACCGCTCGCCCCGGCCGTCCAGTACGTCCCGGACGTCGTCGAATCTCTCGTCGTCCGCGGTCCTGATGTTCGGGCAGTACTCGAAGTCGCCCCCGGCCTGCCCCTGCTGGGTGAGCATGCTCACCGTGAACTCGTTGGTGTCGAAATGCCAGGGGTGCTCCATGCCCGGCGCGACGACGTTGAGTACCAGCCCGGAGAGCGGGTCCGCCAGTTCGTGCAGCTCCGGCAGCCCGAAGCAGCGGGCGATGAAGCGCTGGAACACCTCGTGGGTGTAGAGCCGGCTGATGAGGGAGTCCGCGGGGACGCGGTCCCGCGCGACGAACGCGTTGCCCCGCTGGAACGTCCTGCGGCCGGGGTGGTCCGCCGGCAGGACCGAGTCGACGGCGATGTTGTAGACGTTGACGGTTTCGACGTCGAAGTGCGCCCGGGGCGCGATGGCCGAGCATTCCTGCCGCAGGACGTCACGGAGCGACGGGCGGATGAAGTCCGGCAGTACGGTGCAGCCGTCGGTCAGCAGTTCGCGCCGGGCACGGGAAACCACCGCCTGCCCCTCGGCGCTCTCGAGTTCCGACAGGGGATACCGAACCGTGTCGACCACCTGGTCGAGCGTCATGGCTTCCAGGGTGCTCATTCGATCCTCTCGACGTGCGGGCAGACCTTTCGCCGCGCGGGCAGACCGCGCCGAGCCCTCACTCTCGGCTCTTCGGCAACTCCACTGAGGAACAACAGAGTTGAAGCTCCCACAGCCTCGCCAAGTTGTCTGTGACACGTCGCACTGTGCGGCCGCGGCGCACCCGGCCGTACGGAGGCCCGACACCCGCGGGCCCGCCACCCGTGGGCCCCGCCGGCTCGGAGCGCGCGGCGCCGCGCCGAAAAGCCGAGGCCGCGCCCGCGACGTACGCGGGCGCGGCTTTCTTCATGGCGGTGCCGGTCGAGGAGCAGGCCGGATCAGGCGGTGTGCAGGGTCAGCCCGTAGCGGCCCAGGATCTCGTTGACGGGCTGGAACCAGGTGTTGCCGCCCGAGCTGCAGTTGCCCCAGCCCCCGGAGGTCACGCCCTGGGCCTGGTCGCCGCTGATGAACGAGCCGCCCGAGTCGCCGCCTTGGGCGCAGACGTCCGTCCTGACCAACTCGTACACGGCGCCCTGCTGGTAGTTGACGGTCTCGTTCCTGCCCAGCACCGTGCCGCAGTGCCAGTGCGTCGTGGAGCCCGACCGGCAGATCGACGTACCGACCGGGGCCTCCCACGAACCGCGGACCAGCCGGTCCGGGGTCTGGCCCCAGCCCAGGACCACGGGGACGGTCCACCAGCCGTAGCCGGTGCTCACCCAGGCGTAGTCGTTGCCCGGGAAGGACGAGCCCTGGAACCAGCCCATGTCGGAACCGTCCCAGCCGCGCACGAAGCTGCCGGGCCCGCCGCAGTGCCCGGCCGTGACGAAGCCGCCGTACACGGAGAAGCCGATGGAGCAGCGGACGTTGCCGGTGTAGTACGGGTCGCCGCCGACAACCCCTGCGGCGTAGGTGGAGGGCGCCTGGCCGACGGTCTCGACCTGTACGGGGCCGGTGCGCCGGGCACGGTCGAGGAACGCCTTGACCTTGGCGTCGCTGCTGCGGCCGGCGACGACGCGGACGACGATCCGGTTGGCCTTCGGGTCGACGTGCCAGCTGCTCACACCGGCGGGCGCGTGCTGGCGGTCGATGCGCTGCTTTGCCGCGTCGAGCTGTGCGGCGGTGTGGGTGACGATGCGGGTGTCGGCGCCGGTCGCCCGTACGGCGTCGGCCTTCTGACGGCTGGTCACGGCAACGGTCAGCTTGCCGCTGTCCGCGTCGAACCACGTACCGGCGAAGGCGGGGCCGGCCGCGCGTTCCGCCCTGCCCCGGACGGCGAAGGCCGCCTTCTCCTGGGCGAGGCGCTCGCGCGCCTGCCGCTCGGTCAGACCCAGGTCCTTCTGCATGGCGGTGATCAGTCCGGGCGAGGCCGGGGGTTCGGGGGTCGGTGCCGCGGCGGCGGTGGGGGCGAACACGGCTCCGCCCCCGGCGCCGAGCAGGAGGAGTGCGCAGAGGGCGGAGAGGACTGTACGTAAGCCGGTTCTCTGGTCGGTCTTCTTGCGTCTCACGTCGATGAACCCTTCTGTTGTCCCAGCGTTGTGGGGGTGGTGGGAGTGGTGGGGGTGGAACATCAGGCGCTGAGAGCGCTCTCACAGAGAGTAGGAGCTTCGTCGGCCGCCGCACAGCCCCCAGAACGGGCCTACCGGCTCGAGGCGGAGACGCTGCGGGACGCCGCGGGTGGACGGACAGGCGAAGGAAGTCGCGGCGGGGTGCGAGCGGTTCACTACCAGGAGAAAGGTACAAAAGGGTCTAAATTTGCGGGCTATGACGCAGCAGACCGAACTCGTCGGCAGCAGCTCCGCCCCGGAGGGCGACCCCGAGAGCGGCCGGGCCGCGGACGGCCCCCGCTCGGACGAATCCCGCACGAACGGCCGCCGCGCGGACGGCCGCCGCGCGGACGACTCCCGCACGGACGACCCCCCCTCGGACGGCGCCTCACCGTTCGGCGAGAAGAGTCCCGGCGGGCCCGGCGGCACACCCCGGGCCCTCGCCTGGGCGGCCCACCAGGCCGACGCCTGGACCGCGAAGAAATCGATCGCGGCCCTGTACGCGGTCTGGACCCTGACCCGGCTCGGCATGCTGTACCTGCTAGTCCAGGACAGCATCGGCGTCAGCAATGTCTCGGACGAGGTGAACTTCGTCTACCCGCGCTGGTCCCAGCAGCTGGCCGACGGCTCCTTCCCCGTCAACGACGTCACCTGGCAGTACCCGCCCGGCGCTGGCCTGGTGTTCCTGTTCCCCGCCGGCCTGCCGTTCCTCGGCTACTTCCAGGCGTTCCTCGTCCTCACCTTCGCCGCCGACGCGATCGTCGTCCTGGCCCTGGCCCGCGGGGGACGCAGACTCGCCGGGGCCTGGCTGTGGACGGGCGGACTGCCGCTGCTGCTGAATGTGCCGCACGGCCGGTTCGACATCCAGGTCACCGCCCTCGCCGTACTGGCCCTGCTCAGCGCCCGTCACCGCCCGCGCCTCGGCGGGGTGTTCGCCGCCCTCGGAGCCCTGGTCAAGGTCTGGCCGCTGCTCACGCTGGTGGGCATGGAACGCGGGCGCACCAGCCGCAAGGCCTGGCTGTCCGCCGCCGCGGCCGCGGCCGCGCTGCTCGCCGTACTCGCCCTCGGCTTCCGGAACAGCCTCGGCTTCCTGCAGCAACAGGGCGCCAGAGGCGTGCAGATCGAGTCGCTGGGCGGCACCGTACTGTCCCTGATGCGGGCAGCGGGTTCGCCGATCTGGATCGAGTCCCGCTACGGCGCCCTGGAGTTCAGCGGGATGCATGTGGAGACCGTCGCCCAGCTGTCCATGCTGCTCACCGCCGCCGCCTTCGGCTGGCTGATGTTCTGGCGGGGCAGGGCGTCGCGGTGGACCACGGCGACACCGCTCGACGCCGCGCTCGCCGCCGTCCTGCTGTTCACCATCACCAGCAGGGTGATCAGCCCGCAGTATCTGGTCTGGCTGATCGGCCTGGCCGCGGTCTGCCTCACCTCCCGGCACACCACGCAACGCCCAGTGGCATGGGTGCTGCTGGCCGCGGCAGCCGTCACCGCGATCGCCTTTCCCACCAACTATCTGGACGTCATGTACGGAACGGCGCTGGGCAACACGCTGATGGCCGTACGCAACGGCTTGCTGGTGGCCGCCACGCTGCTGTCCTGCCGCCGCCTGTGGAAGGCCACGACGGGTACGCACGACACAAGCGGCGCCGGCGAAACCACTGATACGAGCGACCACACGGGTCGGAGCGCAACCACGGGTACGAGCGACCACACGGGTCCGGGCGCAACCACGCGTACGAGCGACCACACGGGCACGAGCGCAAACACGGATACGGAGGCGACGACGGCCACCGAACCGGCGGCCACCGAACAGACGCCCGCCACGGCTTCGGCAGCCGCGAGATAGGGTCCCCAGCGCGCTCCTTGCCTGCGGCTCGCACGTCTGCCGCCGTACGGCGAGAAGTAGCGGCGCGGCGCTACGGGCGCGTGCGGGACGGCCGACGGCGATCTAGACTCCGGATGCGAATAAATCGCTCATAGGGGGCATAGCCCCTGTCCGGAGGGGCTGTTCGATGGCCGATGCCGACGCTGGTGCCGCTGCCGACGCCGATGTGACGAGTGCACTCGCCGCCGAGGCGTATGTGTACGGCTATCCGCTGGTGTACGCGCTCACGATGGCCGGGGCTCTCGCACGCAAGGGCATCGGTGCGCTGCCGCCCACCCCGCTCAACACCTTCGCGCACGCCCGGAAACTCGCCGACCATCACGACAGTTTCGTGTCGGTCAACAACGACATCGTGTACTCGGTCGCGCAGCTCGACCTCTCCGGCGGGCCGCTGGTGCTGCAGGTGCCGGACACCGGCGGGGCCTACTACGTCCTGCAGTTCGTGGACGCATGGACCAACAACTTCGCGTACGTCGGCACGCGCGCGACCGGCACCGAGGAGGGGCGGTGGCTCATCGCGCCGCCCGGCTGGGCCGGCGTGGAGCCCGAAGGGATGCGCGGGGTGATCGACGCGCCGACCGCCGTGGTGTCGGTCGTCGGACGGTTCGCATGCGACGGGCCCGACGACCTGCCGCGGGTCGCCGCGTTGCAGGAGCGGCTGACGGTGGAGGCGCTGGACGGAAGGGCGCATCCGACCGGGCTGCCGACGCCGGAACCGGGGGTGCCGGACACGCTCGGCTTCTTCGAGAAGCTGCGGGTGTGGATGGGCGACTTCCCGCCCTCGGCCGAGGAAGCCGCGTACCAGGAGCGGTTCCAGCCGCTCGGGCTGCTGGAGGAGGGGCCTTCGCCGTACGTCTCCCCCGACGCGGACCTCCTGGCGGCGCTGAGGGACGGATTCGTCGAGGGCAGGGCACGGGTCGGAGAGGCCGTCCGGGCCGCCGCCGCCACGGCGCCCGGGGAGTGGGCGCTCGACCCGCACTCCTTCGACTACAACCTGGACCACTTCGGGGTCGGCACGCACGACTCGCCGCAGTGGAGGATCGCGGACCGCGAGGAGTCGTACCTCGTACGGGCCGTGGCGGCACGCACCACGCTCTGGGGGTGCCACGGCTACGAGGCCGTGAACGCGCAGGTCTTCACCGACGCCGAGGGCGAGCAGCTCAACGGCTCGAAGGCGTACACCCTGCGCTTCGAACAGCCGCCGCCCGTGGAGTCGTTCTGGTCGGTGACGATGTACGACACCCCGGACTCCTACCTGGTCGCCAACCCGCTCGGCCGGTACTCGATCGGCGACCGCACTCCTGGTCTCGTCCACGCCGACGACGGCTCGCTGACCGTGCACATCCAGGAAGAGCCGCCTGCCGATCCGGCCGAGGCCGCGAACTGGCTGCCCGCCCCGCCCGGGGACTTCCGGCTCGTGGCGCGCCTGTACACCCCCAAGGCCTCGGTGCTGGAGGGAAGTTACCGGCTGCCGCGGATCGAGCCGCGGCAGCCGGGACACTGAGGTCCGGTCCGGGGATGCGCCCCCGGGCCGGACCCGCCCGACCTACCCCGAACCTGCCCCGGCCTGCCCGTACCCGTCCTGCACTGGACTCGGCACGCCGGACATCAGCCGACAGACATCAGGCGTCAGGTGTCAGGCGTCGCCTCAGTCGGCGTAGTGGATCAGCTCGCGCACCATGTGGCACGTCGTGTCGGACGGCGGGCGGATGCCGATGCACTCGGCCGTGGTGCGTATCCGGCGATTGCTCGCGTTGGCAGGGTGGTAGATGCCCGTGTCGAGCAGGGCGATGGCGAGGCGCATGGCCTTCAGGCGGCGGTTGTGGGTTTCGTACCAGTCGCGGGGCAGACCCGCGGGCAGTGGCTGCTTCGTCAGTTTCGTCGGCGTCGACCCGTGCATCGGCTTCGGTCCTGACTTCGTCTTCGTCTTCGGCCCCGTCCTCGTCGTGACTGCGGCAACGGCCATCGGCGACCTCCCGGCGCGGTGGTTGGACCCTCACGAACTAGTTCGATTTTACTGCCCACCACTGACAATCGCTGCTGGCCAGCGGGTGTTCAGGATGTTCGAGAGGCGCCTGGGGAGTACGGTGTCGGAATGGAGATCTGGATCAATCCCGCGTGTTCGAAGTGCCGCAGTGCGCTGCATCTGCTCGACGAGGAAGGCGCCTCGTACACCGTGCGCCGCTACCTGGAGGACGTGCCGTCACCGGACGAGATCCGCGAGGTGCTCGGGCGGCTCGGCCTCGAACCGTGGGACATCACACGGACCCAGGAGGCGGTGGCCAAGGAGCTGGGCGTCAAGGACTGGCCACGCGAGGAGGCCTCGCGAGACCGCTGGATCGCGGCACTCGCGGAGCACCCGAAGCTGATCCAGCGTCCGATCATCACGGCGGAGGACGGTACGGCGGTGGTGGGGCGCACGGAGGAGGCGGTTCGGGACGCGCTGGGCCGCTGAATCCGCTCCCCCGGACGGATCGGCTGCCGTAAACGCCCAGCTCCCCGCCCACCTGCGAAAACTTAAGCCGCAGTTAAGGAAGTCACCCCTGTGGCAGTTGAGCAGAGCCGTCGGCCTACTCGTACGTAACGGCACACGGAACCGATCCGGCCGCCGTTCACGGCCGGGGACAGGAGCTCTCACGTGTCGCGCAAGAAGACCCTCAGCGGCAAGAAGAAAATCGCTCTGCTCGTCGGCGCAGCGGCGCTGGTCGGTGGCACTGCGATTGTCATGACCGGGACAAGCCAGGCCTCGGTGGCCTGCGACGGACTCGCCCAGGCGATTCGCAACAACGAGAACTTCATCGCCGGTCAACGGGCCAATCCGGACGCCCAGTCGGCCGCTCGGATCGCCAACCGCGAGGCAGTGATCGCGCAGATCAAGGTCCAGCAGGAGGCGTCGGGCTGTGAGGAGGGCTCCGGCGGAGGAGAAGACCAGGCAGCGCCCCCGGCCGAGCAGGCTCCGCCCGCCGAGCAGCCGCCCGCGGGCGACGCCGGCAACGGCGGCGACCAGGGCGGTGCCGCCGGCGAGGTCGTCTGCGCCGGCTCGACCGTGACCCTGTCCGGCGAGGGCGGCGCACCCGCCGCGTCCAGCAACCAGTTCCCCATCGGCACCAAGCTGAAGGTCACCAACCTCGACAACAACAAGTCGACCACCGTCGAGGTCACCTCGACCTCCGGCAGCTGCGCCCTGCTGAACAACGCCGCGTTCGAGCAGGTCCGCGAGCCCGGCAAGAACCTCATCCGCAAGGCACGCATCGAGCGCGTCGGCGGGCAGGCCGAACAGGCGCCCCCGGCCGAGCAGGCTCCGCCCGCCGAGCAGCCGCCCGCGGGCGACGCCGGCAACGGCGGCGACCAGGGCGGTGCCGCCGGCGAGGTCGTCTGCGCCGGCTCGACCGTGACCCTGTCCGGCGAGGGCGGCGCACCCGCCGCCTCCAGCGGCCAGTTCCCCATCGGCACCAAGCTGAAGGTCACCAACCTCGACAACAACAAGTCGACCACCGTCGAGGTCACCTCGACCTCCGGCAGCTGCGCCCTGCTGAACAACGCCGCGTTCGAGCAGGTCCGCGAGCCCGGCAAGTTCCTGATCCGCAAGGCACGCATCGAGCGCGTCGGCTGACGCAACCAGCCTCGCCGGGCGCCTCCGACCGCCCCGGAGGCGCCCGGTGAGAAGCGGAGGAGCGGACGGTCGGTTCAGACCAGCCGCTCCTCCGCAGGCCGCTCGTCCGACTCCCCCAGCCGCTCCTCCCCAGGCAGCCCGTCCGACTCCCCCAACCGCTCCTCCGCCTCCGCCAGGATCTCCGTGATCCGAAGCCCGAGCCGTACGTCGCACGCGTGCGCATCCCCCGTACGTACCGACACCAGCAGCGCGTCCACCGCCGACCGGAACGAGCCGATCGCGTCGCCCCACGCGGGCATGAGGACCCGTCCCCGCTCGCCGTAGAGGTCGATGCTCGCGCCGGCCGCCTCCGGTGGCGCGCTCAGGCCGAGTGTGGCCGTGCTCGACGCCCCGGAGGCGTGCCGCAGCGCGAGATGGGTGGTGTCGGCGGGGCCGCGCAGCGCCGTCAGCTCGGTGACATCGCCGAGGACCGGCAGCAGCACGGACAGCGCGTGCGGGCCGACGTCCCACAGGCCGCCCTTCTCTCTCCGCCAGGGCGAGGCCGCGTACGGGCTCGTCGAGCCGTTCGCGAGGTACGAGCCCAGCCAGTGCGCCCGGGCGGTGAACCAGCCGCCCGCGGCGGCCTGTTCCGCGATCCACGGCGCCGTGTCCGCGGCGAAGCGCAGTGTGCAGAAGACGATGGACGCGACGCCCGTGCCCTGCACCGCCGTCACGACCTCTTGAGCCCCGGCCACCGTCGTCGCCACCGGCTTGTCCAGCAGCAGATGCCGCCCGGCCGCGGCCGCGCGGACCGCCAGCGGCGCCTGGATGTCGGGCGGCAGGGCGACCGCGACGGCATCGCTCGCCTCGATGAGGGCGTCCACGTCCTCGTACGCCTTGACGCCATGGGCGGCGGCCAGCGCGGAGGCAGCCTCAGGGCGCCGCCCCCACACCCCGCTGAAGACAGTCTCCGGGTGCGCGGCGAGAGCCGGGGCCTGGGTGCGTTCCGCCCAGGGGCCCGTTCCGAGTAGTCCGATCCGCAGCTTCGTCATGCGGGCCAGTGTGCACCCCGGCACAGCGTCGCGGCAGCGGTGCCCGCCCTGCCTTCCCGTCCACTCATGCGTGGTCCTCGGATGACCCGGGCGGCGGGTCGGCTCGCGGGCGAGCAAGCCAACGCGTACTACCCACCCACCTGCCCGCAGACGGGTGTCGGGGTCACGGGAAGGGAGAGTCGGACAGTTCCAGACCATGGAACGCGACGGCACGCGTAAGCCCCGACGGCCAACACGGCAGTGGATCTCGCCGAGCCCGTTGCAGGTGCCACAGCTCTTGCCGGACGAGTCGGCACCGCTGCCGCCGCAGTCCCCGCAGCTCTCGTTGCGAGGAGGGCGAAGGCGCCGGGTCTGCATTCCGCCGTAAGAGTCAGGGCGGGCGACGTGGAACATGCGGTTGCGTGGGCTCATGATCAGCTGGTGCACGAGGCCTCCTCCAGAGCGTCTTCCCAGGTGTGCTGCTTGGCGTGGCCGGCGAACAGACAGCAGCCCTCACCGTCGGGCCCCGGGGCGACCACCGGGCAGTCCGGCAGCACGACCAGCTCCACCTCGGTCCTCCCGAGCCAGCGGAGCCACAGCGCGGTGCCGTAGTGGTCGAGTTCGGCGAGGAGGCCGTAGTGCTTGCCGTCGTCATGAGCGGACAGCTGGCACTGCACGCTGCGGTCGACGCACTTCGCGGCCGACCTTGTTCTGGCCTCCCGCACCAGGTCCAAGGACACCCGGCACCAGTGCGTGCACCGCATCACGACACCACCCGAGGCGAGGCTTCGGAGCGATGGGCGTGGTCCGTGCAGCGCGGGCACGTGCATGGCGGAAAGCCAATGGGGTTGTCGAGGATCACCGGACTTTCATCTTCTCGTACCTCCGCCACCTGGCCCCAAGTCCGGCCGGAGTCACGGGAGACCCTGATCGACATGAGGACTCGCTGCTCAGCACCCAGGCCCTGCGTCCGCGCACCACCGTCCGGCTCGCGTGCCAGAGCCTCGTCTCTCGTCGTCATGACCGAACTCCTCTGCCAATCCCTCTGCTCCTCCGGGGCAACATCCAGGAAAGCGCCGGGAGTCGGAGGTCTCCACGGCATCGATGCGGCAGTGTTGACGCAGGTCCGTGCACAGGCACCGAAGAGGTTGAAGCCGCGGGAAAGGGGGCGCCATGGGTCTGCGGAACGGCGCAGGGCCCTGGGCTACAGTCAGGAAAAGTTGGCCCAGTTACTCGGCGTGGACCGCACAACGGTCGGACGCTGGGAAAGCAGCAGAGTCTCTCCTCAGCCGCCTCAGCGACGGGGCTTGGCCGCCGCCCTCGAAGTCAGCCTCCGAGAGCTGGACATCCTCCTGAAGCCGCCACGAGCCGCAGGCCAGGAAGCTGCCGGGCACCAGTCCAGTGACCCCCTGAGCGCGGGAGACCCCGACGAAATGATCCGCCGTGAGTTCCTCCGCATACTGACTGTCAGCGGGGCCTTGACCGCCCTGCCGGTCGAGGAGGCCGAAGCTCTCACCGAGGGCGTCTGTCGGGGAGTACCTGCCGACTTCGCACGTATGAACAGACACCTCTGGCAGGTCTACCAACTGGCTCGCTCCAAGGGCTCCGTCTATCCCGTCGTCCGGGACCAGCTGACAACGCTGAACGAGGCGCTGGCGAGCAACCGCGGAAGTGCGCGGCCCCTGCTGAGTGCTGCGGCCGATCTCTTTCAGCTGGCAGGCGAGGTGGCGTTCGACGGCAATCGGTACTCGGACGCGGTCGCTTCGTACTCGCTCGCTGCGTCGGTCGGTAAGGATGCCGAGGCGTACGACCTGTGGGCATGCGCGCTCGTCCGTCACGCCTACGTGGACATGTCCGAGCAGCGCTATCGCCAGGCCGCGCAGATGCTCGGCGCGGCCGAGCGACTGGCCGACCGAGGGGACAGCAACCTTTCGACCCGGCATTGGGTCGCTTCCGTCCAAGCCGAGGCATACGCCGGCCTCGGCGACCTGGACTCGTGCGAGCGCGCGATGGACCGGGCGGAGGCCGTGCGCGACCTCACGACGGACAGCGTCAACGGCGGATGGCTTCGGTTCGACGGCGCCCGTCTGGCCGAGGAGCGGGGATCGCGCTACGTACAGCTCGGCCGTCTCGACCTGGCGGAGAACGCTTTGAGGGATGCCCTGGAGCAGACAGCTCTGGCGTCCGGACAGTCGTACCGGCGACGGGGAGCAGTGCTCACCGACTTGGCTGCTATCGGTGCGAAGCGGCGGGATGTCGAACAGGTCGTGGAGTACGGCAGGGAAGCCATCGAACTGGCTCGATTCTCCGGGTCGGGGTACGCCGCCCGTAGACTCCAAGCCCTGTGCGACGAGTTCGGTCCCTTGAGCCGCGACCACCGCGTGGCGGAGCTGGGGGCGGGGATCGCCGCTCTGAACACGCCGTGACGAGAGGGGTAGGCATGTCGCAGACCGAGGGTGCACGTCTGTTCCGGGAAGCCTGGATCGCGGGAGTCCACCAGCACTTTCCGGGAGAGCCGAAGGCCGGCTATGTCACGCCGTGGGACGACACCCCACAGTGGGAGCGCGAGGCCGCGGGTTCCGTCTACGAGCAGGTCCGTCACTTCATCGAGATCAGCGGCGGCACTACGGCACGGCTGTCCCGCGATCAGAAGGGCCGCTTCGTCGCAACGTGCTGGAGGGCCCAGATGTTCAAGCACTTCGAGGACCCGAAGCCCGGTTACGTGGCGGACTGGACCGACCTGCCGACTTGGCAGCAGGAGACCGATGCCGACATCTTCGAGGCCATCGAGAAGGCACGGAGCTGATCGCTGGTGAGCTCTCGACCTGATACAAGGACGAGAGCACGGCCTGGGCCAGGTGTATTGCCTCGTGAGACACCTCAGGGCCCTATCTCGTCAAGCTGCGGCAGCGAATGTGGTGGGGAAAGCCGTGCGCTCGTCGAAGTGTTCACGGCTTTGGAGACAGTGGTAGAGCTGACCGATCATGCGGCTGAAGAGGTTCCTCTGGGCGGCGGCGTGCCAGTCTCCGGCGTCGTCGCGTCGGCGCCGGTAGTGTGCCTTGGCTCCGGGTGAGGCGGTGATGGCGGAGAACGCCCAGAGGTAGCCGACGTGGTTGAGCCGGTCGTTCTTCACCCATCGGCGGGTGATGCTCGACTTCTTGCCAGAGGCTCTGGTGATGGGCGATGCGCCGGCGTATGCCTTCAGGCCGCGGGCGTCGGCGAAGCGGTCACGGTCGTCTCCAATCTCGGCAAGCACCCGGGCGCCGAGTTGGACGCCGAGGCCGGGGAAGCTGAGGATGATCTCAGCGTCCGGGTGCTGAGGGAAAGCTTCCTCCACCGCCTCGGCGAGGTCGTCGGCAGCCTGGCAGGCAGCCTCGAGCTGCACTAAGAGTGCGAGCATTTGCTTGCCGAGTGCGTCCTCGACCAGCTGCGGCTGATGGGCCCAGTCGGCCCGGAAGACATCCCGGAGCCGGTCGGCCTCGGCCTCGATGCCCCGCTTGCGGCCCGCCCGCTTCAAAGCGGCCTGGAGCTGGACGCGGGTCAGCCGGGCAGCACGGGATGGTGTCGGAGCCGCCTTGAGGATCTCGCGGGCCTCGGGCCGACAAAGTCCATTCTTCCAGGACTCGGCCGCGGTCAAGGCGGCCGGGTAGTACTCCCGCAGCAGGGAACGGAGCTGGTTGGAGATCTGCTGCCGGTTCCAAGTGGCGTCCTGTTGAGCGCGGGCAAGGACGGAGACGGCGCGTGCGAGGTCGGTGTCCTGCGGCAGCGGCCGGTGGGCGTGCATATCCGTGCGCAGAATGTTCGCCAGGACCAAGGCGTCGCCGGGGTCGGACTTCTTGCGCGAGACGGAGTGCCGGTCGCGGTAACGGGCTGCAGCCATCGGGTTGATCGCGAATACCTGCCGCTTGCCGGTCCGCAGCACTGCCACCAGCAGTCCGCGGGACGTCTCGATCGCGACTGGGATCGGATTCCCTTCGGTGTCGCCGTACTCGGCGAGCATGTCCAGCAGAATCTTGTAGCCGGCGGCATCGTCGGTGATGTGCCGCTTGGCCAGTAACTGGCCGCTGTCGTCGACCAGGGCGACGTCGTGTGTGCGTTCCGCCCAGTCGATGCCGCAGTAGAACAAAATGATCCTCTTCCTTGTGCAGGTTGCGCTGGTCACGAGCGCATGCGGGCCACGCAGCGACCTAATCCCAGGACTCGACGCGTTGGCCGGTCCGCCACCTCAGTAGCCGTTCGTGGCACCAGCTCACCCCACGGGCCTCGGTCTATGCGGGAGCTCAGACAGCTCGGGCGTATCGAGAGGTCACCGTGCGGCGGGCTCGCGCCACCAACACCAACGAGTGATCAAGGCGACCGTGTTGACGGTCGTGAGGACGAAGAACGCCACCGATCTGCTTCGAAGCGTCAAGGCCCGGTCAGGCGAAGGCGCCCGTCCGACGCCCACGTGATCGTCAACGCTTAGCAGCGCTGCGGTGACCAGGAAGTCTCGAGAATCACCGCTCTCACAGAGGGTCTGTAGGACCGTGTTGGGGATAGGTGTCTTCACCCGACGCTGCCCGGCCACCGAGCGCCGCTAATACCGGATTAGGTTGGGGACGCGGCTGGCCCTGCCCCGCCAGGTCAGCGGATCGCCTCGTCCATGAGCACGTAGAGCAGCCCGACGAGAGAGCCGCTGCTGACGATCTCGCGCCGGTCGATCATTCCGCGGACGTCGGCCAGCGGAATCCACTCGATCCTGTCGGACTCGTTCTTCTCGGTCGGTGGGCCCTCGTACGTCGCGCCGTCGGCCCGGAAGGCGTGATGCTGAGAGTCCGTGATGCCGTTGGCCGGCTCGGCGTAGATCAGCGGCTTGACCGCGCCGGGGCGCCAGCCGGTCTCCTCCAGCACTTCGCGGGCCGCGGTGTCGGCCGGGGACTCGCCCTCTTCGACCAGGCCCATGGGCAGTTCCCACGCCCAGGTGTCCGTGATGAAGCGGTGCCGCCACATCATCAGGACTTCCCGACGATCGTTGACCACAGCGGCGACGGCCAGGTGACGGAGCTTGACCACATGGTGCTCCCACCGGTGCCCGTCCGGTTGCTCGACGTCGGCGAGCCACAGCTTCACCCATGGGTTCTCGTAGATCGGACGCTCCCCGTGGATCTTCCACTGCATTGCCGCGGCCCCTCTCGATTGGTCACCAGCATCGCAGAGCGGGGACGGACCAGAGCTGGGTTCAGCAGGATTCACGTCAGGCTGACGAATATTGCCATGTCGCGCCTCACGCAGGCCGGTTACGGGTTCGACGCCTCGTGTCGCAGGCCGCATTGCTCAACTCGGGGCAAAGACCGGCACCCTCGTGAAAACCGGTGGCGGAACGGCTGGTGACGAGTGCTACGTTGCCACGGCCGGCCGCGGGACTCCGGCGCGACTTCCGAGACCTGCTTCTGACGCAATGATTTCGCCGTTCGCGCCCCCATTCCCCGGCCGGCCTTCGCATACGTACGCACGGGGGATGTTCGGGGGAACACCATGGCGGACACGCACGCCGATCTCGTCGCGGCCGAGGACGTACTGCTCTTCGTCAATGCCGCGATCACCGCGACCGGCCAGCGCGAGTTCCGGTCCGAGGCGTACGAGCAGCGGATCTCGCTGGGCTTCGTGCACGAGTACGTACGCGTCAACTACCGGCCGCTCTACGCGGCGACGCTCGCGCTCGACATCAACGATCACAACGCCGTACGGATCGTCGAGTGGCTGCTGCGTACGGCGGGCGAGGCCGACGACGACCAGAAGGCCGTCGAGGGGCGGCTGATCGCGGCGCGGCTCGCCGTGCTGCCGCCGCAGCGCGTGTACCGGCTCTTCCGCGCACTGCGTGCCGCCAAGGTCAACAACCGTCGTACCCGCGCGATCATGCGGGACTGGCTGGCGGCCCGGCCGGACCCGGCGCATGACGCGGTGAAGTACCGCCCGGGTCTGAAGGCCGCCGCCCGGCACGCCCACCACTCCTTCGCCGACCCGGAGTCGGGGGACTTCCTCTTCGCGCCCGGGCGGCGCGTCCGCTACGAGCACCCGTACCTGGACGCCTACCGCCGCGCGCATTACGAGCAGGGGGCACTGTACGAGCTGCCGTTCACCGTCGCCGAGGGCTTCGCCGCCGAGCACGGCGTCCGGCGCGAGCAGTTCCTGGAGCGGATCGCACCCCGGATGACCCGGCTGGAGCGGCTGCGCACACAGCGCTCCGGCGGCCCGGCCGCCGATCTCACCGCCATGCCGCTGACCCGGCTCGCGCTGTACGTCCTCTCGCTCACCTTCGAGGAGCGCGTGGCGCGCCGCGCGGAGCTGACCGGAGCGCTCCGGGCGGCGGCGCGGCGCGCGGCCGGTCCGTACACGGGGACGTGGGGGCGGGTCGCGGCGGTCCTCGACGACAGCTACTCCGCGTCCGGCTCGGGCGTGAAGCGCCGCCGGCCCCTGGCGGTGGCGCTGGCCGGGCACTTCCTGCTGGAGGCCCTCTCGCGGACGTACACCGCGCTGTGGACGTCGGGAGGCACCGATCCGCTGCTCGTGCGGCCCTGGGGGCCGACCCCGCTGGGCACGCGGATCATCGACGCGCTGGAGACCTCACCCGAGCGCCTGGTGATCGTCTCGGACGGCTGGGACAACGCCCCGCCGGGGCTCGCGGGCGAGGTGCTGCGCGTCTGGCGCACGCGGCTCGACCCGGACCGGCGGACCGTGGTCGTGCACCTCAACCCCGTATACGACGCGGACGGCTTCGACGTACGGCGGCTGGCGCCGAGCGTGCCGACCGCCGGGATCCGCGACGCGGAGGATCTGCCGGCGCTGGTGGAGATCGCGCAGTTCGCGGAGGGGCGCACGGGGCCGGCCGAGCTGCGGGCGTATCTGGACCGCCGGGTCGCCCGCTTCCTGGAGCACGAGGACAGGCGATGACGAAGATCGATCTCACGGGACTGACGGCTCGTCCGGCGCAGGTGTGGGGCGGCATCCGGCTCGTGCCGTTGGTGCGGGAGGAGCCGCTCGAAGGGCTGCGGCTGCGCCACGAGGTGTACGGCGGTCTCGGCATCGTGGACGTCGGCCCGCGTACTCAGTACGTCTCGTACGTCCCGCACGGCTTCGTCGCGGACTGGTCCGGTGACGGCACGCAGTCGGCGGCGTACGGGACCCAGCTCGGCGGCGGGGCCCCGAACCGCATTCACGTGCGCCGCCACCACCGCATAGCCAAGCGGAAGCAGGGCGAGAACCGACTGCGGCTCCTGCCGCTCCATCTCGCCCTGGAGGGATATCTGGCGCTGCACTTCGGCGGGCCGTCCGTGGTCTGGGACGAGTGGTCCCAGCAGGCGGTCCGGCAGGGGCTCGCGCCGCGCGCCGAGGACGCGTACACGGGCCGGGAGGTGTACGGGCTGTCGGAGGCGCTTCGGGTCTTCGAGATCCATCCGGGGCAGTGCGGGGTGATGGTGTACGCGGCGGACGCGCTCGCCGCGGCGTTCGTCGTGCCGCACCCCGACGACTACCGCGCGCTGCATCCGTCACTGCTGGAGGACCTGTACGGCGAGCTGGTCCATCAGTACGCCCTCTACGGCAGACCGGTGCCGGACTTCGCCGCGCGGATCGGGGACGGCCGGCACCTGGAGACGCTCGTGGATCTGCGGGCGGCGGCCCGTGCCCAGGAGCGGGCCTGGGAGGAGGCACACACGGGTCTGTTCGCCCGGGACCTGCTGGAGACTCCGTACGCCTTCGAGCGGGTCCACCGGATGGGTCCGTACGCCCTCCATCGCTTCCTGCCGCCCTTCCACCGGGCGCAGAGCGCGCAGCACATCGGTGAGCTGATCACGGACCACAAGGGGCGCACGGCCTATCTGAAGACGTTCCGGCTGTCCGAGAACCAGATCCGCCGCGGCCATCTGCTGCGCATGCTGGCCGGGCACGACTGGCATCTAGGACGCACCGCCGAGGCGCTCGGAAGCAGTTACGCCGAGCTGGTCCGACGAATCCGGAATGCCGGATTCGAGTCGCTGCTCAACGCCCATGTGGTCGCACAGAGATCACGACAAACGAAGGAAACCTGAGTAACACGGGGTTCACAATCGGGCAATGGACGGGAAATCCCGTGTTGCGAAGCTGCGCCTCATACCCGCTGCACCCCAAAGGATGAGGCCCCGTGACCTTCAAGGCTGAGTACATCTGGATCGACGGCACCGAGCCGACCGCGAAGCTTCGCTCGAAGACGAAGATTCTGACGGGCTCTGCCGCAGGCATCGCCGAGCTTCCCATCTGGGGCTTCGACGGGTCCAGCACCAACCAGGCCGAGGGCCACGCCTCCGACCGGGTGCTCAAGCCTGTCTTCTCCTGCCCGGACCCGATCCGCGGCGGCGGCGACGTGCTGGTGATGTGCGAGGTCCTCAACACGGACATGACCCCGCACGAGTCCAACACGCGTGCCGCGCTCGCCGAGGTGGCCGAGAAGTTCGCCTCCCAGGAGCCGATCTTCGGCATCGAGCAGGAGTACACCTTCTTCGAGGGCGACCGTCCGCTCGGCTTCCCGGTCGGCGGCTTCCCGGCCGCGCAGGGCGGCTACTACTGCGGCGTCGGCGCGGACGAGATCTTCGGCCGTGACGTCGTCGAGGCGCACCTGGAGAACTGCCTCAAGGCGGGTCTTGGCATCTCCGGCATCAACGCCGAGGTCATGCCCGGCCAGTGGGAGTTCCAGGTCGGCCCGCTCTCGCCGCTGGAGGTCTCCGACCAGCTGTGGGTGGCCCGCTGGCTGCTCTACCGCACCGCCGAGGACTTCAACGTCTCCGCGACGCTCGACCCGAAGCCGGTGAAGGGCGACTGGAACGGCGCGGGTGCGCACACCAACTTCTCGACGAAGGCGATGCGCGAGGGCTACGACGCGATCATCACCGCGTGCGAGTCGCTCGGTGAGGGCTCCAAGCCGATGGACCACGTCAAGAACTACGGCGCCGGCATCGACGACCGTCTCACCGGTCTGCACGAGACCGCCCCGTGGAACGAGTACAGCTACGGCGTGTCGAACCGCGGCGCCTCCGTCCGTATCCCGTGGCAGGTCGAGCAGGACGGCAAGGGCTACATCGAGGACCGCCGTCCGAACGCGAACGTCGACCCGTACGTGGTGACCCGCCTGCTGGTGGACACGTGCTGCAGCGCGCTGGAGAAGGCCGGCCAGGTCTGATCCGTCCGCACCCTGCTGTTGGGGGCGCCCGCCGGAACCGGCGGGCGCCCCTTTCGTTGTCAGTGGGCGCACGGATTCGGCAGCCGCGGACGGCTCTCGTCCGCTTCGTGAGAGGGCGCCTCGCGAGAAGGGACGGCTCTCGTCCGCCTCGTGAGAGGGGTCTGCTGCCGACCCGCTTCATCTGCTTGAATAAGGGAATGGCCAGCCTTCAGAGCAACGTGACAGGTCGCAGCGACCTTGAGCCGTTCTGGCCTTCCCGTCAGCACCACGACTTCGACCGTGTGTGTTGCCGCGCGAGGAACGCGTCGGCCCTCTAAAGCCTCTCCGAGGCCTTCGGCCGACGCGCACGACGTACGTACGTCCTGTCGATCTCGACGACTACTCCGCGCGAAAAGAGCTGACCTCTCATGGCGAACTCCCGTTCCTCCTCGGCTGCGACCGTCACCGGCACCACGACCACCCTCCAGAAGCGGCACCGGCTCCGGGCCGTCGACCCGGACGAGGTGGTGCGTGTCGCGGACTTCCTTCCGCCGGGCGCCACTTGGCTGCCGGCGCCCCAGCACACGCTGCCCGTCCTCCCGGGCCGGCCCCCGATGGTCGGCTACCTCGTTCTCGTACCGGCCGACCAGCAGCCGCCGGTTCTCGCGGCAGCACCGGCCCTGGAACCGGGTCTCGCCCCGGACCTCGCCCCCGGCCTGGGCCCGGGCGGCCCGGACGGGGACGCGGACGAGAGCGGGCACGGTCCGGTGCGGATCGACAGCGCCCAGCGCACCGCGGCCGTGGACGGGCGCACCCTCGATCTCACGTACCTCGAGTTCGAGCTGCTGGCCCATCTCGTGGCGCATCCGCACCGCGTGCACACCCGCGATCAGCTGGTGACGACCGTGTGGGGCTACGGTCACGTGGGCGACGGCCGGACGGTCGACGTCCACGTGGCGCGGCTGCGCCGCAAGCTGGGCGCCGAGCACCGTCACACGATCCAGACGGTGCGGCGCGTGGGCTACAAGTACACGCCCTGACTTGACGGAAGCGAGAGGGGGCCGGCGCGTACGCACCGGCCCCCTCCGCCCGTCACGCCTTCGCGCGTGCCCTGGCCACCAGGCCCAGTGCGACGTCGACGGCGAGGAACCCCAGAAGGCTGATACCGAGCAGCGGTACGAACCAGCCCACGAGTGCGGTCGCCGCGGCGAGCGGGAGCAGGGCGGGCACCGGCACCCTGCGCCAGGCGCCGCGCGGCATGGGGCGGCCCGCGCTCAGCTTGTGTTCCTTGGTCGGCCGGCGCAGCCACCACATGCGGTAGCCCCAGATGACGAGGAACATCAGCGCGACGGCGAGGGACACGAGGGCCAGCTGATTGACCAGGCCGAAGGTGTAGCCCATGTGGACGTCGATGCCGAAGCGGGTCAGTTTGGCGAGCAGCGGGTAGTCCGCGAAGCGCAGGGTGTCCATGACCCGTCCGTCGGCCGGGTCGACGGCGACGGAGTCGAGGTGGACCGGGAACTGCCGGTCGCGCTCCTTGACCACATATCCCTGGCCATCGCCGGGCAGGGTGATCTGGATCTGCTCGTCGACCCCTTCGGCCCGGGCCGCCTCGACGACCTTGTCGAGGCCGACGTCCGGGCCGGTGGCAGGCTTGGGGCTGCCGTGTCCGGCCCCATGGCCCTGGTGGCCCCCGCCGGAGTCCTGTCCGTCGAGTGCGGCTGCGACGGACGGGGTGGCCCCGCCCAACTGGGTCTGGATCTTGTCGATGTT